>NZ_LPMU01000064.1:0-231869 GCF_001534535.1 Burkholderia sp. MSMB1459WGS
AACGCCAACCGCCAAACGCCGAACGCCAAACGCCAAACGCCAAACGCCAAACGCCAAACGCCAAACGCCAAACGCCAAACGCCAAACGCCAAACGCCACTCACCGCCATCGCGCGGCCCCTACCGCGTTGCCCGCTACACCGCGATCAGCTCCCGCACGCCGTTCGTCTCCATATCGCGCGCATCGCCCCCCGCGACGATCTCGCCGCGGCTCATCACCCAGTAGCGATCGGCGATCGATCGCGCGAAATCGTAATACTGTTCGACGAGCAGCACGGTCATCTTCGATTCGTCGACGAGCTGGCGCAGCGTGCGACCGATGTCCTGGATGATCGACGGCTGGATGCCCTCGGTCGGCTCGTCGAGGATCAGCAACTGCGGCTCGCTCATCAGCGCGCGGCCGATCGCGAGTTGTTGCTGCTGGCCGCCCGACAGGTCGCCGCCGCGCCGCGCGCGCATGTCCTTCAGCACCGGGAACAGGTCGTAGATGCGATCGGGCACCTTCGAGGGCGCCTTGCGGCTCGCCGCGCCGACGAGCAGGTTCTCCTCGACGGTGAGCCGCGGAAAGATGTCGCGGCCCTGCGGCACGTACGCGAGCCCGGCTGCGACGCGCGCATACGGCGGCAGTGCGCCGAGCGCGGTGCCGCGCCACGACACGCTGCCGCTCTTCGCGGCGACCACGCCCATCAGGCAGCGCAGCAGCGTGCTCTTGCCGACGCCGTTGCGGCCGAGCAGCACGGTGAGCTTGCCGTCGTCGGCGGCGAGGTTCACGTTGCGCAGGATATGGCTGCCGCCGTAGTACTGGTTCAGCGCTTCGATTTTCAGCATCGCATCATCGTCCGAGGTAAGACTCGATCACCGCGTCGTCGCGCTTGACCTGGTCGAGCGTGCCGTGCGCGAGCACCGCGCCTTCGGCCATCACCGTCACGCGCCCCGTGTCGCCCGCGAGCGCCGCGACGAATTCCATGTCGTGCTCGACGACCATCATCGAGCAGGTGCCGCGCAGCGTGTTCAGCAGCTCGGCGAGCTCCATCGTCTCGTGGTCGGTCATCCCGGCCGCCGGCTCGTCGAGCAGCAGCAGCGCGGGGCGCTGCATCAGCAGCATGCCGATTTCGAGCCGTTGCTTCTGCCCGTGCGACAGCTCGCCGGCGGCGCGATACGCGTGGCTTTCGAGTCCGATCAGCGCGAGCGTCTCCTCGATCTTCGCCTGCGCGGTGCGGTCGAGCCGCGCGCGCAGCGACGCGAGCCAGCCCTTGTCGGTCTGCATCGCGAGTTCGAGGTTTTCCCACACCGGGTGCTGTTCGAACACCGTCGGCTTCTGAAACTTGCGGCCGATGCCCGCACGCGCGATCTCGGGCTCGTTCATCCGTGCGAGGTCGATCGTCTGGCCGAGAAACACCTTGCCCGCATCGGGCCGCGTCTTGCCGGTGATCACGTCCATCATCGTCGTCTTGCCCGCGCCGTTCGGGCCGATCACGCAGCGCAGCTCGCCCGCGTCGATCGCGAGCGACAGCTTCTTCAGCGCGCGAAAACCGTCGAAGCTCACCTCGATATCCTCGAGATACAGGATCGTGCCGTGCGACGTGTCGATGCCGGGCGGCACGACGCGCCCCATCGACGCGCTGCCGCTGACGGCGAGCAGCTCGTCCTCGGGCGGCGGCGTGAACTGGTAGAGCGCCGTTCCGTTCATGCGCGTTTCCCCTTTGCGAGCACGGTTTCGACGAGGCCCATGATTCCGCGCGGCAGCAACAGCGGCACGAGCACGAAGATCAGGCCGAGGAAGAACAGCCAGTATTCGGCGAAGTACGCGGTGAAGAAACTCTTCGCGCCGTTCACCGCGAACGCGCCGACGATCGGCCCGATCAGCGTGCCGCGCCCGCCCACCGCGACCCAGATCGCCATTTCGATCGAGTTGCCCGGCGACATCTCGCCGGGATTGATGATGCCGACCTGCGGCACGTACAGCGCGCCGGCGATGCCGCACAGCACGGCCGACACGGTCCACACGAACAGCTTGTACGCGAGCGGGCTGTAGCCGAGGAACATCAGCCGCGTCTCGCCGTCGCGCACCGCGGTCACCACGCGCCCGAGCTTGCTCGTGACGATCGCGCGCGCGGCGATGAACGCGAGCACGAGCGTCGCGAACGTCAGCAGCAACAGCACCGTGCGCGTGCCCGGCGACGTGATCGCGAAGCCGGCGATGCGCTTGAAATCCGTGAAGCCGTTGTTGCCGCCGAAGCCCGTCTCGTTGCGATAGAACAGCAGCATCGCGGCGAACGTCAGCGCCTGCGTGATGATCGACAGGTACACGCCTTTCACGCGCGAGCGGAACGTGAAGAAGCCGAACACCCACGCGAGCACGGCCGGCACGAGCACGACGAGCGCGAGCGCCCATGCGAGATGCTGCGTGCCGCTCCAGTACCACGGCAACTGGTGCCAGTCGAGAAACACCATGAAGTCGGGCAGGTCGCTGCCGTACTTGCCGTCGCGGCCGATCTCGCGCATCAGGTACATGCCGATCGCATAGCCGCCGAGCGCGAAGAACAACCCGTGGCCGAGGCTCAGGATCCCGCAGTAGCCCCACACGAGATCGAGCGCGAGCGCGGCGATCGCGTAGCACATCAGCTTGCCGGCGAGCGTCATCGTGTACGCGGACAGATGGAGCGCGCTGGCTTCCGGCACGACGAGCGCGGCGAGCGGCACGCCGATGCCGATCGCCACGCACAGCGCGACGAGCGCGAGCCATGCGCGGCGCGACAGCAGCGCAGGGCGGGGCGGCAGGCCGAGCGCGAAGCCGTCCGCCGCGCGCGCGGCGGCGGCGGACTGGGACGTACCGGCGACCGGGTTCGGTATCGAATCGGTGAATGAAGTCACGTCAAGCCTCCGCGCTGCGGCCCTTCGGCGCGAACATGCCCTGCGGGCGTTTCTGGATGAACAGCACGATCATCACGAGCACCGCGATCTTCGCGAGCACGGCGCCCCAGAACGGCTCGATCGCCTTGCTCGCGAGGCCGAGCCCGAAGCCGCCGAGCACGGTGCCGGCGATCTGCCCCACGCCGCCGAGCACGACGGCCATGAACGAATCGATGATGTAGTTCTGGCCGAGATCGGGGCCCACGTTGCCGATCTGCGACAGCGCGCAACCGCCGAGGCCCGCGATGCCCGCGCCGAATGCGAACGCATACGCGTCGACGCGTGCGGTCTTCACGCCGACGCAGGCGGCCATCCGGCGGTTCTGCGTGACCGCGCGCACGAACAGGCCGAGCCGCGTCTTCGTCAGCACGGCCCACGCTACGAACACCACCGCGAGCGCGAACGCGAGGATCGCGAGCCGGTTGTACGGCAGGATCAGGTTCTGCATCACCGTCACGCCGCCGCTCATCCACGACGGGTTCACGACCTGCACGTTCTGCGCACCGAACAGCATGCGCGTCGCCTGGATCAGGATCAGGCTCACGCCGAAGGTCGCGAGCAGCGTTTCGAGCGGGCGGCCGTACAGGTGCCGCAGCACGAGCCGCTCGAGCACGATGCCGACGAGCGCGGCCGCCGCGAACGACACGGGCACGGCGACGAGCGGATACCAGTCGAATGCGCCGGGCGCGTAGCGCTGGATCAGCGTCTGCACGACATAGGTTGCGTACGCACCGATCATCAGGAATTCGCCGTGCGCCATGTTGATCACGCCGATCAGCCCGTACGTGATCGCGAGACCGAGCGCGGCGAGCAGCAGCACGCTGCCGAGCGACAGGCCGGCGAACAGCGTGCCGGCGATTTCGCCGCGGCGCTGCAGCGCGTCGAGCGCGTCGAGTCCCTGTTGCGCGGCGGCGCGGACCTGCGCATCGGGTTCCGCGTAGCTGCCGTCGGCGTTCTTCGCGACCAGCGGGCGCAGTTGTTCGATCATGTCGAGATCGCTGCGCGCGGCCACCACCTGCACGGCTTCGAGGCGCCTGGCCGGATCGGCGTCGTGCAGCGCGGCGATCGCCCACAGCGCGTCGAGCCGACGTTTCAATGCCGGATCGGTTTCCTTTGCACGGGCGCGGTCGATCATCGGCTTGAGCGCCGGGTCGGGCGATTTCAGCAGCGCGTCGATCGCGTCGCGGCGCGCGGCGACGTCGGGCGACGCGAGCGCGAGGCCCGACAGCGCGCCGGCGATCTTCGTGCGCAGCAGGTTGTTCAGCATCACCGGCTGCGCGTCGCCGGCCGGCGTCGCGGCCTGCGTGAGCGCGTCGTGCGCGGTGTCGCCTGCCTGGATCAGCAGGCGGCCGTCGCCGGTCGCGAGTGCATCGCCGCTCGACAACGCATTGAGCACCGCAACGGCGCGCGGATCGGTGTCGACGGCGAGCCGTTCGATCGCGGCCGTCTTCGCGTCGAAGTCGTCGCCGGCGAGCGCGGCGGTATCGGCCGCCGTCAGCGCGAACGCGGCGTGCGGCAGCATGCCCGCGAGGGCGGCGCATGCCGCGATCGCGCGGGCGGCTCGGCGAAAGCGTGTAGGCATCGGGAAGTCCTGTCGGGCGTGGGGAAGCGCAGTGGTGCGGCGGCGCGGCGCCGGCGCGGGCGGTTCGTCACGGCAAGCGCGTGCCGGCGCATCGGCAGCGGGCGTGCGGGCGGCACGCCGCACACGAAGCACGACGTGCCGCACCGCATCAGGCCAGCGCCGCGCGTTGCCGGCGCAGGAACGCCGGAATCGAGCTGACGACGTCCGGCTTGCCCTGGTTGCCCGCGATGAACGGGCTCCACGGCTGCGCGCGCACGGCCGTCTTCGTCTTCCACACGACGTTGAACTGCCCGTCGCCGCGGATCTCGCCGATCATCACCGGCTTGTGCAGGTGATGGTTGCCGTCCATCGCGAGCGTGAAGCCCGACGGCGCGGCCACCGTCTGGCCGATCATCGCGACGCGCACCTTGTCGACATCGGTGCTCTTCGCTTTCTCGACGGCCTGCTTCCACATATGGATGCCGACGTAGGTGGCTTCCATCGGATCGTTGGTCACGCGTTTCGCGCCGCCCGGCAGGTTGTTCGCCTTCACCCACGCGGCGAACTGGTCCTTGAACTTCGTGTTGGTCGGGTTCTTCACCGACATGAAGTAGTTCCACGCGGCGAGGTGGCCGACGAGCGGCTTCGTGTCGATCCCGCGCAGCTCTTCCTCGCCGACCGAGAACGCGACGACCGGCACATCGGTCGCCTTGATCCCCTGGTTGCCCAGCTCCTTGTAGAACGGCACGTTCGAGTCGCCGTTGATCGTCGAGACCACGGTCGTCTTGCCGCCTTGCGAGAAGGTCTTGATGTTCGCGACGATGGTCTGGTAATCGCTGTGGCCGAACGGCGTGTAGACCTCCTGAATGTCGGCGTCCTTCACGCCCTTCGATTTCAGGAACGCGCGCAGGATCTTGTTGGTCGTGCGCGGATACACGTAGTCGGTGCCGAGCAGGAAGAAGCGCTTCGCGCCGCCGCCTTCCGCGCTCATCAGGTACTCGACGGCCGGAATGGCCTGCTGGTTCGGCGCGGCGCCCGTGTAGAACACGTTGCGCGACATTTCCTCGCCTTCGTACTGCACCGGGTAGTAGAGCAGCCCGTTCAGTTCCTCGAACACCGGCAGCACGGACTTGCGCGACACCGACGTCCAGCAGCCGAACACGCACGCGACCTTGTCCTGCGTGAGCAGCTGGCGCGCCTTCTCCGCGAACAGCGGCCAGTTCGACGCGGGATCGACCACCACCGGTTCGAGCTTGCGGCCCATCACGCCGCCGCTCTTGTTGATGTCGGCGATCGTCATCAGTGCGGTGTCCTTCAGCGACGTCTCCGAGATCGCCATCGTGCCCGACAGCGAATGCAGGATGCCGACCTTGATCGGGCCGGTGCCCGCATCGGCCGCGTGCGCGAACGGGCTCTTGCCCGCCAGCGCGAGTGCGCCGGCCATCGAACCGAACTTCAACAGACTGCGACGTTTCATCGGGATCCCCTTGTCGTGTTGGATGTGCGTGCGCCGTGGCGGCGCCGGCCATCGTGTAACGCAAGGCATGTGCCAGTCGTGCGGATGCACGCCCGGCGTGCCTGCGAGGGGTGCGGGCGAGCATCGGGACGGTGCGGATGACGCGCCGTGCAGCATGCACGGTCCGTTGCGGTGCAGACGCGCGAGCGCAAATGGTGCACGGCGGTGCTGCGGCGTCGCCACGCAGGAAACGGAGGAGCGGAAAAGAGAAACGGGCGCGCAGTGCGCGCCCGTTCGGCGATTTCGTGTGGCCGGCGGCAGGGTGCCGGGCGGCGCGGCGGCGCACGATGCGCCGCCGGGAGGATCGATCAGTAGCGCGGCACCGACGGATCGACGTCGCGCGACCACGCGTCGATCCCGCCTTGCAGGTTGTACAGCTTCGTGAAGCCGCGCGATTCGAGGAACATCGCGACCTGTGCGCTGCGCATCCCGTGATGGCACACGCAGACGATTTCCGCTTCGTCGTCGAGCTCTTCGCTGCGCGCGGGAATCTGCTGCATCGGAATCGCCACGCTGCCGGCGATCTGCGCGGTCGCGATTTCCCACGGCTCGCGCACGTCGAGCACGACCGGCGCGGGGCGCGCCGTGTCGCCGAGCCATTCCGCGAGCATCGCGGGCGTCAGGATCTGCATGGAGGCTCCGCCGCTCAGAATTTGAAGCGCGACGGCTCGATCGCGTTGACGAGGTGATCGATGTACGTTTCGAACACGTCGGCGACGCGGTACTGCTTGTCGTCGATCCGCGTGATGATCTGCGCCTTCATCACCGGACGGCCGCCGACGAACGCCGACAGGCGGCCGCCGATCTTGAGCTGTTCGAGCATTTCCTGCGGCACGACCGGCAGGCCGCCCGCGACGCAGATCACGTCGTACGGCGCCTTCGCGGCCCAGCCGCGCGAACCGTCGCCGAGCACGACTTCGGCGTTGGTCACGCCGTCGTTGCGCAGGTTGTCTTCCGCGAACTTCGCGATCGTCGGATCGATCTCGACGGCCGTCACATGCTGCGCGCGGTGCGCGAACAGCGCGGCCAGGTAACCCGAACCCGCGCCGATCAGGAGCACGTTCTCGTGCTTCTTGACAGCCAGTTCCTGCAGCACGCGTGCTTCGACGCGCGGGAACAGCATCTTGCTGGCGCCGCCGGGCAGCGGGAGTTCGAGATCGGCGAACGCGAGATCGCGGTATTCGGCCGGCACGTAGTTTTCACGCTTGACGATCGACAGCAGGCCCAGGACATCCAGATCCAGCACGTCCCACGGACGGATCTGCTGTTCGATCATGTTGAAACGCGCGTTTTCGATATTCATGGTGTGGTCACGCAGCCTGGTCGGCCATCAGCGGGGATAGAGAAACTTCGTGATTGTACCAAACGGCACGGCAGCGAAGCCTTCAGGCGGCCTGCAACAGACCTTTACCCTTTGCTCTTCTTGATCTGCGCCTCGAAGGCGAGGTCGAGCTTGCTCGCCTTGCGCGGCTTTTTGGGGCCGAATTCGTCGACGAACTTGACGAACGCGTCGAGCGGCAGCGGCTCGCAGCACTTCTCGGCGGTGCCGCCCGAGCGGTCGACGAGATAGAACAGGCCGCCCGCCATCGCGACGGCCGCGAATTGCGGGTTGCCGGAGCGGGTCTTCAGGCGTTCGACCGCGTGGGTCGCTTTGGTGGTGCGCATCTTGGGGGGCTGGCGAAGCGGATGTAAGCCTCACACTCTATCAAACCGGCCGCCCGTGTGCGGCGGGCGCCCGCGAGGCACCCGCGCGAACCGCACCCTAGACCGTGCGCGAGTAGCGCTGCCGCGGCGTCTGGTCGAGGTACGCATCGAACGCCATCGCGATGTTGCGCACGACCATCCGGCCGGCCGGATGGATCGTCAGCCGATCGCGTGCGATCGTCAGCAGGCCGTCGCGCTCGAACGGGCGCAACGCGTCGAGCTCGCGCGCGAAATGATCGGCGAAGCGGATGCCGTGCGCGGCCTCGACATGCGAGAACGGCAGTTCGAGGTTGCACATCAGTTGCGTGATCACGTCGCGGCGTAGCCGGTCGTCCGGTGTGAGCCTTACGCCGCGCGCGATCGGCAGCCGGCCCGCGTCGAGCGCGGCGCCGTATGCGGGCAGGTCCTTCGCGTTCTGCGCGTAGACGTCGCCGACCTTGCCGATCGACGACACGCCGAAGCCGATCAGGTCGGTATCCGCGCGCGTGCTGTAGCCCTGGAAATTGCGCTGCAGCGTGCTGTTGCGCTGCGCGCGCACGAGTTCGTCGGACGGCCGCGCGAAGTGGTCCATCCCGATGTACACGTAGCCGGCCGACGTCAGCATGTCGATCGCGAGGCCGAGCAGCGCGATGCGCGTTTCCGGCGGCGGCAGCGCCGCATCGTCGATCTGCCGCTGCATCTTGAACAGGTGCGGCATGTGCGCGTAGCCGAACACCGACAGGCGGTCGGGCGCCAGCTCGATCATCGTCTCGAGCGTGCGCGCGAACCCGGCGACCGTCTGGTGCGGCAGCCCGTAGATCAGGTCGACGCTCACCGAATGGAAGCCGGTCGCCCGTGCGGCGGCGAGCAGGTCGGCGGTCATCGCGCGCGGCTGGATGCGGTTGATCGCCTGCTGCACGATCGGATCGAAATCCTGCACGCCGAGGCTCAGCCGGTTGAAGCCGATCGTGCGCAGGTGGACGAGCGTCGCCGGCGTGACGGTGCGCGGATCGATCTCGATCGAGAACTCGGCGTCGGCGTCCGGCGCCAGCACGAAATGCTCGCGCGTGGCCGCCATCAGCTCGGCCGTTTCGTCGTCGGACAGGAAGGTCGGCGTGCCGCCGCCCCAGTGCAGTTGCGTGACGGGGCGGGACGGATCGAACAGCGCGGCCTGCAGCGCCATGTCGCGCTTGAGCTGGTCGAGATACGGGCGCGCGCGGCGGTGGTTGTTGGTCGCGATCTTGTTGCAGCCGCAGTAGAAGCACGCGGTGTTGCAGAACGGGATGTGGAAGTACAGCGACAGGTCGCTCGACGATGCGCCGGGGTCGCCGGCTGCGCGTACGTAGTCGGCCGGATCGAAATCGTCGCGAAATTGCAGCGCGGTCGGGTACGACGTGTAGCGCGGCCCGTTCGCGCCGTATTTCGCGAGTAAATCGGGACGGAACATCGTGTCGGCAGAACCAGAACGCATGACGGTCTCGCGTTTTTTAGATGCTTTCGAGTATATGAACGCCCGATCGGGCTGCATTGTGTAATAACGTCGCAGCCGGCGATGGCACAATGCGGGGTGGGGCTGCCGGATGCCGCGTCCGGTTGCCGCACCGTTTTTCGTTGTTCGTCGAGAGAGCCGAGTGTCCGTCGAAATGCCTGTTGTTCGCCCGGCGCCCGCCGAAGTCCCGCCGCCGCACGCGTGCCGCGAGGGCTGCGGCGCGTGCTGCATCGCGCCGTCGATTTCCAGCCCGATTCCGGGCATGCCCGACGGCAAGCCGGCCGGCGTGCGCTGCGCGCAGCTCGGCGACGACCTCCGCTGCATGATTTTCGGCCGGCCCGAGCGTCCTGCGTGCTGTTCCGGGCTGCAGCCGTCCGCCGACATGTGCGGCGCGTCGCGCGACGACGCGCTCGCGTGGCTCACGCGCCTCGAGGTCGCGACGCGGCCGGCGCATCCAGGAGAGAGTTCAGCATGACCGTCCCTCGCGCGCCCGGCCGGCGCCGTTTTCTCGCTGCCGCTGTCGGCGCCATCGGTGTGTGCGTATCGCTTGCCGCGTGCGCATCGACGTTCCCGTTCATTCCCGATCACTACACGTTCTCGCGCGGCGACGTGCAGAAGGCCGTCGCGCGCAAGTTTCCGTACCAGAAGACGGTCGCGCAGGTGGTCGACGTGTCGCTCGCGAACCCGGCCGTCAACCTGCTGCCCGACCAGAACCGCGTCGCCGTGCAGCTCGATGCCCATTTCGCGAGCCCGTTCCTGCGCGAGCCCGTCAGCGGCAAGTTCACCGTGTCGGGCCAGCTCGCGTACGACGCGCCGAGCCGCTCGGTCGTGCTGAAGGCGCCGGCCGTCGACAGCCTCGTGCTCGACGGCGACGCGCAGATGTACGCGCAGCAGGTCGGCGCGGCCGCCGGCCTGCTCGCGACGCAGCTGCTGACCAACTATCCGATCTACACGTTCAAGCCGGAACAACTCCAATTTGCCGGGGTGAACTACGAACCCGGTACAATTACGATCCTTACAAACGGCATACGCGTGGCGATCGTCGAGAAGTGACGACGGGGCGCGCACGGCCGGGCGGGCCGCGCGCGCAAGAGTGGCCTTTTCTTTCGACCATTTCGGAGTTGGGCCACGGATGGACTGGATCCTGATCTGCAAGGCATTGATCCTCGGCGTCGTCGAGGGGCTGACGGAATTCCTGCCGGTGTCGAGCACCGGTCACCTGATCGTCGCGGGCAGCTTCCTGAATTTCAACGATTCGCACGCGAAGACGTTCGACGTCGTGATCCAGTTCGGCGCGATCCTCGCCGTCTGCTGGGAATACCGGCAACGGATCGTGTCCGTCGTGTCCGGGCTGCCGAGCCGGCCGGACGCGCAGCGCTTCACGCTCAACGTCGTGATCGCGACGATTCCCGCGATCGCGCTTGGCCTCCTGTTCGAGAAGAAGATCAAGGCCGTGCTGTTCTCGCCGGTGCCCGTCGCGTTCGCGCTCGTCGTCGGCGGTGCGATCATCCTGTGGGCCGAGGCGCGGCAGCGCGAACGCAGCGAGCCGCCGCGCGTGATGTCGGTCGATGCGCTGACGCCGCTCGACGCGCTCAAGGTCGGCATCGCGCAGTGCTTCGCGCTCGTGCCCGGCATGTCGCGTTCGGGCTCGACGATCATCGGCGGGATGCTGTTCGGTCTCGACCGGCGCGTGGCCACCGAATTCTCGTTTTTTCTCGCGATTCCGATCATCTTCGGCGCGACGCTCTACGAAACTGTCAAGGACTGGCAGGCGTTCACCGTCGATTCGTTCGGGCTGTTCGCGCTCGGGCTCGTCTCGGCATTCGTCAGCGCGTTCGTGTGCGTGCGCTGGCTGCTGCGCTACGTCGCGACGCACGACTTCACGGTGTTCGCGTGGTACCGGATCGCGTTTGGGCTGTTCGTGCTGCTGGTGGGATACAGCGGGTGGCTGAACTGGGCGTGATGCCGGGCGGACACGCCGGTCGGGTCCGGCGCGCATCGCGGGCGTCATGAAAAACGGCCTGATCGGCAATTGCCGATCAGGCCGTTTCATTTGGCGGGGTCGCCGGGTAGTGCGCCGGCCGGGCGCTCAGCCTGCGCGCTTGCGGAACACCAGATCCCACACGCCGTGGCCGAGCCGCAGCCCGCGCCGCTCGAACTTCGTCACAGGGCGGTAGTCGGGGCGCGGCGCGTAGTCGGCGGCCGTGTTTTCGAGCGTCGGTTCCGCGCCGAGCACTTCCAGCATCTGTTCCGCGTAGTTCTGCCAGTCGGTCGCGCAGTGAATGTACGCGCCGGGCTTCAGGCGCGACGCGAGATGCGCGACGAGCGGCGGCTGGATCAGCCGGCGCTTGTGGTGACGCGCCTTGTGCCACGGATCGGGGAAGAAGATGTGCACGCCGTCGAGGCTTTCCGGCGCGATCATGTGCTCGAGCACCTCGACCGCGTCGTGCTGGATGATGCGGATGTTCGTCAGATCCTGCTCGCCGATCAGCTTCAGCAGCGCGCCGACGCCCGGCTCGTGCACCTCGACGCCGAGGAAATCGTCGCCCGGGCGGTTTGCGGCGATTTCTGCGGTCGATGCGCCCATCCCGAAGCCGATCTCGAGGATGCGCGGCGCGCTGCGGCCGAAGATCGCGTCCCAGTCGGGCAGTGCCGGCGCATACGGGACGACGAAGCGCGGGCCGAATTCGTCGAGCGCACGGCGCTGGCCGGTCGACACGCGGCCGGCGCGCGTCACGAAGCTGCGGATGCGGCGGTGGTGCAGCGGGTTGACTGCGTCGGCGCCTTCGGGCGCTTCGTCGGAAATGGCGTCGTCGCGTGGCGGCAGGCCGGCTTCGTTCGGATCGTCGTGCATCATCGGTACAGAGAATGGCGTTGTTGCGGGCTTGGGGCCCGTTGCGCGCAGCAGTGCGCCGGGAACCGGCACATGGTACAAAAAAGCCGCCTTCGACGAGGCGGCTTTTGCGCAGGCTGCCGTGCAGCCGGAAAGTGGAGCGGGCGATGGGAATCGAACCCACGTCATCAGCTTGGGAAGCTGAGGTAATGGCCATTATACGACGCCCGCAGAACGGGTGATTGTACAGGGGTTGGGGTAGAGATGGCAAGCGAGGCGTTTTGGCCGCTGGCATCGAAACGGGCACTGCTCGATGCTGGAGCGGTGGTGTCGCCGGCAGTGGTTGTCGGAAATCGGCCAATCGCGGTCTCATTCTGCGGCGCCGTGGGCGGTCGTTCGATGCTCGAGTCAAGCAGCACGTGTAACCAACTCGCGTTCCATCACGATCGCCAGTCCAGAGTAATCTATCGCCGGCTTGCGAAGTAGTTCGATGAACCCCTCGCGCTTCCAGAATTGGAGCGCTCGCGGGTTTGTGTCGATGACGGCAATACGCAATGCGCGGCATTGCCAATCCGTGCAGATTGCTTCAGCTAGTTGCAGAACCTGTGGACCGAATCCGCGGCCCTGCGATTCTTCCCGGAACAACAAGAGACCGATGAACGCGATGTCGGTTTCCGGGTAGCCTCTCACCATCTCAAGACATCCGACCGCCTCGCCGTCGTGGGCGATTTCGTAAACGAACTTGTCCACGTAGTCCTTATCTGGCGGTAGCGCATCAAGCACCTCAATCGCAGCGCCAGGTCCGGGCAATTTTCCTTCGACGGCCAGACTATAACCGGGGGCACCCTCTAACACGGTTTGCAATCGTTCTATGTCGCTCGAAAGCTGACGGTCGATGAGGCGTAGCGTAGGCGTGGACATGATCTTGGTGATTCGGACAAGGCGTGTGGCATCGATTGTCGACTACCGAAGTGCCGATGTCGAATGGCCGCTACGGTTTGCGTCGATCGTCGAACTTCAGCGGTTTGCCGCCGTTGTGCGTGCGGTGGGATGGCAGGGATAGTCGCCGCACGGACGACACTCAACACCGCAACGAATTTCCGCCACTGACCGCCGACCAGATACCGGCACTGGTGGAATTCATTCAAGATGGCTACGCCAAACCTGATCCGCAGTCCGCAACGCGATTCGATCGCGGGGCTGTGCGGTGCTGGTCACGACCTGCGGATGATCCTGAGGAAGCTGCGGCTTTTTCACGCCCTTATTCTCGTCGCTTGGCTCACCCGCCCGGTTGAAGCTGTCTCGGCGGCATAACGTCGAGCGGCCGGCAAAACGAATTGTTCAGGGTGACTGATTAGCGTTCAGGTACGGAGCCTGTGGGGCGGTATCGCTGAAGCAGGAGACGCTTCCCGAACGGCAGCCAGAAATGCGGCGAGCACCGGCCGCATCTGTCGTCGCGATGCGTAATACACGAAGAAGCCGGGAAAAGGCGGCGTCCAGTCGGGCAAGATCCGCTTCAATCTTCCCGCTTCGACGTAGGGTGCCGCTTCGCGTTCCAGGACATAGGCGATGCCGAGGCCGTCGAGCGCGCATTCAAGCATCAAGTCGGGATCGTTGAAAGTGAGGGGCCCCGGCGCGCGTACTTCCAGACGGCTGCCGTCGCGCTCGAATTCCCATGCATAGATTGTTCCTGCCGTGACCATCCGGTAATTGATGCAACGGTGCCGCGTGAGTTCGTGCGGATGAAGCGGTGTGCCGTGGCGCGCGAGATACGCGGGTGTGGCGACCACCGACATACGCAGATCCGGGCCGACCTTCGCCGCAATCATGTCCCGCTCGATTTTCTCACCGAGGCGAATGCCCGCGTCGAATCGATCGGCGACGATGTCGCGGAACGCATATTCGATCAGCACTTCGACCGTCGCGTCGGGGTGCGCTTCGGTGAACGCCGGCAGTACCGGGCGAATGATCATGTCGTAGGCCTGGCGGGTGGCCGTCAGACGGAGCGTCCCCGACACGCTGTCGCTGCCTCGCTGAAGCGCGTCGAGCGCGCCGTCTATGCTCTCGAGAGCGGGGTCGAGCGTCGCGAGCAGCGCTTCGCCCGCTGCGCTGAGCGACACACTGCGGCTATTGCGCTGGAGCAGTTGCACACCGAGGCGCGTCTCCAGCCGCCTGATCGTGTGGCTGAGGTTCGACGTCGAGGTGTCGAGTGCGGCCGCGGCGCGCGTGAAACTACGCAAGCGCGCCACGCACGCGAAAGCGGCAAGGTCGTCGAGGTTTCCTCGTGTCATCGTTCGATCCTGTTCAACGGCCCTTCCAATGTATCGGTCTTGTTGTGCGGTCGTACCGACGCAAGAATCTTCCCTATCGACATTAGAGATAGGTTGGGAGCGTGAATGATGATTGGGAAAAACGATGTCTGGTTCATCACGGGCTGTTCGAGAGGGCTCGGCCGCGCGCTGGCCGTGCAGGCGCTGCGCTCCGGCTACCGTGTCGTGGCGACCGCCCGGCGCAAGGATGATCTCGCCGATCTCGCCGACGGGCAAGGCAAGCTGCTTGCGGTTGAGCTCGATGTTACCAAGCCGGACGAGATAGCGGCGGCCATCGCGGCGGCCGAGGAGCGTTTCGGCAGCGTCGATGTGCTTGTCAACAATGCCGGCTATGGCTACTTCGCGTCGATCGAGGAAGGCGTGGACGCCGAGGTTCGCGATCTGATGGAAACCGATGTGTTTGGCCCGCTGAACCTCGTCAAGGCCGTATTGCCGGGAATGCGCGAGCGCGGTCACGGATACGTCATCAACATCAGCTCGATCGGCGGTTTCGTCACCTTTCCGTCGGTCGGCTACTATCACATGGCCAAGTTCGCGCTCGAGGGCATGACGGAAACGCTGGCGAAGGAAGTCAGGCCATTCGGGATCGGCGTCACCATCGTGGCGCCCGGCGCATTCCGGACAGACTTTCGCAGACTCGAGTCGGCCAAGCAGTCGTCCGTACGGATTCCCGCCTATGCGGAAACCGCAGGCAAGGCCCGCGGCGGAATTTTTGCCGCCCACGGCCAGCAACGGGGTGATCCGATGCGCGGCGCCCGCGCGATCATCGCCGCGGTAGAAGCGGAGGATCCTCCGACGCGCTTCATCATAGGCGGCGATGCGCTCGATCAGGCGCGCGAGAAAATCGCGCAATTGCAGCGCGAATTCGACGCGTGGGAAGCGCTCAGCCGCGACACCGACTTTCAAGATCGCACGCAAACTGACCATGCGGGTTGATCTGGCAACGGACGAACTAATCGCGACGGCAGCGTGCCTGCCCACCAGCCGATGTCGAAAATTGACGAGTCGGTGTCGGACGCATACAAGTCGCGACAACGCTTTCGAACTAACGTGACAGGCCTCTCATACGATCGTTAGCCTGGAGCCGACATGTCCGATTTCATCACCGTTCTGCGCAAAACCTGCCCGACGCCCGTCGTTGACGCGACCAAATGGAAGCGCATTGGCGGCGATCCGCACACCGTGAACCTCAACGCGTACGTCTCGAAGGACGGCAGCAAGATCATGGGCACGTGGATCTGCACGCCGGGAAAGTTCGAGGTGAATTACGAAAAATGGGAGTACTGCCACTTCCTCGACGGTTACTGCATCATCACGCCGGAAGGCGAGGAGCCGGTGCACCTGAAAGCCGGCGACGTGTTCGTGATCGAGCCCGGCATGAAGGGGACGTGGGAAGTGGTGGAGACGGTGCGCAAGTACTTCGTGTTCGCCTGAGCGGGCGATCGATTCGACCCAATCCGCGTCAGGCATACCCTCATCGACCACATCCTTCCGGTTCACGAAGCCAGGAGGGGCAAACGAGGATTCCGGTTCGATAAAAGTCGACCGGTTCGGAAACAGCGCGCCGAGCGTGGTGACAGGCTCGGCGCGCTCCGCTATCCGACTGCAACCCGCGACATAACGTATGCGACACGCGGTTGTCCGGCGACGACACGATGACGCGCGCCGTCGGTCCTGCACGCTGCCGCGCAAACCCCTAAGATGCAGCGATCCGCCCATCGTTTCCGCTGCAGCGCACGACCCTTCCGCCTGCGCCGGACACCCCTCCGGAGCCCGACCATGCGCATCACCGCGATTCACGAACGTGCGATTCCCGTGTCCCGCTATGCCGATCCGGCGATTGCGTCCGGTGGCCTGACGACGAGCGTCGTCGCGGTCGTCACCGACGTCGTGCGCGACGGCCGCCCGGTGACGGGCTACGGCTACGCGTCGATCGGCCGCTTCGCGCAGGGCGGCCTGATCCGCGAACGGTTCGCGCCGCGCCTGGTGGCCGCTGCCGACACGCTCGCCGACGAAGCCGGCACGAACCTCGACCCGTTCCGCGCATGGCGCGCGATGATGGCCGGCGAGAAGCCGGGCGGACATGGCGAACGTTGCGTCGCGGTCGGCACGATCGACATGGCGATCTGGGACGCCGCCGCGAAGATCGCCGGCCTGCCGCTGCACGGCTTTCTCGCCGACCGCCTCCAGCGGGCGACAGCACCACGCGTGCGCGTGTACGCGGGCGGCGGCTATCGCTATCCGCATGACGATCTCGCGCGCCTGTCGGACGAGATGCGCCGGATCGTCGATCTCGGCTACACGCACGCGAAGATCAAGATCGGCGGCGCGAATCTCGATCAGGACCGGCGCCGCATCGAAGCCGCGGCCGCGCATCTTGCCGGTTCATCGCACCTCGCGGTCGACGCGATGAACACGTACGACGCGACGACCGCTTGCCAGGCCGTCGACATGCTCGCGCCGTTCGGTCTCTGGTGGTTCGAGGACATCTGCGACCCGCTCGACCTGCCGCTCCAGGCAGACGTCGCTACGCGGTACGCACCGCCGATCGCGGCCGGCGAAGCGCTGTTCTCGCTTGCGGAGGCGAAGCTGCTCGACCGTTACGGCGGCCTGCGCGCCGACCGCGACGTGCTGGTGTTCGATCCGGTGCACAGCTACGGGCTGCCGGGCTATTTGCAGATCGTCGATCACTTCGTGTCGCGCGGCTGGCGGCGCGACGCGTTCTGGCCGCATGGCGGCCATCTGTTCTCGCTGCACGTCGTCGCGGCGCTCGGGCTCGGCGGCGCGGAAGTCAGCCCGTTCGCATTCCATCCGTTCAGCGGCCTCGCCGACGGCGAAATCGTCGACGCGGGATACGCGCGCGTGCCGCAGGCGCCGGGCATCGGCTTTGAACTGCATGCCCACGCGCACGACGCATTCCGCACGGTTTCAGCGTCGGCCGCTGACGCCTAAAGCGCGTCGATCGCGAGACGCACCGCGAAGCCGAGCATCATCACCGCGACGAAACCATCGAGCACGCGCCATGCGAGCGTCTGAGCGAACCACGCACGGCACGCGCGTGCGCCGTACGCGAGCATCAGGAACCACGCCAGCGAAGCAGTCATCGCGCCGATCGCAAACGGCTCGCGCGCGGACGGCGTGTGGCTCGCGATCACGGTTCCGAGCAGCAGCACCGTATCGATCCATGCATACGGATTGAGCAGCGAAACCGCGGCGGCCGCGAGCACCGTGCGCGACCGAGTGGGTTCGCTGCGAGCGGGAGCGCCGTCGACGTGCGCGGGCTGCCGCCCGACGATCGCCGCGCGCAGCGCAAGCAGCCCGTAACCGGCGAGATACGCGATGCCGGCCCACAGTGCGGCCGCCACCACGCCGGGATGGCGCGACAGCAACGACGACAGCCCGTGCGCGCCGAGCGCGATCAGCAGCGCGTCGCTGCCCGCGCAGACGAGGGCGATGGAGAGCAGGTGAGGGCCCGAAATCGAGCGCTTGATGACGAAGGCGTCCTTCGGACCGACCGACGTGAACAGGCCGGCGCCAAGCAGCAGGCCTTCGAGGAAGGCGGAGGTGTCGAGCACGAGCGGGCCGACAACCTCTTAAGCTGAACCGGTGATGGTTACGATGAGGGAAACGTTAAGGGGTGGCGGTGAGCGTTGTCAATGCCCCCGCCGGATGCGTGCGTATGGATCATCGTGCCGCCGCATCGCCGAGATTGAGTGCGACGAGTGCGCAGACGGTCAGCGCGATGCCGACGAGCTTCAGCGACGACACCGATTCGTCGAAGCAGACGATGCCGATCATGGCCGTGGCCGCCGTGCTGGCAGCGGCCCAGCTCGCATACGCGAGCCCCATTTCGATTCGCTTCGTCGCGAGCGCCATCAGCCATACCGCACATGCATAGCAGACGATCGCGATCGCGGACGGCAACGGGCGGGACAAACCGGCCGAGCACTTCAGGCCAACGGAGCCGAGCACTTCGGCGAGGACACTGACGCCCAGCAGAAGCCAGGCAAACTGGAACGGGGACACGAACGGCCTCCTTCCCCCGACGCTTATACCGAGCGGCGAGGAGAAGTGGGGTGTCAGCGGTACCCAGGATGAAACGAGCTTAGTACGCGCGGCGGGGCGGCACAAGGTCCGTCACGCGCGACCGGCGTGTCCGGCCGCCCACTCCGGCCGCTGCCCGAGCGTGTCGAACAGCCGGACGATTTCGGCTTTCACCTTCTGCACCGCGTTGCTGACGAGCGCCGTGTCGTGCCAGCACAGCGACAGGTCGCGCACGAACAACCGGTGCGCGACCGTCGACAGCTTGAGCTTGCGCTCCTCGATCTCGACGTGCGCGGCCGTCCACGGCAGGATCGTCACGCCGAGCTGCGCCATCACGGCCGCGAACAGCAGCCCGGTCGAGCTCGCCTCGAAGCCGATCTCGTACGACAGCCCGGCCTCGCGCATCGCCCAGTCGACGCGGTTGCGGATCGTGTTCGGCGCGCTCGGCAGCACGAGCGGCATTCGCGCGATCGCGTCGAGCGGCACGGGGGCGTCCGGCACCGGGAATCCGGGCCACGTGATCAGGTACAGCGTTTCCGTCAGCAGCCGATGGATCGCGATGCCGCGCGTGTCGACCGCATCGACGACGATCGCGAGATCGAGGCGTGCGCGTTCGAGCAGCGTGTCGAGATCGGCACTCGGCGCCTCGATCAGCTCCAGCATGATGCCGGGAAAGCGGTCGCGCACTGCGCGGGCGAGCGGAATGGCCAGCACGCGCGCGGTGCTCGACGGCATGCCGACGGTCACACGGCCTTGCGGCGTGTCGGCGTCGCGGCGCAGCAGCTCGTGCGTGCCGTCGGCCTGGCGCAGCAGTTCGAGCGCGTGCCGGTACAGCGTGCGGCCGGCGGCGGTCGGCGCGACGCCGCGCACGCTTCGTTCGAGCAGTTGCATCCCGAGATCCTGCTCGAGATTGCGCATCTGCTGGCTCACGGCCGGTTGCGCGACGTGCAGCGCCTCGCTCGCATGCGTGACGTTGCCGTATTCGACGACCTTCACGAAATAGCGCAACTGTCTCAAGTCCATCGCCGCCGTCTCCCGATTCGCGCTTGATTCGAGCCATAAGCTAATCCGATCGAGCAAGATGAATATCATATTTTTCGGCGATCGATCGCGTTTCTATACTCGTCTCACAAAAGAGCCCGACTGCCGGCCATCCCGGACCGGACGCGGCGAAAGCGCCGGCCCCGCCGGCAAGGAGACGAAGATGTTCAAGGCGATCGACGCGCCGGCGGCCGGCGCGAAGCCGCGGCGCACGCCGCTTACGCGCGAGCAGGTCAAGGGCTTCTGGGCCGTGTACGCGGGCTGGGTGCTCGACGGCGTGGATTCGGTGATCTACGCGCTCGTGCTGATTCCCGCGCTGACCGAACTGCTGCCGGCCTCCGGCATCGCGGCGACGCCCGCGAATCTGGGGATGTACGGCTCGATCCTGTTCGCGCTGTTCCTGATCGGCTGGGGGCTGTCGTTCGTCTGGGGGCCGCTCGCCGACCGCTTCGGCCGCGTGCGCACGCTCGCGGCGAGCATCCTGATCTATTCGGTGTTCACCGGCGCGGCCGCGTTCGTGCACGACGTATGGGCGCTGGCCGCGTGCCGGCTGATCGCCGGGATCGGCGTCGGCGGCGAATGGGCGCTCGCGGGCACCTACGTCGCCGAAAGCTGGCCGGAGGACCGCCGCAAGATGGGCGCCGGCTACCTGCAGACGGGCTATTACTTCGGCTTCTTCATCGCGGCCTGCCTGAACTACACGATCGGCGCGACCTACGGCTGGCGTGCGATGTTCCTGTGCGGGCTGGCGCCCGCGTTGCTCGCGGTGTTTACGGTCATGCGCGTGAAGGAGCCGGGGCAGTGGCGTCGGCACGGCGCGCGCGACGGCGACGTGGCCGACGCGCGCCGCGCGCATCCGCTGCGCGAGATCTTCGCGCCGGCGTTCCTGCGCCGCACGCTGACGAGCGCGAGCCTCGTCGGCGTCGCGATCGTCGGGTTGTGGGCCGGCTCCGTCTACGAGGCGAGCGCGGTCACCACGCTGGCGACACGCGCGGGCATCGATCACGTCGGCGCGCTGCGGCTGGCGTCGATCGGTGCGGCGATCCTGTCGTGCGCAACGATTGCCGGCTGTCTGGCGGCGCCGTGGCTGTCGGAGCGGCTCGGCCGGCGTACCGCGCTCGGCGTGTATTTCGCGGGGATGGCCGGCTCGATCGTGTTCGCGTTCGGCTGGGCGTTCTACCAGCCGAACGGGCTCGCCGCGTTCATGGTGTCGCTCGCGTTCCTCGGCTTCTTCGGCGGCAACTTCGCGATCTTCTCGCTGTGGCTGCCCGAGCAATATCCGACGCGCGTGCGGGCCACCGCGTTCGCGTTCAACGCATCGGTCGGCCGCTTCATCGGCGCGGGCGTGAACTTCCTGCTCGGCGCCGCGATTCACGGTTACGGATCGCTCGGCGTGCCGGTCGCATGGACCGCGGCCGTGTTCGGGCTCGGCATCCTGATCCTGCCGTTCGCGGTCGAAACGCGCCACCAGACACTGCCCGAATGAGCGGTACGCCGCAGTCGTTCGCGAACACGCCACACCCCATCATCAATATCAGGAGTCCGGAATGAAGGCATTAACGGGAATCAGGGTCGTCGATCTCAGTCGCGCGCTGTCGGGGCCGTTCTGCTCGATGGTGCTCGCCGATCTCGGCGCCGACGTGATCAAGGTCGAGTCGGGGCCGCACGGCGACATGAGCCGCGCCTGGGGGCCGTTCGATCGCGGCGTGAGCACGTACTACCTGTCCTGCAACCGCAACAAGCGCGGCGTCTGTGTGGACTTCCGGCAGCCGGCCGGCCTCGACGTCGTGCGGCGCCTGATCGCGCAGGCCGACATCGTGATCGAGAATTTCAAGGCCGGCACGATGGACGCGATGGGGCTCGGCTATGCCGCGCTGAGCGCGAGTAACCCGCGGCTCGTGATGGGCAGCGTCACCGCGTTCGGCCCGCGCGGCCCGCTGCGCGACTGGCCGGGCTTCGACCAGATCGCGCAGGGCTACGCGGGGCTGATGAGCCTCACCGGTTTCCCGGACGGCGAGCCGACCCGCACGGGCACCGCGATCGGCGATCTCAGCTCGGGGATGTGGGTCGCGACCGGCGTGATGGCTGCGCTGTTCGAGCGCGAGCGCACCGGGCGCGGCCAGCATGTCGGCACGTCGCTGCTCGAAAGCCTCGTTGCGCTGTTGAGCGTGCACGGGCAACGCTACCTGAGCCTCGGCGACGTGCCGCGCCGCACCGGCAACGCGCATGCGGTGATCGCGCCGTACGGCGTGTTCGAGACGGCCGACGGCCCGCTGAACCTCGCACCGATCACGACCGACATGTGGGTGCGGCTGTGCCGGTTGCTCGATCTGCCCGAACTGCCGGCCGATCCGCGCTTCGCGACCAACGATGCGCGCGTCGCCCATCGCGACGAACTGAAGGCGCTGCTCGAAAGCCGGCTGCGCACGCGCGGCAAGCGCGAATGGACGCAACGGTTCGTCGACGCCGGGCTGCCGGCCGGGCCGATCCATACGCTCGACGAAGTATTCGACGATCCGCAGCTCGCGCATTGCGGGCTGGTCGAGCCGGTCGCGCATCCGACGCTCGGTACGCTGCGTCAGGTCGTCACGCCGCTCGGCGGGATGGGCGACGAACTGCCGGCGCCGCGCACGCGCCATGCGCCGCCGCTACTCGGCGAGCATACGGTCGACGTGCTCCGCGAAGCCGGCTACGGCGACGATGCGATCGACGCGCTGCTGGCGGAGCGCGCGATCTTCCAGGCGGATGCGGTGGCGGAGGCCGTGCAATGACCGACACGACGAAACGGGACGGGGCGTCGACCGTGACGGTCGACCTGATCGGCGAGCGGATCGCGCGCGTGCGGTTCGCGAACCCGACGCGACGGCATGCGCTCGACGCGCCGCTGCTCGATGCCCTCGTTGCACATCTCGATGCGTTGGCCGGACATCGTCCGCCGCCGGTCGTGATTCTGTCGAACGACGGCAGCGGCGACGTGTGGAGCGCGGGGCACGACCTGCGCGAACTGGCCGACGATCGCGATCCGCTCGCATACGGCAAGCCGCTCGAACGCGCGCTGCGGCGCGTGCGAACCTATCCGGGCGCGGTGATCGCGGCGGTGTCCGGATCGGCGTGGGGCGGGGCGGTCGATCTCGCGATGAGCTGCGATCTCGTCGTGGCGGCGCGCGACGCGCGTTTCGCGATGACGCCCGCGAACATCGGCCTGCCGTATTCGACGAGCGGCTTGCTGCGCTTCTACGACAACCTGCCGATCCACGTGCTGAAGGAGATGTTCGTCTGCGCGCAGCCGCTCGATGCGGAACGCGCCGCGCACCACGGGCTCGTGAACCGGCTGGCCGACGCCGGTGAGGTCGACGACGCGGCGCTCGACGTCGCGCGCACGATCGCCGCGAAGGCGCCGCTCGCGGTGCACGCGGTGAAGGAGCAGTTGCGCGTGCTGCAGGACGCGCGGCCATTGCCGGCCGATGCGTTCGAACGCATCGCCGAGTTGCGCCGGCAGGCGTGCGAAGGCGCGGATTTCGACGAAGGGTTGCGCGCGTTCGCGGAGCGGCGCGCGCCGGTGTTTCGCGGGATTTAGGCGGACAGCGGAGGTTTCGATGTGACGATGGCCGCGCGTCATGCGCCGCCGAGCGCATGTATGCCGACGAGCAGCAGCGCGCCGATGGCGATCAGCAGCAGCGCATGAACGCGCGTGTAGATCACGCACAACGTCGATGCGACGGCGATCGCGCGCGCGGGCCAGCCGCCGTCGAGCGCCTGCAGCAGCACCCACACCGACGCGAGAATCATGCCGGCCGCGACCGGGCGCAGGCCGGCTTCGAGCGCGATCTGCCAGCGCGCGCCTCGATGTCGCCGCCATAGATGCGCGACACCGTAGATCAGGAACGCGGTCGGCCCGAACAGCGCGAGCGTCGCGATCACCGCGCCCCAGAAGCCGGCCACCTGCCAGCCGATCAGCGTCGCCAGCAGCGAGCCGGGACCCGGCGCCATCCGTGCGATCGCGAAGTCGTTCACGAATTGCGCGGCGCTCATCCAGTGATGGACGTCGACGACCTGCCGCTGGATGTCCGCGATGACCGCCTGCCCGCCGCCGATCGTCGCGATCGACAGCGGCGCGAACACGCCGAACAGCGCGGCGTAACGTGCGGACGCGTTCATCGCGCGTCGCTCCCGCCCGGTGCCGCGGCCGCACGGCGGTATTCGAGCGCGACGCTCAGCGTGCCGCCGATCAGCACGGTCCACACTAGCGGCCAGTGCAGCACCGCGACCGACACGAAGACGAGCGTCATGACCGCGAACGGCAGCGCGCGGCGCGGCAGGCGGCGCACCGCGGTGATCGCCATCGAGATCGACAGCCCGATCGCCGCGGCCGCCGCGCCGGCGAGCGCGACATGCGTGAGCGGGAAGCGCGTGAGGGTCGAGAACGCGACGCCGAACAGCACGATCAGCACCGCGGGCGGCGCGATGATGCCGGTGAAGCCCGCCACCGCGCCGCGCCATCCGGCGAGACGGTAGCCGATCCAGATCGCGAGATTCTTCACGTTGACGCCCGGCAACGCCTGCGACAGCGCAAGGCCGTTGAGGAACGCCTCTTCGTCGAGCCATCGCCGCTCGTGCACGAAGTCGCGCATCATCCGTCCGCTGAGTCCGCCGCCGAAGCTGGTCAGGCCGATCTGCGCGAACGCGACGAACAGTGCGAGGACGCCTGGCGGCGCGTCGCTTGCCGGAGGGGCCGGGGGAGTCGGGGTGGAGGCGGGAGGCATCGGGCGGGTAGCACGTGGGGATCGGGCGATCGCCCATGTTAGCAAGCAGTGCCTGTCAGCACGCTGACATTGGCGCGGCGCCCGTACCCCCGGCTTCGCTATCGGTTCGACGCGGCCGGGCCGCCGCGCGTCATGCGCGCACCACCGTCACGCCGGCGGCCTCGATCGGCTCCGTCAGCGCGGCGTCGGTTTCCTTTTCGACGACGATCGCCTGCGCCAGCGCGATATCGCCGATCACGAACTGCGACGCCGCGCGCAGCTTCGACTGCGACGCGAGCACGACCGTCTCGGCCGCGCGTTCGGCTAGCGCGCGCTTGATCGCCGCTTCCTCGAAATCGCCGGTGCTCAGCCCCGCGACCGGATGCACGCCCGTGACCCCCATGAAGTACAGGTCCGCATGGATGCGCGCGATGCCTTCCATCGCCGCCGCACCGACCGCGACGATCGAATGCTTGTAGAGCCGCCCGCCGATCAGGATCACGTCGATCGACGGATGCGCGGCCAGCGCGACCGCGACGCTCGGGCTATGCGTGACGATCGTCGCGCGCAGGTCGACCGGCAACTGGCCGACGAGCAGCGCGGAGGTCGTGCCGCCGTCGACGATCGCGACTTGCCCGGGCGCGATCATCTGCGCGGCGCGCCGCGCGATGCGCCGCTTCTCCGCGGTTTCGAGCGCTTCGCGCTGCGCGAACGGCGCGACGGCCGGCGACGCCGGCAGCGCGCCGCCATGCACGCGCTGCAACAGCCCTTCGGCCGCGAGTTCGCGCAGGTCGCGGCGCACCGTGTCTTCGGACACGCCGAATTGCACGCTCAGCTCGGCAGCCAGCACCTGGCCGTCGCGCGAGAGCGCATCGAGGATCGCTTTCTTGCGTTGCGTCGTCAGCATCGTGTTTGCACGAAAATTCTTGAAATTGCACGAATGTGCACGTTACCATGAGCGCCGTCCTTTGTCGAACCGGAGGCTGCAATGGCTGCAACGCGGGAGCGGGTCCGCATCGTCGATACGACGGTGCTGTCCGATGACTGGTATGTGCTGCGCAAGGTGACGTTCGATTTCCTGCGCCGCGACGGCACGTGGCAACGCCTGAGCCGCGAGACCTACGATCGCGGCAACGGCGCGACGATCCTGCTGCGTCATGCCGAGACGGGCGACGTGCTGCTGACGCGGCAGTTCCGGATGCCGGCGTTCGTGAGCGGGCACGACGGCATGCTGCTCGAAGCGGCCGCCGGCCTGCTCGACGACGAAACGCCCGAAGCGCGCATCCGCGCGGAGGCCGAGGAGGAGACCGGCTATCGCGTGCGCGGCGTGCGCAAGGTGTTCGAGGCGTTCATGAGCCCGGGTTCCGTGACGGAGAAGCTGCATTTCTTCGTCGGCGAATACGATGCGTCGCTGCGCACCGGCGCGGGCGGCGGCGTCGCGGAAGAGGGCGAGGATCTCGAGGTCGTCGAGATGCCGCTGCAGGCGGCGCTGGACGCGGTCGAGCGCGGCGAGATCGTCGATGCGAAGACGATCATGCTGCTCCAGTACGTCGCGCTGCGGGAAACCGCGGGCGGGCGCGCCGCATGACGCCGCGGCTCGTGCTGGTCGCCGGCCCCTATCGCAGCGGCACGCACGGCGACCCCGCGCGCATCGCCGCGAACCTGCATCGGCTGGAAGCGGCGGCGCTCGCCGTGTATCGCCGCGGGCACGTGCCGATGATCGGCGAATGGGTGTCGCTGCCGCTCGCGGCCGCGGCCGGGTCGACGCAGGTCGGCGACGCGATCGGCGAAGCCTTCCTGTATCCGGCCGCGCACCGGCTGCTGCGATGCTGCGACGCGGTGCTGCGCATCGGCGGCGCGTCGCGCGGAGCGGATGCGGACGTGGCGCTTGCGCGGCAACTCGGCAAGCCGGTCTATTTCGCGGTTGACGAGATGCCGGTCGCGCAGGACGATTCGACCGATTGAGCAAGCATGAGCGCCGGGTTGCGGCATCGCCGGCGCGACACTTGCGGACAGCCGGTATTCGCGTTGCCGGTATCCGCACACGCGCAGCAGCCCGCAGTGGCGTCGCCGAGGCGGCGCGACGCCCGAACCGGCGTATGATCGCGACGCCATTCGCGCAACGTTCGACTTCACCGCTTTCCCATCATGCCGCTTTCCGACTCCGCCGATCCATCCGACTCCGCCGCCGCGCCGCTTCCCGCCGGTCTCGTGGCATCCGCCGTCGATGCACTCGCGCGCGCCGACGCATTGCTCGTCACGGCCGGCGCGGGCATCGGCGTCGATTCCGGCCTGCCCGATTTTCGCGGTACGGACGGCTTCTGGCGCGCGTATCCGGCGCTGCGCCACGAGCGTTTCGAATTCCACGAGATCGCGTCGCCGCACGCGTTTCGTGCGCGTGCGTCGCTCGCATGGGGCTTCTACGGGCATCGTCTCGCGCTCTACCGCGCCACCGCGCCGCACGCGGGCTTCGCGATCCTGCGCCGCTGGATCGACGCGATGCCGAACGGCGGTTTCGTGCTGACGAGCAACGTCGACGGCCAGTTCCAGAAAGCCGGCTTCGATCCGGCGCGCATCGTCGAGATCCACGGTTCGATTCATGCGATGCAATGCCTGCGCCCGTGCACGGACGAGACGTGGGACGCGGCGCCGTTCATGCCGGAGGTCGACGAAACGACGTGCCGCCTGGTGGGCGACATGCCGCGCTGCCCGCACTGCGGCGGGCTCGCGCGGCCGAACATCCTGATGTTCGGCGACACCGGCTGGCTCGGCGCGCGCTACGACGCTCAGGAGCGCGCGCTTGAAGACTGGATCGCGCGGGCCGGGCGCGTCGCCGTGGTCGAGATCGGCGCGGGCACCGCGATTCCGACCGTGCGCCTGTTGAGCGAGCGGTTCGGTGCCGACGTGATTCGCATCAACGCGCGCGAAGCGCATGCGCGCCGGGCGGACGTGATCGGGCTGAAGGGCGGTGCGCTGGCGACGTTGAACGCGCTCGAGCGCGCGTGGCGCGGCGGCTGAGCCCGCGCCGACCGGCCGCGGCCGCGCCGGTTACGGCCGGGCGACGAGCGCCTGCACGAGCGCCGGCGCGATCGGCGAACCGAGGCCCGTCACGTAGTCGTAGCCGCCCGCCGCGTTGCAGATGCTGCCGCAATTGCCGTTGGAGCCGGTCGTCACGTCGTGGAAGTCGCTGCCGTACGCGGTTTTGCCGACCGTATAGAGCGTGTCGTAGGTGCCGCTCAACGACTTCTTGCCGGCCGCCGTGCGCAGCGAGTTCGCGATCGCGACGAGCGCCGACCATTGCGGCGCACCCGCGCTCGTGCCGCCAACCTGGAACCAGCCGGCCTGTCCTTGATAGGTGACCGAGTCGTACACCGCGAAACCGCTGGACGGATTCGCGTCGTAGCTGACGTCGGGCACGCCGCGCTTGCCGGCCACCGGAATCGGCCAGGCAGCCTGGCCGGCCGGCTCGGCCTCGACGCTGCTCACGCCCCCGCCGCTGCCGCTCCACGCCGCCTCGCCGATGTAGTTGCCGGCCGTATCGGACGACAGCGTCGTGCCGCCGACGGACACCACATAGGGCGACGCGGCCGGGTATTCGGTACCGGTGCCGCTGTCGCCGGACGATGCGACGAACGTCACGCCCGGTACGTTGAAGTGGCTGTCGAAGCTCGTCTCGCTGCTGAATTCGTTGCCGCCGAAACTCATCGACACCACCGACGCGCCGCGCTTGACCGCGACGTCGACTGCGCCCATCAGGTCGCTGAAGCTGGCCGATGCGGCTTCGACGAGCACGATCTTCGCCTTCGGCGCGATCGCATGCACCCATTCGACGTCGAGCGAGATCTCGAGCGACCAGCCCGAATCGGGTTTGGGCCGCGCACCGTGCGCGTACACCTTGGTGAAACAGCCGTTCGACGACGTGCAGGCCGGCAACGAGAACGCATTGCTGAACACGCCGAGATCGGACTCGATCTTCGGGTCGTCGTACGCGTCGACGATCGCGACGACCATCCCGTCGCCCTGGTTCGCGATCGCATCGAACCCGTATGCATGCCGGGTGAGTGCCGGCGTGAGGCCGGCGATCGTGGCCGTGCTCGCACGCGGCTTCGTGTGGAACGGCGGGCGCGCGAATCCTGCCGGTGCACGATGGCCTTCGACGTAGGGCGGCGGCCCGTTGCCGTCGGCGAGCACGGCGCCCGACGCGAGCAGCGACGCGCACAGCGCCGGAATCAACATGGACGACGGGCGGATATTGTTCATTTTTCGAGTCTCCATGTCGATGGAGTGGAGTGGCGAATCAATTTTACGAAATCGACGACGGTAACTACATCGAATATCGACTGAATAAGGGAATGTCTGATAAGGGAAAGTACGCGGGATCCCTTATGGATTGGTGCTGTGCTGGGATAGCCCGCGCCGGATCGAACTGCTTTATCGATTTTCGAAAAATCCGATAAATAATCGGTCGATTCAAAATCGATTCGTAATGTCCGATGTAATTGTTCGGTAAATGTCCACTGCGGCGCGCGCGTGGAAATCGTGAAAGGCGTCGTGCGTTCGCGACACGATCCGCCGCCCGTCGGCATTGCCGGCGTGGCGCGATTGCGCATACAGTTCGGCGTAGGCCGCGTGCGCCGCGCGGCGGCGTCAGAGAGGAGTGCCCTTGTTCTATTCGATCGTCGCGATCTTCGTCGGCGCCGGGCTCGGCGCGTTGCTGCGCTGGTTCCTGAGCCTCGCGCTCAACGCGTTCTTTCCCGCGGTGCCGCTCGGCACGCTCGCGTCGAACCTGATCGGCGGCTATGTGATCGGCGTGGCCGCCGTCATGTTTACCGCTCGCGTCGGGTTGCCGCCCGAGTGGCGGCTGTTCGTGATCACGGGCTTTCTCGGCGGCCTCACGACGTTCTCGACCTTTTCGGTCGAAGTGATGACGCACGCGCTCGAGGGCGAATTCGGATGGGCGTTGGCGGTGGCTGCCCTACACTTGACTGGATCGTTCGCGCTGACGGCGCTCGGCATGTGGACCGCGCGCGCGTGGCTCGCGGCGGCCTGAGCGGGCCGCCATCGGAGGGAGCGATGGACAGGGTCTTTTTGCGTTTCTACGTGCACGAGCAGCACCGGCTGCACTGGAAGCCGCTGTGGGAATGGCTGCTGGAAGAGGCGAACCGGATGGGCGTCGCGGGCGGTTCCGCGTTTCGCGCGATGGCTGGTTTCGGCCAGCATCGCGTGCTGCACGAGGATCGCTTCTTCGAACTGCAGGGCTCGGTCGCGATCGAGGTCGAATTCATCGTCACCGAGGACGAAGCGCAACGGCTGCTCGAGCGGCTATCGCACGAGAAAGTGCGTGTGTGCTACGCGATGATGCCCGCGCGGTTCGGCGTGATCGACACGCTCGGCGCACCGCCGGCGCAGGGGCCGGCGGCGTAGGGCGTCGCGCCGGATCAGATGCCGAACATCGTCAGCGACACGGCCGCGCGCGTGACGATCATCAGCAGCACCTGCACGATCACGAACAGCAGGATCGGCGACAGGTCGATGCCGCCGAGGTTCGGGATCACGCGGCGCAGCGGGTTCAGGAACGGCGCGGTGAGCTGGTAGAGGATCGGCATCGCCGGCGAGTGCGGGTTGAGCCACGACAGCAGCGCCATCAGGATCGTCATCCAGATCACGAGATTGAGCGCCCACTTCACGACGGTGAGCAGCGCGACCACGACGAGCGTCGCGATCACGGCGGCCGGATCGAAGCCGGCCATCACGACCATCAGCACGACGTAGACGAGCGCGGTGAGCAGCGCGGCGACGACGCTGGCCCAGTCGATGCCGCGTACGCCCGCGATCACGCGGCGCAGCGGCAGCACGAGCCAGTTGGTCGCCTGCAGCACGGCTTGCGTGACGGGGTTGTACGGCGGCACGCGGACGGCCTGCATCCAGACGCGCAGGATCAGTGCGGCGCCGAATAGCGTGAAGACGGTATTGAGCAGAAAACGGGCGATCTCGCCGAACATCGTTGGCATCCTTTTTATACAGTCAGTAGCGTGCGGCCGCCAACGCCGGTTGGCGGCGCATCGGCCGACACCTTATCACGCCTCGTCTCGCGACGGGGAGGGGCGCGCGGCCGCGCGCGCGAGCGACGTTTCGACGGCTTCGGCCAGCGCCGGCAGCGAGACCGGCGGCGTCGCGCGCTTCGCCGCGAGCGCGATCGCGCGGCGCGTCAGCAGCGCGTACAGTGCCGCATGATCGCCGCCGCGCGCCTCGAGCAGCGCGAGTTGCCGCTCGACGATACCCGTGTCGCCGCGCGACACCGGCCCGGACAGCGCATTCGCGAGCCCCTTGTCGCGGGCGGTCTCGATCGTGCCGGCGAGCATCGGCAACAGCGCGCGTAGCGCAGCGTCCTCGTCGAAACCGAGGCCGCGCCACAGCTCGACCGCTTCCGACAGCCCGCACAGCGCGAAGCTCGCCGCGTAGTGGGCGGCCGCGTGATACAGCATCCGGCCGTCGGCCGGAATCGACAGCGGATGGCAGCCGAGTGCGGCGGCAAGTCGCAGCAGCGTCGCGTGCAGCGCACCGTCCGCTTCGATCGTGACCGAGCAGCCGTCGATGCGCGCGAGGTCGGCATCGGTGCCGCCGAACAGATAAAGAGGATGGAAGCCGCCGGTGGCCACGCCTTGCTGCTTCGCCGGGTCGAGCAGCGCGACCGCCGATGCGCCGCTGCAATGGACGAGCGCCTGGCGGGCGGCGCGCGAGGCGTCGAAGCGCAACGCCGCGGCGCTCGACGCGAGATGATCGTCGGGCGTCGTCACGAAGATCAGGTCGGCGGCGTCGGCCACTTGCTGCGGGGTATCGACCGCGCGGCAGCCGTCGATGCGCGCGGCAAGGCCGGCGGCCGATGCGGGTGTGCGGCTCGCGATCGCGACGACGGGAAAGCCGGCCTGCGCGAAACGCTGCGCGACACAGCGCGCGAGGCGGCCGGCGCCGATGAAGCCGAGGCGGGGTGTGTCGGGAAGCGGCATGGCAGCGGATGTAAGCGAAAACGAAGCAGCCGCCAGTATCGCAGGAATGACGGCGATGTCGCGGAAGGCAGCATGCGAGGCGGCCGCACGTATGAATTACCGATGCGCGGCGCGATCGATGCGTGGGTGGGCATCCGGTATCGTGGCGGGATCACGACTGCGGAATCCGTCCCCGAAACTCCATGCGGCTGCGTCCCGCTTGAAATGTCGGCATGTTGTCTCGAATTTGTAATCGTTCATTACGTACGCGCGCTAGCTGCGCGCGCCGGATCCGGTAAGACTGACCGATCGTCGTGTCGCGCCCCGACTCCTCGGATGGAATCGCGCGACCCGCAAGGGTTGGCGCCCGTGCGAGGCCCCGCGCCGGACGGCGGCTCCGGCCGCGGACAATTGCAATTTGCAACAAATGCACGATACGCGCGGGGCGGGTTTTCGCTACATTGCTTGCATGCGACGTGCATGCCCGCCGTTGCCGACAGGAGCGCCTAAAATACCGCTCCAGCAGGAGAATCGAAGTGAAAAAGCTCATTCCGTTCATCGCCGCCGCCGCGCTGGGCCTGGGTGCCGCAAGCGCCGCGCAGGCTCACGTGTCGATCGGGGTCGGCATCGGTATCCCGGTCGCACCCGCATATCCCGTCTATGCACCGCCGCCGCCCGTCTACTACGCGCCGCCGCCTCCGCCCGTGTACTACGCGCCGGCACCGGCCTACTATGCGCCGCCGCCCGCTGTGGTCGTCGGCGGCTACTACGGTCGCCCGTACTGGCGCCACGGCTACGGCGGCTGGGGCCATCACGGCTACTGGCGTCGCTGATTCGTCCCGCGCGGCCTGACCGCGCGCGGCAAAACGGCGCAACGTCCCGCGAGGGGCGCTGCGCCGTTTTTCATTGGGGCCGCCATTTCGGCGCGCGGCTCGGCAGGGCGGTCGCGATTACGTCGCGTGCACGATCAGGTCGCGGTAGCCGCCGACGATCACGCTGTACGAGAAATACGCGAACAGCAGCGCCGACGCGACACGGCACGCACGCATCAGCCCGGCGCCCGCACGCTTGCGGCCTTGGCTCGCGAGCGTGCACATGAAGAGCGTCCACGCGAGACCGCCGAGGAAAAAGCCCGACAGGAACACCGACGCGGTGGCCGGGGTGGTCGCGCCGGCTTTCGCGATCAGCGCGCCGCCGACCGCCGCGAACCACAGGATCGCGCTCGGCGACGACATCGCGAGCAGCATCCCGCGCGCGAAACTGCGCCGCGCGCTCGCCCGCGGCGGCGGTTCATCGTCCGCGTCGTCGTCGGCTGCCTTGACGGGCGCCAGCGCTTCGCGCGCCATCTTCCACGTGAGGAACAGCAGCACTGCGCCGCCGCCGATCCACACGATCCAGCGCACGGGTTCGAACTGCAGCAGCACGGCCATCCCCGCGAGCGCGAGCGCCGCGTAAACGAGATCGCCGACGCACGAGCCGACGCCGAGCCAGAAGCCCGGCCGGAAGCCGTGCGACAGCGTCAGCGACAGCATCGCCACGTTCACGAGGCCGATGTCGAGACACAACGATAGCGACAGAAAGAATCCGTCGGACAGCATGGAGGCAGGCGGAAAGTTCATCTTCGGGGTGCGTGCGGCGATTGCGATGCGCGGGCCGGCGGGTGCCGGCCGCGTGGCGTCAGAGGCCGATCTCCTGCCACAGCCGGTCGACGCGCGCCTTCACGGCCGCGTCCATCTCGATCGGGCGGCCCCATTCGCGATTCGTTTCGCCCGGCCACTTGTTGGTCGCGTCGAGCCCCATCTTCGAGCCGAGGCCGGCCACCGGCGATGCGAAGTCGAGATAGTCGATCGGCGTGCTGTCGACCATCACCGTGTCGCGCACGGGGTCGACGCGCGTCGTGATCGCCCAGATCACTTCCTTCCAGTCGCGGATGTTCACGTCCTCGTCGACGACCACGATGAACTTCGTATACATGAACTGCCGCAGGAAGCTCCACACGCCGAACATCACGCGCTTTGCGTGGCCCGCGTAGCTCTTCTTCATCTGGACGATGGCCATCCGGTAACTGCAGCCTTCGGGCGGCAGGTAGAAGTCGGTGATTTCCGTGAACTGCTTCTGCAGCAGCGGCACGAACACCTCGTTGAGCGCGACGCCGAGCACGGCGGGCTCGTCGGGCGGCTTGCCCGTGTAGGTCGAATGGTAGATCGCGTCGCGGCGCATCGTGATGCGCTCGACGGTGAACACCGGAAACCACTCCTGCTCGTTGTAGTAGCCGGTATGGTCGCCGTACGGCCCTTCGAGCGCGTGTTCGTACGCGGCCGCCGCGTTGCCCGCCGGTCGCGGCGGCGCGCCGGCCGGCGCAGGGGCGGGGGCGCCTTCCTGCGGATGAATGAAGCCTTCCAGCACGATTTCCGCGCGCGCGGGCACCTGCAGCGTGTCGACGCCGGGCGTCAGGCACTTCGCGAGCTCCGTGCGGCTGCCGCGCAGCAGGCCGGCGAACTGATACTCGGACAGCGAATCGGGCACGGGCGTCACCGCACCGAGTGTCGTGGCCGGATCGGCGCCGAGCACGACCGCGACCGGATAGGGCTTGCCCGGGTTCCGCAGCGCGAACTCGCGGAAGTCGAGCGCGCCGCCGCGATGCGCGAGCCAGCGCATGATCAGCTTGTTGCGGCCGATCAATTGCTGACGGTAGATGCCGAGGTTCTGGCGCGGCTTGTTCGGCCCGCGCGTGACCGTCAGGCCCCACGTGACGAGCGGCCCCGCATCGCCGGGCCAGCAGGTCTGGATCGGCAGCTTGTTCAAGTCGACGTCGGCGCCTTCCCAGACGATTTCCTGGCACGGCGGCGACGACACCGACTTCGGCGCCATGTCCCACACCGCCTTCGCGAGCGACAGCAGCTTGCCGGCGTCCTTCAGGCTCTTCGGCGGATCGGGTTCCTTCAGCGCGGACAGCAGGCGCCCGAGATCGCGCAGCGAACCGAGCGCGGCATCGTCGCCCGCATCGACGCCCATCCCGAGCGCGACGCGGCGCGGCGTGCCGAACAGGTTGCCGAGCACCGGGAACGCATGGCCGGGCGGCGCGTTGAACAGCAGCGCCGGGCCGCCTGCGCGCAACACGCGGTCGCACAGCTCGGTCATTTCGAGCACGGGCGACACGGGCTGGGTGACGCGCCGCAGTTCGCCGAGCGCCTCGAGGCGTTGAATGAAATCGCGTAAGTCTTTGTATTTCATGAAAAAGGTCCGGGCTGCCCGCAGGGCGGGCAGCGGTGGGCGGGGGCAGCGGCCGGCTGCGACCCCGAATCGACCGACGATTTTACCCGGGTCGCCGTGCGGCCGCCCGGCGCAGAAAAAAGTCGATCGAGCGCAAACCCCTTACGGCACGGGGATTGCGTTCTGAAGAGCGGTTTTAAATTACTTTTTGTTATGATTTGAAAGTTTTATAGTGTTGACGATCTATAAAACCCTGCTAGAATCCGCTCACATTGGTTGCAGGGTAAAAGGCTTCGAGCCGCCAATCACCGATCTTTGACGCAGCGCGTCACCGTCCGCCGAATCCTGCACGGCGTTTTCGACGGCCTTTGTCGTAGTCCCAGCCAGCGCCACCAGACGCTGGTTTTTTGCGTGGGTGCCACCGCGTATGCCCGCCTCGCCCAGTGTGCGAAGGCGCCGGCCTTCTTACACCGTGGCCTCGAACGGTACTTATACCGTTTCCCCGATGCTTGCGCGTCCCAACCAAGGCGTGCGGCGTCGTGATTCCGCGGCGCGTTTTCCGTCTCGCCATCGAGCTGAGCGAGCCGCACGAGTCATGTTCATGGGAGATGATCTGAATGAACGCTTGGTTATCGTGGCGTCCCACCGAGCAGCATGCGCAAATCGTGCGCAATTTGCTGCGTCGCGGGACGCGTGTCAGTCACCATCTATTCAGCGTTGTCGGCTGTTTCGCTGTCGCGGTCGCGCTTGCACTGTGGTTGCTGCCAACCGTGCGCGGCACGCTCGCCGCGAAGCTGATGCCGGTCGTGTCCGCGGCCGTGCAGGCCGGTCCGGCGCGCCTGCTGTCCGGCCATCCGCTGCCGAACTTCGCGCCTGCTGGCGCGCAGCCGCAGCAGGAAGAGAGTCCGGAAACGGATGCGCTTGCAGTCGGCCTCGACGTCGCACCGGAAGCCGGCGCTCAGGGCGTCCCGGGCGATGCGTCCGATCCGGCCCGTAACGGCCCGTCGCCCGTCGCGCTTGCGAAACTGATCCCGATTCAGCGCGTGGCGGCCGATGCCCGCGACGATCGCGCGCTCGCGTCGAACCGCGAACAGGCGCTCGTCGCCACCTATCTGTCGCGCCGTTACCGCGTCGCCCAGGAGCCGCTCGGCCAGCTCGTCAAGGCGGCGTTCCAGACCGGTCGTGACGTCGGCCTCGATCCGCTGCTGCTGCTGTCCGTGATGGCGATCGAATCGGGCTTCAACCCGTACGCCGAAAGCGGCGTCGGCGCGAAGGGGCTGATGCAGGTCATGTCGAAGGTGCATTCCGACAAGTTCGAGTATTTCGGCGGCACCGACACCGCGCTGCAGCCGCTCGCGAACCTGCAGGTCGGCGCACTGGTGCTGAAGGACTGTATCGCGCGCGGCGGTTCGCTCGCGAACGGCCTGCGCCTGTACAACGGCTCGACGAATCCCGACGATAACGGCTACGGTTCGAAGGTGATGGCCGAACGCAGCCGCCTGCGCGACGTCGCGCGTGGCCGCAGCGTGCCGATCAACGCGCCGCAGGCACCCGCGCAACCCGCGAAGCCGATCGTCACTGCCGCTGCCGTGACGGCCGCGGCAGGCGGCGCGAAGCGCGTGCATGCGACGCTCGACGGCACGACCTCGATCAAGGCGGCGCCGAAGGAAGCCGCCCCGCAGGACGACGCGAGCGTCGATACCGCGAAGCAGTCGCACGGCGATCATTCGGAGCTCGGCGCGTAACGGTCGCGTTTCGGCGGCTCCGGCCGGCACGACATGAAAAAAGCACCCGACTCGGGTGCTTTTTCTTTTTGCGATGCGTGAAGCGGCGGTACGCCCCGGCCGCGGGGTTAGTGCTGGCCGAACAGCGCCGCGAGCCGGCCGACGGCCTCTTCGAGCCGAGAGTAGGCCGTCGCATAGGACAGGCGGATATAGTCGCGCGGCGCATGGACACCGAAGTCCATGCCCGGCACCAGCACCACGCCTGCGTCGTGCAGCATCGCCTGCGTGAGTGCGGCACTGTCGCCGGCCGCCGGGTGGGCGACGCCGCCGCAATGCGCATACACGTAGAACGCGCCGTCCGGCATCACCGGCACCGTGAAGCCGAGCCGTTCGAGCGCCGGTGCGATGAAATCGCGGCGGCGCTTGAATTCGAGCCGGCGTGTTTCGTAGATGTCGAGCGTCGCGGGTTCGAAGCAGGCGAGCGCCGCGTGTTGCGCGAGCGCGGAGGGGCAGATGAACAGGTTCTGCGAGAGCTTCTCGAACGAGCCGACGAGCGCGGGCGGCACGACGAGCCAGCCGAGCCGCCAGCCCGTCATGCTGAAATACTTCGAGAAGCTGTTCACGGTGATGACGTCGTCGCCGAACGACAGCGCCGATACGGGCGCGGCGTCGTAGCTGAGCCCTTGGTAGATCTCGTCGACGATCGTGAAGCCGTGGCGTGCGCGCACCGCTTCGACGATCCGCTTCAGTTCGTCCGGTTCGAGCGACGTGCCGGTCGGGTTCGACGGCGACGCGAGCAGCACGCCGCGCGTGCGCGCGTTCCAGTGTGTGCGGACGTCGTTTTCGGTGAGCTGGAAGCGTGCGTCCGGGCCGCTCGGCACGAGCACCGGGCGACCTTCGGCCGCCGCGACGAAGTGCCGGTTGCACGGATACGACGGGTCGGGCATCAGTACTTCGTCGTCGCGGCCGACCAGCGCGAGGCACGCGAGCAGCAGCGCGGCCGATGCGCCGGCCGTCACGACGATCCGCTCGGGCGCGATCGCGAGGCCGTACGCGCGCGCATAGTGCGCGGCGATCGCCTCGCGCAGCGGCGCGAGGCCGAGCGCGCTCGTGTACTGCGTGACGCCGCGGCGCAGCGCGGCCGCGGCAGCCTCGACGACCGGCTCCGGCGCGGTGAAATCCGGCTCGCCGATGCCCATGTGGATAACGTCGCGCCCCAAGGACTCGAGCCGCTGTGCCTCCTTCATCAGTTCCATCACGTGGAAGGGCTGGATCGCGTCGACGCGTGCGGCGAGCGTGACGAGCGAATCGGCGGTGGTATTCATCGGCGGGCGGGACGGAGGGGAAAAGAATGAAAAACGGGCGCTTGCGCGCCCGTGGACCAACCAACGGTATCAGCCGTTGCGACGCGCCTGCGTTTCGGCGGGGCGCAGCTTCGCGGCCAGCTTGTCGAGCACGCCGTTCACGTACTTGTAGCCGTCGGAGCCGCCGAACGTCTTCGCGAGTTCGACGGCTTCGTTGATGATCACGCGATACGGCGTTTCGACGTGGTGCGTGAGCTCGAACGTCGCGATCAACAGCACCGCGCGTTCGACCGGCGACAGCTGATCGATCGGACGGTCCAGCGACGGCGCCAGCGCTTCGACGAGCGTCGCATGTTCGCGGATCACGCCGTGCAGGATCGCTTCGAGCAGTTCCTTGTCAGCCTTGTCGTAACCGAGCGCGCCGCGCAGTTGCGCGTCGATCTCGCCGGAGGGCGCGTTCGACAGCAGCCACTGGTACAGGCCCTGCGTCGCCAGCTCGCGCGATTGTCGGCGGGCGCTCTTCTTCATGCGCGCTCCTCTTCGTCGTCTTCGTCTTCCTCTTCGTCCTCGTCGTCGCCGAGCTGGTCGAGCGCCATCGTCAGGTTGGCCATCTCGACGGCGACGCGTGCGGCGTCACGACCCTTTTCGGTCATGCGCGCGACGGCCTGCTCGTCGTTTTCGGTCGTCAGGACCGCATTCGCGATCGGCAGGTTGAAGTCGAGGCCGATGCGGGTGATGCCCGCGCCGCTCTCGTTCGACACGAGTTCGAAATGGTAGGTCTCGCCGCGGATCACCGCTCCGAGCGCGATCAGTGCGTCGAACTGGCCGCTTTCGGCGAGCTTCTGCAGCGCGAGCGGGATTTCCAGCGCGCCGGGCACCGACACGAGCAGCACGTCTTCACCGGTGACGCCGAGGCGCTCCAGTTCTTCGACGCACGCGTCGGCGAGGCCGTTGCACACGGGTTCGTTGAAGCGCGATTGCACGATGCCGATACGCAGGCCGTCGCCTTCGAGATTCGGTTGGTATTGTCCGATTTCCATGATCTGGTCCGTGGTGTGGATGAACGGTTATAGGGCGAAAGCGCCGTGGCGGGTTACGCGTGGGACGCCGGGCAGGACTTGGCCTCGCCGCCGGGCATCGGAATGAAGCCCGTGACTTCGAGGCCGTAGCCGGACATGCTGCCCAGCTTGCGCGGATTCGACAGCACCTGCATCTTGCCGACGCCGACATCGCGCAGGATCTGCGCGCCGATGCCGAACGTCTTGAAATCGACCGGCCGGCGCTTGAGCGCAGCGGCCTTTTCTTCCTCGTCGAACGCCTTGAAGACGTCGATCAGGTGTTCCTTCGTATCGCCGCAGTTGAGCAGCACGATCACGCCGAGGTCGCGTTCCGCGATCTCGCGCATCGCCGCGTCGAGCGTCCACGAGTGGGTCGAGATGCCCGTCTCGAGCAGGTCGAGCACGGACAGCGGCTCGTGCACGCGCACCGGCGTATCGACGTCGGGCGACGGCATGCCGCGCACCAGCGCGATGTGCGGCGAGCCGCTCGGCTGGTCGCGGTACAGCACCGCGCGGAACGTGCCGTGCGCGGTCTGCATCGTGCGCTCGGCGATCCGCTCGATGATCGATTCGGTGCGGCTGCGGTACTGGATCAGGTCGGCGATCGTGCCGATCTTCAGGTTGTGTTCCTTCGCGAATTCGATCAGGTCCGGCAGGCGCGCCATCGTGCCGTCGTCCTTGATGATCTCGCAGATCACCGCGGCCGGTGTGAGGCCCGCGAGCGCGGTGAAGTCGCAGCCGGCCTCGGTGTGGCCCGCGCGCACGAGCACGCCGCCCGGTTGCGCCATGATCGGGAACACGTGGCCCGGCTGCACGATATGCTCGGGGCGCACGTCGTGCGCGACCGCCGTGGCGATCGTGTGCGCGCGGTCGGCGGCCGAGATGCCGGTCGTCACGCCTTCGGCCGCTTCGATGCTGACCGTGAACGCGGTGCCGTACTGCGTGCCGTTGCGATAGGTCATCAGCGGCAGGTGCAGCTGCTTGCAGCGTTCCTGCGTCAACGTCAGACAAATCAGGCCGCGGCCGTACCTGGCCATGAAGTTGATCGCTTCCGGCGTGACGAATTCGGCGGCGATCACGAGGTCGCCCTCGTTTTCGCGGTCTTCTTCGTCGACCAGGATCACCATCCGGCCGGCTTTCAGCTCGGCGATGATGTCGAGCGTGGAGGCGAGCGTCATAAGGGGGCGAGAAAGAGGAAAGTGCGTATTTTACGCCAGCCGGGCGGCGTTTCGGCTGGCGCAGGCCGGGCGGGGCCGGCTTGCGCTCCGGAAAGCGCTGCGGCCGGCCTGCGCGCGGGTGCGGACGGCTGCGGGCCGGGCGTTGCGCGACCGCGCGTCACGCGTGCTCGTTGCGCCCGCCGAGGTAGTCCAGCTTGCCGAGTTCGACGCCGCTATGGCGCAGGATGTCGTACGCGGTCGTCACGTGGAAGAAGAAGTTGGGGAGCACGAAATTCAGCAGGTACGACTGGCCGGTGAATTCGATCGGCCCGACGCGCATCTTCAGCACGACCTGGCGCGTCTCGCTGCCGTCGATCTGTGCGGCGTCGAAGCTTTCGAGGTAGTCGATCGTCTTCTGGATGCGCGCATGCAGCTCGTCGAAGGTCTGCTCGACGTCCGGGTAGCTCGGGATGTCGACGCCGGCGAGCCGCGCAGCGCAGCCCTTGGCCGTGTCGGTCGCGATGTAGACCTGGCGGACGAGCGGCAGCATGTCCGGATAGAGGCGTGCGCCGACGAACACCGACGGATCGATCTGCTTTTCGGCCGCATGGGCCTGCGCCTTGCCGAGGATGTGCTGCAGGTTGGTGAGGCCGCGGATCAGGACGGGCAGCGAAGCCTGGTACATCGAGATGGACATGGGGACGACTCCTGTGGGAAGAGAGGCGCCGCGGTGCGCGGCACGTCGTGCGTTGCGGCGTTGAAACCGCTGTCGACGCATCTTAGCGCGACGGCATGACCCGTGCGCGTCGTTGGCCGTTTGGCCAGGTGTCGGCTGGCCAAACGGCCAACGACCGAACGCGATCCGATGGCGGCGTATCGGATGGCCGGCGACGGCGCGGCCCGGCACGAAGTAGGGTGGGAGCAAAGCGCGGCGAAGCCCGCTCGGCCCACGCACACGATCGGGCGGGCGGCCGGCGAGCGGTTGAGCGAGGAGGAGGCGGCGACGCCTGAACCATGCCGGGCGAACCGCCAGCCGTCATTTCCCGCACCGGACGGCGCCGGCCGATCAGTCCTGATGCACGCCCTGCGACGACGACAGCATCCGCTCCACGTACCGCGCGATCATGTCGACTTCGAGATTGACCTTGTCGCCGGCCTTCACGTGACGCAGCGTCGTGACTTCGACCGTATGCGGAATCAGGTTGATCGAGAATTCGCAGCCGTCCGCGCGATCGTCGACCGTATTGACGGTCAGGCTCACGCCGTTCACCGTGATCGAGCCCTTGTACGCGAGATAGCGGCCGAGTTCGCGCGGCGCGACGATCCGCAGTTCGTGCGACTCGCCGACCGGCGCGAAGCGCGACACGGTACCGAGGCCGTCCACGTGGCCCGACACGATATGCCCGCCGAGGCGATCATGCGCGCGCAGCGCCTTCTCGAGATTCACTTCGCCGGGCTGCGCGAGGCCGACCGTCCGGTTCAGGCTTTCGCGCGACACGTCGACGTCGAAGGCGGTGTCGGTCTTTTCGATCACCGTCATGCACGCGCCCTGGATCGCGATGCTGTCGCCGAGTGCGACATCGGCCAGGTCGAGCCCGCCGGCCTGCACGGTCAGGCGTACGCCGGCGTCGGCCGACGTGCCGAGCGGGGCGATCGATTCGATGCGGCCGACAGCCGCGACAATTCCGGTAAACATCGTGACGATTCCGTTCAGTGAGCGGCGTCGGGCGGCGCGAGCCGCGCGAGGATCCGCAAGTCGTCGCCGATCCGCTCGATACCGTGGAACGACAGCCGGGTGCGCGCATCGAGGCTCGCCGGCGCGGCGAGATCGAACATGCCGGCCGCGTCGGCGCCCAGCAGGCTCGGCGCCAGATACACCAGCAATTCGTCGACGCACCGTTCGCGCAGCAGCGAACCGTTCAGCTTGTGGCCGGCCTCGACGTGCAGCTCGTTGACGCCGCGCGCGCCGAGCGCCGCCAGCATCGCGGGCAGGTCGACCTTGCCGTGCGCATTCGCGAGCGGCACGACTTCCGCGCCGCGCGACTTCAGCACGTTTGCGCGGATTTCGCCGGCGGCGTCGAGCCGGCCGCAGAAGATCAGCAGCGGCGCGCCTTCGAGCAGCCGCGCGTCGAGCGGCAGGTCGAGGCGGCTGTCCACGAGGATGCGTTGCGGTTGACGCGGCGTGTCGATGCCGCGCACGGTCAGCAGCGGATTGTCCTCGCGCACGGTGCCGATGCCGGTGAGGATCGCGCACGCGCGTGCGCGCCACGCGTGCCCGTCGAGGCGCGCGGCCTCGCCGGTGATCCACTGGCTTTCGCCGGACGGCAGCGCGGTGCGGCCGTCGAGCGACGCGGCGGTCTTCATCCGTACCCACGGGCGGCCGCGCGTCATCCGCGACACGAAGCCGATGTTCATCTCGCCGGCCTCGTGCGCGAGCAGCCCGCAGCGCACGTCGATGCCCGCGTCGCGCAGCATCCCGAGGCCGCGGCCCGACACTTGCGGGTTCGGGTCTTCCATCGCCGCGACGACCTTCGCGACGCGCGCGTCGATCAGCGCGTTCGCACACGGCGGCGTGCGGCCGAAATGACTGCATGGTTCGAGCGTCACGTACACGGTCGAACCCGCGACGTCGTGGCCGCGCGAACGCGCGTCCTTCAGCGCCTGCACTTCCGCGTGATCCTGGCCGGCCGGCTGCGTGAAGCCTTCGCCGATCACGTCGCCGTGCTTGACGATCACGCAGCCGACGCGCGGATTCGGCGCGGTCGTGTACATGCCGTGCGCGGCGAGCGCGAGCGCGCGCTGCATGTGGGCGAAATCGGTATCCGAGAACATGCGCGCGGCCCCGGCTCAGGCGGCGAGTGCCGCGAACGCGCGGCGCGCGGCCGCGAGCGTCGCGTCGATCACCGCGTTGTCGTGGGTGCTCGACACGAAACCCGCCTCGTAGGCCGACGGCGCGAAGTACACGCCCTCGTCGAGCATCAGGTGGAAGAAGCGGTTGAAACGCGCGATGTCGCTCTTCGTGACTTCCGCGAAGCTGCCCGGCACGCGCTCGGCGAAGTACAGGCCGAACATCGCGCCGATCGAGTCGGCCGCGAACGGCACGCCGGCCGCGCGCGCTTCGGCCGCGAGGCCGTCGGCGAGCCGCTTCGTCTGCGCGGTGAGCGCGTCGTAGAAGCCCGGCGCCTGGATCAGCTGCAGCGTCTTCAGGCCCGCGGCGACCGCGATCGGGTTGCCCGACAGCGTGCCGGCCTGGTACACGCCGCCGAGCGGCGCGAGGTGGGCCATGATGTCGCGGCGGCCGCCGAACGCGGCGGCCGGCATCCCGCCGCCGATCACCTTGCCGAGGCAGGTGAGGTCCGCCGCGATCCCGTAGTACGCCTGCGCGCCGCCGAGCGCGACGCGGAACCCGCACATCACCTCGTCGAAGATCAGCACGGCGCCGTGCTTCGTGCACAGCGCGCGCAGCGCGTTCAGGAATTCGGGCGTGCCGCGCACGAGGTTCATGTTGCCGGCCACCGGCTCGACGATCACCGCGGCGATGTCGTCGCCGAACGCGCCGAACGCTTCCTCGAGCGCGGCGACGTTGTTGTATTCGAGGACGGTCGTGTGCTTCGCGATGTCGGCGGGCACGCCTGCCGACGTCGGATTGCCGAACGTCAGCAGGCCCGAGCCGGCCTTGACCAGCAGGCTGTCCGCGTGGCCGTGGTAGCAGCCCTCGAACTTGACGATGCGGCTGCGGCCCGTGAAGCCGCGCGCGAGACGCAGCGCGCTCATCGTGGCCTCGGTGCCGCTCGACACCATCCGCACCTGCTCGATCGACGGCACGAGCTTGCAGATTTCCTCGGCGATCTCGATCTCGGCTTCGGTCGGCGCGCCGAACGAGAAGCCGTCGGCGAGCACGTTCTGCACGGCCGACAGCACTTCCGGATGGACGTGGCCGACGATCATCGGGCCCCACGAACCGATGTAGTCGATGTACTGCTTGCCGTCGGCATCCCAGAAATACGGGCCCTGCGCGCGCGCGACGAAGCGCGGCGTGCCGCCGACCGAACGGAACGCGCGCACCGGCGAGTTGACGCCGCCCGGAATGGTCTTCTGGGCGCGTTCGAAGAGGATCTGATTGTTGGACATGAGCGAAACCTGCGAGAGAACGGCGCGGGGGCCTGTGCACGGGCCGCGGCGCCTGGGCGGAACGATCGTCCGATTGTACCGGAGACACGCGAGGCAGGCCCGCCGCCGGTCCGCGGCCTTTCGGCGCGCAGGGAATTGCCGGGCCGGCAATGCGGGCCAGATTCGACCCGGTTTTCGGTTATCGCGGCGGCTTGCGTTTGCCGGTCAGCTCGGCCCAGCGCTTTTCGAGCGGACCTTCGACCATTGGCTTGATCGACGTGCCGGAAGTCTGCGCATCCCAGGTCTGCACCGAATACGGATGGACGCGCAGCGCGTCGCGCGGAATCACGACGTCCTGATGCGCGTCGACCAGCCAGTCGTACACGAAGTCGATGCACAGCCGGTAGCCGCGCCTGGTCGATGGATCGGGCACCTCGTACGGTGCGCGTGTCACGTAGCCGGAGCCGAACACGCCCTTGGGCTCCTTCGCGACGCGGTGCAGGAACACGCGGTCGCCCGGCAGGATGCCGCGCGCGAAGCCGCAGCCCCACACGTCATGCACGGCCTCGCCGGCCTTCACGCGTGCGGCGACGTCGGGCAGTTCGGGCCACGGCCATTTCTTGGGGCTCCAGATCAGCAGGAAAGCGGTCATCGGTTCGGTCGTACGTCGAATGGATCGGACAAGCGCGGCGGGAAGCCGCAAGCTTAATCGAATCCGCCCGTGTGCTCGCGGGTGCACGCGACGCGCGTGGGCGGCTCCCCGGCCGCCGCACGCGGTCCGAGGCACGCAAAAAAGTTGCGCGTACAATCATGGGCCTGAACGCGCCGCTTGCGGTGCGGCTTCCCGTCTTCACCGTCACGCGCGCCCCGATGCACGCGGACTCCCATTCCGGATACCCATGTCCCACGTCGTCCGGCGCCGGCCCGATGCCCGGCTGATCCTGTTGCTCGGCGCGCTCGCGGCCTGCGGGCCGATCGCCACCGACATGTACCTGCCGAGCCTGCCGTCGATCGCCGCCGGCTTCTCCGTCAGCCCCGGCGCTGCGCAGCGCACGCTGACCAGCTTCATGGCCGGCTTCTCGATCGGGATGCTGCTGTACGGCCCGCTGTCCGACACGTGGGGCCGCCGGCCCGTGCTGCTCGGCGGCATCGCGCTGTTCACGCTCGCGAGCGTCGGCTGCTTCGTGTCGGGCTCGATCGACATGCTGATCGTCGTGCGCTTCCTGCAGGCGCTCGGCGCCGGCGCCGCGTCGGTGCTCGCGCGTGCGATCGCACGCGACGCGCACGAGCCGAGCGACGCGGCGAAGGTGCTGTCGATGGTCGCGATCGTCACCGCGGTCGGGCCGCTGCTCGCGCCGCTGATCGGCGGCCAGATCCTGCGTTTCTCCGGCTGGCGCGGCGTGTTCGTCGTGCTGGCCGCGTTCGGCGCGATCTGCGCGACGACCGCGTATCTGCGGGTGCCCGAAACCTGGCCGAAGGAGCGGCGCAAGAGCGCGGCCGTGCTCGCGTCGTTCGCATCGTACGGGCGCATCCTGTCCGACCCCGTCGCATGGGGGCACATGCTGTGCGGCGGGATGGCGTTCGCGTCGATGTTCTCGTACATCACCGCGACGCCGTTCGTGTACATCGAGTATTTCCACGTGTCGCCGCAGCACTACGGGCTGCTGTTCGGCCTGAACGTCGTCGGGATCATGATCGGCAACTTCGCGAACACGCGCCTCGTCGGCCGCATCGGTTCGCTGCGCATCATCGCGGCCGCGTCGCTCGTGAGCTGCATCGCGTCGCTCGCGGTCGCGCTCGTCGCGCTGACGGGGTGGGGCGGGCTGTGGTCGATCGTCGTGTGCCTGTTCTTCGTCGTCGGCGTGGTCGGGATCCTGTCCGCGAACTGCACGACCGACCTCATGCACCGCTATCCGCACAACGCGGGCGCGTCGGCGGCCGTGTTCGGCGCGATGCAGCTCGCGCTCGGCGCGCTGGCGAGCGTCGCGATCGGCGCGCTCGCGGACGGCACGCCGTTCGCGATGGGCGTGACGATCGGCGTGTCGGGCCTGCTGTGTTTCGCCGGGCGCTGCCTCGTGCTGCGCTGGCACGGCCGGCCGGTGAAAGCGGGCGCCTGAGCTGCCCCGCCAGCCGGGCCGCGCAATGAAGAACGCCACCGCGCGCGATGCGCCGGTGGCGTTTTTCGTCGGGACGCGGGCAGCGGCGGCTGCCGTGCCGCGCGTCAGTCCCGCGCGACGTCCTTCGCCGCCGGCGACGCGCCGTGGCTCAGCCAGTCGAGCACGTCGGCCGTTTCGTCGTCGGTGGCGCGCGCCTTCGCCTGCGCGACGGCCTCGGGCAGTTCGCCGTTGGTCGACGCGCGACGGATCGCGACACCGACCGCGAGGATGTCGATCATCAGCAGATGCAGGATCCGCGAGATCATCGACAGCTGCGATTCGCGCATCTCGATGTGGTCGGTCTCGAGCGCGACGGTCGCGCGCTTCGCGAGCGGCGTGTTGCTCGACGTGATCGCGATCACCTTCGCGCCGGCCTGCATCGCGACGTCGAGCACGCGCAGCAGCTCGGGCGCGCGCCCCGACTTCGACACCGCGACGATCACGTCGCCCTTGCCGAGCAGCGCGGCCGACGCGGCCTGCATGTACAGGTCGCCGTACGCGATCGTCGGAATCCCGAAGCGGAAGAACTTGTAGTGCGCGTCCTGCGCGACGATGTTCGAATTGCCGAGCCCGTAGAACTCGATACGCCGCGCGCCGTTCAGGATCTCGATCGCGTTTTCGACGTGCTCGAAATTCAGGTGCTCGCGCAGTTGCAGGATCGCGGACACCGTGTTGTCGAGCACCTTCGCGCCGAAGTCGGTGGCCGTGTCGCCAAGATGCACCTGGCTGTGGCTCATCGGAATCGTGCCGGTGAGACCGGTCGCGAGCTTCAGCTTGAAGTCCGACAGACCCTGGCAGCCGAGCGAGCGGCAGAAGCGGATCACCGTCGGCTGGCTCACGTCGGCCTTGCGCGCGATGTCGACGATCGGGTCGTTGATGATCGAGCGCGGATGGTTCAGCGCGAGATCGGCGACGCGGCGCTCGGCCGGCGTCAGCGCGTCGCGCATCTGGCGGATCCGCTCGAACACGGCAGACGACGCGCCGCCCGAACGATTCGACAACTGCTCCGCGAGAATCGCCGACACGCCGAGGAACGCCGGGTATTCGGCGGTGATCAGGTAGGTCGGGATGTTCGCGAGATAGTGCGCGAAGCGGCCCTTCGCCTCGAAGCGCGCACGGAACGACGAGCGGGTGAACAGCTCGCCGAGCTTCAGTGCGACACCGCCGCCGATATAGACGCCGCCGAGCGCGCCGAGCGTCAGCGCGACGCTGCCGGCGAACGAGCCGAGAATCCCGCAGAAGCATTCGACCGTCTCGAGCGCGAGCGCGTCGCCCGCATGCGCGCGCTCGACGATCTCCACCGTATCGACGGACGCGGCGACGCGCTTCTTGTCGCGCGCGGCGAGCGCCCGGTAGATGATCTCCATGCCGGGGCCCGCGCACACGCGTTCGAACGATACGTGCGGAAATTTCTTGCGCGCGTATTGCAGCACCAGATCCTCGCGCTCGTCCTGCGGCGCGAACGACGCATGACCGCCTTCGCTGCCGAGCGCGATCCAGCGGTCGTCCGCCGGAATCAGGCCCGACACGCCGAGCCCGGTGCCGGGCCCGAGCAGCCCGATCACGCTGTTCTGGCGGCGCGTGCCGCCGCCGATCTGTACGCGCTGCGCATCGGTCAGGCCGGGCAGCGCCATCGCGAGCGCGGTGAAGTCGTTGACGACCAGCAGCGTGTCGAAGCCGAGCGCGCGGCGCGTCGCCTCGATCGAGAAGCGCCAGTCGTGATTGGTCATCGTGACCTGATCGCCGTCGACCGGGTTCGCGATCGCGATTGCCGCGTGGTTCACGCGGCTGATCTTCACATCCTTCAGATACTTGCGGATCGCGTCGGTGATCGTCGGATAGTCGGCGCCGGGATACACGCGGATTTGCGTGATCTCGCCCGGGCCGGTTTCCAGCGCGAAACGCGCGTTGGTGCCGCCGACGTCCGCGAGCAGGCGCGGGCCGTCGGCATGCTGACCCGCGACGACCGCCTTACTTTGCGCACCAGTAGACATCGAGCTGGGTCCCCTTGTCGTTGGCCAGTTGGGAAATCGCGTTCTTCTGCAGCGACGCGGCCGCGGCGTCGAGCACGTCGCGCTTGCGGGCACCCGCGATCAGCAGGAACAGCCGCTCGACGCGCTTGAGCGCATCGAGCGAATAGCTCACGCGTGCATGGGGCGCCGCGCCCGGATGCACGGCGACGAAACGCTCGGGCGTCGTGATCGCGTGGTCCCATTCGGGCGCGTCGGCGAAGATCGACGCGGTGTGGCCGTCCTCGCCCATGCCGAGCACCGCGACGGTCGGCACGCGGTAATCGGCGTTCGCGTTGAGCGCGGCGACCTGCGCGTCGAGCGTGGTGCGCGTGTCGACGAGCGGCAGGAAGCGGGCAGGGGCCGCCGCGTGCTGCAGCAGCGTGTCGCGCACGAGTTGCGCGTTGCTCGCCGCGTCGTCGTCCGGCACCCAGCGGTCGTCGACCAGCGTGACGTCGACGCCGGCCCAGTCGAGCGCCGCATGCGACAGCGTGTGCAGGAACGGGCGCGGGCTGGTGCCGCCGGACACCGCGAGCGTCGGGCGCGCGGGGCCGGCGAGCGCCGCGCGCAGCGCGTCGCCGACGGCGCGCGCGAGCGCTTCGCTTTGCGCTTCCTGGGTGTCGAAAGCGTGGATCTCGATCACATCTCCTCCGGACTGCTTTGTCTGTTCAAATCATACGAATCGTGAAGCGTGTTGCCGCGTACGGTGGCGTACGCGGCAACGGGTTGCATCAGTTTTCTTCTTCGAGCCAGCAGGTGTCGTGCTGCGCGAGCATCGCGCTCGACGCGGCCGGCCCCCACGTGCCCGCCGCGTACGGCTTCGGCGGCTTCAGCGTGCGCGCCCATTCGTTCAGGATCGGCTCGACCCACTGCCATGCGGCTTCCTGTTCGTCGCGACGCACGAAGAGGGCGAGCCGGCCGTTGATCACGTCGAGCAGCAGGCGCTGGTACGCCTCCATCTGCCCTTCCTTGAAGAACTGGTCGAACGCGAGGTCGAGGTGCACGCTCGCGAGATTCATCCCTTCGCCCGGCTGCTTCGCGAGGCAGTACAGGCGGATCGTCTCGTTCGGCTGCAGCCGGATCACGAGACGGTTCGCACCGGGGCGCAGCGCGGAGGCTCCAAGCGCCGAGTGCGGCACCGGGCGGAAGTTGACGACGATCTCCGCGACGCGGTCGGCCAGACGCTTGCCGGTGCGCAGGAAGAACGGCACGCCGGCCCAGCGCCAGTTCTCGATCTCGACCTTCAGCGCGACGAAGGTTTCGGTCTGGCTGTCGGGCTTCACGCCCGGCTCGGTCGCGTAGGCCGGCACCTGCACGCCCTTGATCACGCCCGCATGATACTGGCCGCGCACCGCGACCTTGCCGATATCGCGCGGATCGACCGGCTTCAGCGCGCGCAGCACGCGCAGCTTCTCGTCGCGCACCGAGTCGGAATCCATCGAATGCGGCGGCTCCATCGCGACGATCGACAGCAACTGCAACAGGTGGTTCTGCACCATGTCGCGCAGCGCGCCCGTATTGTCGTAGAAATCGCCGCGCGCTTCGACGCCGAGCTCCTCGGCGATCGTGATCTGGATGCTCTCGACCCATTCGCGGCGCCACAGCGGCTCGAACAGCGCGTTGCCGAAGCGCAGCGCGAGCAGGTTCTGTACCGGCTCCTTGCCGAGGTAGTGGTCGATCCGGTAGATCTGGCCTTCCGCGAAGATCTCGCCGACCGCGTCGTTGATCGCGTTCGACGACTTCAGGTCGTAGCCGAGCGGCTTCTCGAGCACGATGCGCGAGCCTTCGTTCAGGCCGACCGACGCGAGCGCCTTGCAGATCGGCACGAACAGCGACGGGCCCGTCGCGAGGTAGAACACGCGGATGCCGGGCAGATGCGCGATCGCGTCGCGCAGCACGACGTAGTCCTCCGCGCGGCCGAGATCGAGGTTCACGTATTCGATGCGCTCGAGGAATGACTTCCAGGCGCTTTCGTCGAACGCGTTGCCGGCTGCCTTCGCCGCATGCGGTTTCACGTGCGTGTCGACCCACTCGAGATAGTGGGCCCGGTCCGATTCGTGTCGCGCGACGGCGATGATCCGGCCGCCTTCCGCGAGCATGTTGCCGCGGTGCGCTTCGAACAGCGCGGGCAGGATCTTGCGCATCGACAAATCGCCGGTGCCGCCGAAAAGTACGAAGGTAAAGCTGGAATCGGTATGCATGTGTCTCCGCCGTGTTGGGGTGCTGGGAAGCGATCCGTAGTGCGATAAAAATATTTTTGACACTGAATTGTAGTTTAACTACAATCCGCCGCAAGGGGTAGCACCTGGGTGAAGAAAAAAAGAAGTGCGGTCGATGAGCTGCGCGAGCTTCGCTTCCGGGAACGCCTTGTGCCGAATGTTATCGGACATTGACGAAGCGCATCGTCCGCGCGCCGTCGAGCCCCGGGCTCGTGCTGCATCGCGGCGGGCCAGAAACACAAAGAGGAGACACGCCGTTGAATCTCGATTCACGCTTTCTGTAAGAGCCCGGCCGGTCATCGGCCCGTACGCTGCATGCGTCCCGCGGCTCGATTTCCCCGTCGTTATCAAGAAGCCGGTTCCCGGTCAGGGAACTTCACGAGTTGATTCAGTCTGGAGGAGATAAGTAATGAAAGTTCGCTCGATCATGGGCGCGCTCTGCGCCGCAGGCCTGATGGCTGGCGCCGTGGCGGCGCAGGCAGCCGAAAACGTAACCGTGCTGCACTGGTGGACCTCGGGCGGCGAGTCGAAGGCCGTCGGCGTGCTGAAGGACGACGTGCAGAAGCAGGGCTACGTGTGGAAGGACTTCGCGGTCGCGGGCGGCGCCGGCGCCGCGGCGATGACCGCGCTGAAGACCAAGGTGATCAGCGGCGACGCGCCGTCGGCCGCGCAGATCAAGGGCCCGCTGATCCAGGACTGGGCCGACCAGGGCGTGCTCGTCAACATCGACTCGGCCGCCGGCGACTGGAAGCAGAACCTGCCGCCGGAAATCGACAAGATCATCAAGTACAAGGGCCACACCGTCGCCGCGCCGTTCTCGGTGCACCGCGTCAACTGGCTGTACATCAACAAGGCCGCGCTCGACAAGGTCGGCGCGAAGGTGCCGACCACCTGGCCCGAATTCTTCGCGGTGGCCGACAAGCTGAAGGCCGCGGGCATCCAGCCGATCGCGATGGGCGGCCAGCCGTGGCAGGACCTGACGCTGTGGGAAGACGTCGTGCTGTCGCAGGGCCCGGCGTTCTACAAGAAGGCGCTGGTCGATCTCGACCAGGCGACGCTGACGTCGCCGCAGATGCTGTCGGTGTTCGACACGGTGCGCAAGATCCAGGGCTACTTCGACACCGGCCGTAACGGCCGCGACTGGAACCTCGCGACCGCGATGGTCATCAACGGCAAGGCCGGCATGCAGTTCATGGGCGACTGGGCGAAGGGCGAGTTCGAGAACGCCGGCAAGAAGTCGGGCAAAGACTATATCTGCGCGCCGGTGCCGGGCACGGCGAACGCATACACGTTCAACGTCGATTCGTTCGTGTTCTTCCAGCAGAAGGGCGAGAAGAACGCGACGCCGGGCCAGCTCGCGCTCGCGAAGACGATTATGACGCCGGACTTCCAGGAGCAGTTCAGCCTGCTGAAGGGCTCGGTGCCGGTGCGTCTCGGCGTGAAGATGGACAAGTTCGACGACTGCGCGAAGAAGTCGTATGCCGACGAGCAGACCGCGATCAAGTCGGGCGGTTTCGTACCGTCGCTCGCGCACGGCATGGCGCAAGGCGATGCGACCGCCGGCGCGATCACGGACGTCGTGACGAAGTTCATGAACTCGCAGCAGGATTCGAAGAGCGCGGTCGCCGCGCTCGCGAAGGCCGCGAAGGTCAAGTAACGCGCGCCAGGCGCCCGGCCGGAAACGCTTCATCGGCCGGGCGTTTTTGCATGTGCAGCAAACGGGCTCGCCCGCGGGCTCGTGCCGTACCCGGCGCCGGCCCGGCCTGCGCCGCCCTCGTTCCAGGAGTCGAATCAAGTGGCTGCCCCTCTTAGCGGAAACGGATCCGGCGCTGCCGCCGCACGGCGTACGTCGCCGATGTCGGCCTTCGCCGATCGCTGGATCCCGAAGCTCGTGCTCGCGCCGAGCGTCGCGATCGCCGTGGTGTTCATCTACGGCTTCATCCTGATTACCGGCTATCTGTCGCTGACCAATTCGCGGCTGTTGCCCAACTACGAATTCGACGGCTTCGGCCGTTACACGGACCTGTTCCAGAACGACGTGTGGTGGACTTCCGCCGCGAACCTCGGCTGGTTCGGGATTCCGTTCATCGCGATCTGCGTCGCGCTCGGGCTGTTCCTCGCGATCCTGCTCGATCAGCGGATCCGCAACGAAGGCGCGCTGCGCGCGATCTTCCTGTACCCGATGGCGCTGTCGTTCATCGTCACCGGCACCGCGTGGCAGTGGATCCTGAACCCGGGGCTCGGCCTCGAGAAGGTGATGCACGACTGGGGCTGGACGAGCTTCTCGTTCGGCTGGCTCGACGATCCGGACAAGGCGATCTTCTGCGTGGTGATCGCGGCCGTGTGGCAGTCGACCGGCTTCGTGATGGCGCTGTTCCTCGCGGGGCTGCGCGGCGTCGACGGCGAGATCTTCAAGGCCGCGCAGGTCGACGGCGCGACGCTGCCGACCATCTACCGCAAGATCGTGATCCCGAGCATGCGGCCGGTGTTCTTCTCGGTGCTGCTGATCCTCTGCCACATCACGATCAAGACCTTCGACCTCGTCGTCGCGCTGACGGCAGGCGGCCCGGGCACGTCGTCGTCGCTGCCGGCCATGTTCATGTACACGTTTTCGTTCAATCGCGGCCAGCTGGGCTTGGGCGCAGCGTCCTCGGTGATGATGCTCGCGACCGTGGTCGCGGTGCTGGTGCCGCTGATGTATATGGAATCGAGGAGCACCCGCAATGCAGCCTAAGATGACGATCAGCCGGGCGGTGATCTATGCGGCACTGATCCTGTTCGCGCTGTATTTCCTGTTCCCGATCTACGTGATGCTGTCGACGTCGTTCAAGGACCTCGACCAGCTGCGCACCGGCAACCTGCTGACGCCGCCCACCACGTGGACCGTCGACCCGTGGGTGAAGGCATGGAGCGGCGCCTGCACCGGCGTGCGCTGCGACGGGATGAAGCCGTTCTTCCTGAACTCGCTGCAGATGGTGATTCCGGCCGTGCTGATCTCGTCGCTGATCGGCGCGTTCAACGGCTACGTGCTCACCCACTGGCGCTTTCGCGGCGCGGACGCGCTGTTCACGATGATGCTGGTCGGCTGCTTCATCCCGTTCCAGGTGATCCTGCTGCCGATGGCGCGCCTGCAGGGGATGCTCGGCCTCGCCAACACGATTCCGGGCCTCGTGTTCGTGCACGTCGTGTACGGGATCGCGTTCACGACGATGTTCTTCCGCAACTTCTACGTGAGCGTGCCGGCCGAACTCGTGAAGGCCGCGCGCATCGACGGCGCGGGCTTCTTCACGATCTTCACGAAGATCCTGCTGCCGGTGTCGCTGCCGATCTTCATGGTGTGCCTGATCTGGCAATTCACGCAGATCTGGAACGACTTCCTGTTCGGGATCGTGTTCTCCGGCGTCGATTCGATGCCGATCACGGTGGCGCTGAACAACCTCGTCAACACGTCGACGGGCGTGAAGGAATACAACGTCGACATGGCCGGCGCGATCATCGCCGCGCTGCCGACGCTGCTCGTCTACATCGTCGCCGGCCGCTACTTCGTGCGCGGGCTGACGGCGGGCGCGGTGAAGGGGTAAGCGCGGCTTTATCCGATACGACGAACCGGCCGCGCAGGACGCGCGGCGCATCGAAACGAACCCGACGCGGCGCCGGAGCGCGCCGCGCGAGACGAGACAGAGGATTCACAGCATGGCAAGCCTTTCCATCCGTGACGTGTACAAGACCTACCCGAACGGGGTGCCGGTCCTGAAGGGTGTCGACATCGAGATCGAGGACGGACAGTTCCTGATCCTGGTCGGCGGCTCGGGCTGCGGGAAGTCGACGCTGCTCAACATGATCGCCGGCCTCGAGACCGTGACGAGCGGCGAGATCTGCATCGACGGCAAGGTCGTCAACGACCTGTCGCCGAAGGATCGCGACATCGCGATGGTGTTCCAGTCGTACGCGCTGTATCCGTCGATGACGGTGCGCGAGAACATCTCGTTCGGGCTGAACATCCGCAAGGTACCGAAGAACGAGCAGCAGCAGATCGTCGAGCGCGTGTCGCAGATGCTGCAGATCCAGCATCTGCTCGACCGCAAGCCGGGGCAACTGTCGGGCGGCCAGCGCCAGCGCGTCGCGATGGGCCGCGCGCTCGCACGCGATCCGTCGCTGTTCCTGTTCGACGAACCGCTGTCGAACCTCGACGCGAAGCTGCGCATCGAGATGCGCGCGGAAATCAAGCTGCTGCACCAGCGCCTCGGCACGACGATCGTCTACGTGACGCACGACCAGATCGAGGCGATGACGCTCGGCGATCGCATCGCGGTGATGAAGGACGGTGTCGTCCAGCAGTTCGGCGCGCCGCAGGAGATCTACGATTCGCCGTCGAACCTGTTCGTCGCGGGCTTCATCGGTGCGCCGCCGATGAACTTCATCAACGGCCGCCTGGTCGAGCAGGGCAGCGGGATCGCGCTCGAGATCGACACGGGCCTCGCGCGCAGCGCGCTGCTCCTGCCGTTCGACGCGGCGAAGCTGAAGTCGCACGTCGGCCGCGAAGTGATTCTCGGGCTGCGTCCGGAGCGCATCACCGATGCGCGCAGCGCGCACAACGGCGAGGCGTCGCGGCTGCAGCCGATCGACGTGCGCGTCGACGTGACCGAGCCGACCGGCCCCGACACGCACGTGTTCGCGCAAGTGAACGGCAAGCGGATCGTGAGCCGCGTGCATCCGGCCGCGAACCCGCAGCCGGGGCAGACGCAGTCGCTGCTGTTCGACGTGTCGAAGGCGGTGCTGTTCGATCCGGCGTCGGAAGAGCGGATCGCGTGACGCGGCGTTCGCGCTGAACGAAGGAGAAGGGGCCGTTTCGAACGGCCCCTTTTTCGTTTCGGCGATGCAGCCGACGCGTCGGCGGAGGCGTCGGTCAGTGCGGCAACCGCACGTCGAACTTGAACGTCGCGAGCCGTGCGACGAGGATGAAGCCGGTCGCGAGCAGCACGCTGTACACCGAGTCGAACTGCAGCCACACGAGCAGCAGGTAGAACCAGCAGCCGACGAACGCGCAGGTCGCATACGGCCGCGAATCGCGCAGGATCAGTGGGATGTCGTTGCACAGCACGTCGCGGACGATCCCGCCGACCACGCCGGTAATCACGCCCATCATCACCGCGATGAAGCGCGGCATCTCGGCGTCGAGCGCGATCGCCGTGCCCGAGATGCTGAAGATGCCGAGCCCGATCGCATCGGCGATCAGCAGCAGCCGTTCGGCCGACAGCCGCGACAGCATCCGCAGCACGAACGGCGCGAACAGCGCGAGCACGAAGATGGCGATCACGTAGTCGTCGTGCACGACCCAGTAGAACGGCCGGCGCTCGAGCAGGATGTCGCGCAGCGTGCCGCCGCCGAATGCGGTCGCGAGCGCGACGACGAACGTGCCGACCGAGTCGAGGCGGTTCTTGCGTGCCTCGATGAACCCCGAAATCGCGAAGGCCAGCGTGGCGATCGCCTCCAGTACCGCGATCGCGAGCGTCAGCCTAGGATGCGGCACGCGGCCCCCGGTCGGCCGGCGTCGCGTGCGGCTGCAGCAGCACCAGCACCGCGCCCGCGCCGCCGTCGTGGCCGCGGGCCTCGCAGAATGCGATCACCTCTTCCTTCTGCACGAGCCATGCGCGCACCTTGCCCTTCAGCACGGGCTCCTTGCCGATCGAGCCGAGCCCCTTGCCGTGGATCACGCGCAGGCAGCGCAGCCCTTTCTTGCCGGCTTCGCGGATGAATTCGGCGAGCGCATCGCGCGCTTCGTCGCGCCGCATGCCGTGCAGGTCGATCTGCGCCTGCACGATCCATGCGCCGCTCCTCAGCTTGCGCACCACCTCGCGGCTGATGCCGGGGCGGTGGTAGTACAGCGATTCGTCGCTGTCGAGCAGCGTCTCCGGATCGAATTCGTCGGACAGCGTCGCGTTCAGCACGGCTTCCTCGTCGCGCTGCGTCTGTTTCGGCACCGGGTCGGGCGGCATGCGGCCGGACGACGCGCGCGGCGGCGCGTTCAGCGGCCGGATCGCGCCGATTTCGTTGCGGAACAGGTTCGCGTCGGCTTCCGCCTTGCGCTCGGCCTTCGCGGCTTCGATACGCGCGCGTTCGCGACGATCGGCTTCACCTTGCAGCGACTTGCGCAACGCACCGAGGCCCGCGAGGCCCTGGCCGCGCAACGCGGCCGCATCGGGCGCGCGCGGCGGCGCCTCGGGCGCCGGGGTCACGGGACGGGCAGCGATCTTCCGCTTCGCGGGATCGCTCGGATGGGGCTGGTTCTTCGCCATGATTCGGTAACGGGGCAGGCGCGTTCGGGCGCGCGGGCACAAAAAAAGCCGCTGCGCGGCGGCAGCGGCTTTCCGGTCGAGCCCGCTTCGCGGCAGCGGACGCCATTGTAGCGTCCGGCGCGGCAACGCTCCCGGCTTACTTCTTGTCGTGCAGGCTTTCCAGGTAGCGCTGCGCATCGAGCGCGGCCATGCAGCCCGTGCCCGCGCTGGTGATCGCCTGGCGGTACACGTTGTCCTGCACGTCGCCCGCGGCGAACACGCCCGGCACGCTCGTCGACGTCGCGTTGCCTTGCAGGCCGCTCTTCGTCAGGATGTAGCCGTCCTTCATCTCCAGCTGGCCCTGGAACAGGTCGGTGTTCGGCTTGTGGCCGATCGCGACGAACACGCCCTGCACGTGCAGGTCTTCCGTCGCGCCGGTCTTCACGTTCTTGATGCGCAGGCCCGTGACGCCCGATTCCTCGCCCGTCACCTCGTCGAGCACGTGATCCCACTTGATGTCGACGACGCCTTCCTTTTGCTTCTCCAGCAGGCGGTCGATCAGGATCGGCTCCGCGCGGAACTTGTCGCGGCGATGGATCACCGTGACCTTCTTCGCGATGCCGGTCAGGTAGAGCGCTTCCTCGACGGCCGTGTTGCCGCCGCCGATCACCGCGACTTCCTGGCCGCGATAGAAGAAGCCGTCGCAGGTCGCGCAGGCCGACACGCCCTTGCCCATGAACGCTTCCTCGGACGGCAGGCCGAGATACTGCGCCGACGCGCCGGTCGCGATGATCAGCGAGTCGCACGTGTATTCGCCCGAGTCGCCGATCAGGCGGATCGGCTGCTCGTGCAGCTTCGCGGTATGGATGTGGTCGAAGACGATTTCGGTGTTGAAGCGCTCGGCATGCTCGAGAAAGCGCGCCATCAGCTCCGGACCCTGCACGCCGTTCGCGTCGGCCGGCCAGTTTTCGACGTCGGTCGTGGTCATCAGCTGGCCACCCTGCGCGATGCCGGTGATCAGCACCGGCGACAGGTTGGCGCGTGCCGCGTAGACGGCGGCCGTGTAGCCGGCGGGGCCGGAACCGAGAATCAGGACTTTGGCGTGTTTGGGCGTGGACATGTGCGAATCCGTAAAAGGCGGCCGCGGCGGGCGGGGTAGGGCTCGCCGTACGATCCGGGTTGACCGGGATGCCGTCATAGATGGGTATCAGACGCGCATTATAAAGGCCCCGTTGCTGCGCTGCCGAACGAGAGTTTCAATCGCGACGATAGTGTCTCGCGGGCGGCCGGCCGGCGCGGCAAGCAGGGCGGGGCGCCAGCGACGACCTCCGGCACCGCCGCATCGGGCGGCGCACTGCCACAGTCGAGCGCGAGTGACGGGCCGGCGCGTGTCGGGCTCGCACGCGCGGTATCCCGGTATCCGCTCGATGCGTGATCCCGACCCTCTTATGTAACCGTCATTTACACTTGGCGGCGCGGTGCAGCGTTTACAATAAGCGCGATCGAACGACAGGCGGGCGCACGGCCCGTCCTCTTTATACGGATTCATGGCAAAAGCTCCTTATTCCGCCCAGGCACAGGCGTTGCCGCACCGGATGTCGAAGCTCCTCACGGAGATCCGCTGGATTCTCCAGGTCGCGCTCTGCGCCTTTCTGGTGATGGCCCTGCTGAGCTACAGCCGGCGCGATCCAAGCTGGACGCATGCCGCCCAGGTCGATCACATCTCGAACTGGGCCGGCCGCGTCGGCGCGTGGACGGCCGACATCATCCTGCTGCTGTTCGGCCTGTCGGCCTACTGGCTGATCGTGCCGCTCGGGCGGCGCATCGCCGTCAACTACCGCCGCATCACGCGCCACGACGCGATTCCGGACGAACCGGAGCGCCCGATCGGCTGGCTGACCGAAATCCTTGCGTTCGTGCTGGTCGTGCTCGCCTGCGACGGCATCGAGGCGCTGCGCATGTGGTCGCTGAAGGTGCAGTTGCCGCGTGCGCCGGGCGGCGTCGTCGGCGAGGCCGTCGCGGGTGCGATGTCGCATGCGTTCGGCTTCACGGGCGGCACGCTGTTGCTGCTGATCGCGCTCGCGATCGGCCTGTCGCTGTATTTCCGCTTCTCGTGGCTGTCGGTCGCCGAGCGGGTCGGCGGCGCGATCCTGTCCGCGGTCAACGTCGCGAAGCTGCGCCGCGAGGCCGAGCGCGACCGCAAGCTCGGCGAGGCCGCGGCGGTGCGCCGCGAAGGCAAGGTCGAAGAGGAGCGCGTGCGCATCGAGGATCACGAGCCGGTGACGATCGTGCCGCCGGTCGTCACGCCCGCGAAGTCCGAGCGCGTCGAGCGCGAGCGCCAGGTGCCGTTGTTTACCGACCTGCCGGGCGATTCGACGCTGCCGCCGGTGTCGCTGCTCGATCCCGCGCCGAAGACGCAGGAAGCGATTTCCGCCGATACGCTCGAATTCACGTCGCGCCTGATCGAGAAGAAGCTGAAGGACTTCGGCGTCGAGGCGAGCGTCGTCGCCGCGTATCCGGGCCCGGTCGTCACGCGCTACGAGATCGAACCGGCCACCGGCGTGAAGGGCAGCCAGATCGTCAACCTCGCGAAGGATCTCGCGCGTTCGCTGTCGCTCGTGTCGATCCGCGTGGTCGAGACGATTCCCGGCAAGAACTACATGGCGCTCGAGCTGCCGAACCAGCGCCGCCAGACGGTGCACCTGTCTGAGATCATCGGCTCCGAGGTGTATGCGGCCGCAGCGTCGGCGCTGACGCTGAGCCTCGGCAAGGACATCGGCGGCAAGCCGGTGTGCGCGGATCTCGCGAAGATGCCGCACCTGCTGGTGGCCGGTACGACCGGTTCGGGCAAGTCGGTCGGGATCAACGCGATGATCCTGTCGCTGCTGTACAAGGCCACCGCCGAGCAGGTGCGCCTGATCCTGATCGATCCGAAGATGCTCGAAATGAGCGTCTACGAAGGCATTCCGCACCTGCTGTGCCCGGTCGTCACCGACATGCGCCAGGCCGGCCATGCGCTGAACTGGACGGTCGCGGAGATGGAGCGCCGCTACAAGCTGATGAGCAAGCTCGGCGTGCGCAACCTCGCGGGCTACAACAACAAGATCGACGAGGCGGCGAAGCGCGAGGAGAAGATCCCGAACCCGTTCAGCCTGACGCCGGACGATCCCGAGCCGCTCGGCCGGCTGCCGAACATCGTCGTCGTGATCGACGAGCTGGCCGACCTGATGATGGTCGTCGGCAAGAAGGTCGAGGAGCTGATCGCGCGGATCGCGCAGAAGGCGCGTGCGGCCGGCATCCACCTGATCCTCGCGACGCAGCGGCCGTCCGTCGACGTGATCACCGGCCTGATCAAGGCGAACGTGCCGACGCGGATTGCGTTCCAGGTGTCGTCGAAGATCGACTCGCGCACGATTCTCGACCAGATGGGCGCCGAATCGCTGCTCGGGATGGGCGACATGCTGTACCTGCCGCCCGGCTCGGGATTGCCGGTGCGCGTGCACGGCGCGTTCGTCGCCGACGACGAAGTGCATCGCGTCGTCGAGAAGCTCAAGGAGCAGGGCGAGCCGAATTACGTCGAGGGCCTGCTCGAAGGCGGCACCGCCGACGGCGACGAGGGCTCGGCCGGCGCGGGAACCGGCGAAGGCGGCGGCGAGTCTGATCCGCTGTACGACCAGGCGGTCGAGATCGTCATCAAGAACCGCCGCGCGTCGATCTCGCTCGTGCAGCGTCATCTGCGGATCGGCTACAACCGCGCGGCGCGGCTGCTCGAGCAGATGGAACAGTCGGGGCTCGTGTCGGCGATGTCGTCGAGCGGCAACCGCGAAATTCTTGTGCCGGCGCGCGACGCGGAATGAGTCCGCGGCGCCGGCCACCCAGGGAGAAAACCGCAATATGCAGCAACATTCGTTCGCAATGTCTCTTCGTTCGACGCGGCGCTGGCTCGGCGCGGCGCTCGCCGGCGCATCGCTGATGCTCGCGGCGACGCACGCGTTCGCGGGCGGCACCGAGCAACTGAAGGCCTTCGTGTCGCAGGTACGTTCGGCGAAGGGCGATTTCACGCAGCAGATCGTCAAGGCGCCGGCCAAGGGCGCGAGCGCCGCGCAGGCCGCGCCGAAGCCCACCGACAATTCGAGCGGCACGTTCGTGTTCTCGCGGCCTGGCAAATTCATCTGGACGTATCAGAAGCCGTACCAGCAGGTGCTGCAGGCCGACGGCGACAAGCTGTACGTGTACGACCGCGACCTGAACCAGGTCACCGAGCGCAAGCTGAACGGCGCACTCGGTGCGAGCCCGGCCGCGATCCTGTTCGGCAGCAACGATCTCGACAAGAGCTACACGTTGCGCGATGCCGGCGAGAAGGGCGGCATCGAGTGGCTCGAGATGCTGCCGAAGGCGCAGGACACGCAGTTCCAGCGGATCGGCATCGGCTTCCGGAACGGCACGCTCGCCGCGATGGAGCTGCACGACGTGTTCGGCAACGTGACGCTGCTGACCTTCACGAACATCCAGACGAACCCGCCGCTGAAGGGCGATACGTTCAAGTTCGTCGTGCCGAAGGGCGCGGACGTGATCAACGGCTGACGGGCGCCGCGCGCTGCTTTTCCGCAACGGGCCTGCCGGCGACGGCAGGCCCGTGTCGTTTCTGTGGGTGGGCACCGGCCCGGACACCGGGCGCGGCGGCGCCGTCGTGCGGCTGTCATAATGTCGAGTCCGGCGGCCGGTTCGGTCGCCATCGTTTGATGTGGAGCGAGGGTTCATGTCCGACCTGTTTCAAGTCGAGCCGCGCCGGCCGCTCGCCGAGGCGCTGCGGCCGAAAACGCTCGCCGAGGTGATCGGCCAGACGCATTTGCTGGGCGAAGGCAAGCCGCTGCGGCTCGCGTTCGAATCGGGCAAGCCGCATTCGATGATCCTGTGGGGGCCGCCCGGCGTCGGCAAGACGACGCTCGCGCGGCTCACTGCGCTCGCGTTCGACTGCGAGTTCATCGCGCTGTCCGCGGTGCTCGGCGGCGTGAAGGACATCCGCGAGTCGATGGAGCAGGCGAAGGACACGCTGAACCGCACCGGGCGCCACACGATCCTGTTTGTCGACGAGATCCACCGTTTCAACAAGGGGCAGCAGGATGCGCTGCTGCCGTTCGTCGAGTCGGGCCTCGTGACCTTCATCGGCGCGACGACCGAAAACCCGAGTTTCGAGGTCAATTCGGCGTTGCTGTCGCGTGCGCAGGTGTACGTACTGAAGTCGCTGAACGACGACGAGATGCGCCAGTTGCTGAAGCGTGCGCAGGACATCGCGCTCGACGGCCTCGCGTTCGACGACAAGGCGATCGATACGCTGGTCGGCTACGCGGACGGCGACGCGCGCCGCTTCCTGAACCTGCTCGAACAGGCGCAGACGGCGGCGACGTCGGCCGGGGTCGCGACGATCGATGCCGATTTCGTCAGCAGCGCGATGACGCTGAACGCGCGGCGCTTCGACAAGGGCGGCGACAACTTCTACGACCAGATTTCGGCGCTGCACAAGTCGGTGCGCGGCTCGAGCCCGGACGGCGCGCTGTACTGGTTCTGCCGGATGCTCGACGGCGGCGCGGATCCGAAGTATCTCGCGCGGCGCATCGTGCGGATGGCATGGGAAGACATCGGCCTGGCCGATCCGCGCGCGTTGCAGGTGGCGAACGACGCCGCCGAAACCTACGAGCGGCTCGGTTCGCCGGAAGGCGAACTCGCGCTCGGGCAGGCCGTGATCTATCTCGCGTGCGCGGCGAAGAGCAACGCCGGCTACAACGCGTTCAACCAGGCGATGGCGTTCGTGAAGCAGGACAAGTCGCGCGAGGTGCCCGTGCACCTGCGCAACGCGCCGACCAAGCTGATGAAGGAGCTCGGCTACGGTCACGCTTATCGTTACGCGCACGACGAGCCGAACGCGTACGCGGCCGGCGAGACGTACCTGCCGGACGGGATGCGCGAGCCGCGCTGGTATCAGCCGGTGCCGCGCGGGCTCGAATCGAAGATCGCCGACAAGCTTGCATGGCTGCGCGAGCTCGATCGCGAGGCCGGCAAGAAGGACTGACGGCGCCGCGCGGGGCGCTCCGGCCTGCGCCGCCGCGGATGCGTCAGCGCTTGTTGCGGCCCGGCGGTTGCTTCTTCCAGTATTCGAACGGCTCTTCGTGGCATTCGATGTCGAGTTCGGCGACTCGCGCATGCAGGCGTTCCTGCGCGTCGGCGATCGCGAGGTTGTAGATCGCCGGCGCGATTTCCTGGACGAAGAAATGCAGCAGCGCGCCGGCCTGGATGTTGCCGATCGGCTCGTCCATGTTTTCTGTGAAATAACGTTGCAGCGACGCGATCGCGCGGTCGCGTAGATCCTTGTCGAGTTCGATGGTCATCGGATTCCCTGGAGGCTGTGACGCGGAGCCGGCGCTCCGCTCGATTCGGTTGCCGCGAGCCGGCGCGGGCGTATCGCGAGCGTATTGCGATCCGTCATCGCGAGGCGCTCGGCCGTTCGCCGGCCGCCGATGCGGCGGACCGCCAGTGCGATACTGCCATGGCCGCCCATTTGCGACATCGTCCGTCCGGACGGTGCCGTGGCGGCCGCGGGGTGCGTTAGAATTCCCTTCTTACACAACGATTTTCCAAGTCCTCCCATGCTCGACATCCAGTTGCTGCGCAAAGACCTCGACGGCGTCGCCAAGCGCCTCGCCGATCGCGGCTACACCCTCGACGTCGCCGCGTTCTCCGCCCTCGAGGCGGAGCGCCGCGCGATCCAGACCCACACCGAAGAGCTTCAGGCGCGCCGCAACAGCCTGTCGAAGCAGATCGGCGCGATGAAGGGGAAGGGCGAGGACACGTCGGCCGTGATGGCCGAGGTCGGCGGGATCGGCGACGACATGAAGGCGTCGGAAGCCAAGCTCGGCGAGATCCAGGCGCGCCTGTCCGACCTGATGCTGGGCATGCCGAACGTCGCGCACGAAAGCGTGCCGGTCGGCAAGGACGAAGCCGACAACGTCGAGGTGCGCCGCTGGGGCACGCCGCGCCAGTTCGACTTCGAGGTGAAGGATCACGTCGACGTCGGCACGCCGCTCGGTCTCGATTTCGAGACGGGTGCGAAGCTCGCCGGTGCGCGCTTCACGATGCTGCGTGGCCCGATCGCACGCCTGCACCGCGCGCTCGCGCAGTTCATGATCGACACGCACACGCAGCAGCACGGCTATACCGAAACGTATACGCCGTACATCGTGAATCCCGAGATCCTGTACGGCACGGGCCAGTTGCCGAAGTTCGCGGACGACATGTTCCGCGTCGAGAAGGGCGGCGCGGAAAACACGGTCACGCAATACCTGATTTCCACGTCCGAGATTTCGCTGACGAACACCGTGCGCGAGTCGATCGTCGACGCATCCGCGCTGCCGATCAAGCTCACCGCGCATTCCCCGTGCTTCCGTTCGGAAGCCGGTTCGTACGGCCGCGACACGCGCGGGATGATCCGTCAGCACCAGTTCGACAAGGTCGAGATGGTGCAGGTCGTCGCGCCGGAAACGTCGTACGCGGCGCTCGACGAGATGGTCGGCCACGCGGAAGCGATCCTGCAGAAGCTCGGCCTGCCGTACCGCGTGATCACGCTGTGCACGGGCGACATGGGCTTTTCGGCGGCGAAGACGTTCGACCTCGAGGTGTGGCTGCCCGCGCAGAACACCTATCGCGAGATCTCGAGCTGCTCGAACACCGAGGCGTTCCAGGCGCGCCGGATGCAGGCGCGGTTCCGCAACGCGCAAGGCAAGCCGGAGCTCGTGCATACGTTGAACGGTTCGGGCCTGGCGGTCGGCCGCACGCTCGTCGCGGTGCTGGAGAACTACCAGAACGCGGACGGCTCGGTCACGGTGCCGGAAGTGCTGCGTCCGTACATGGGTGGCATCGAGCGGATCGACGCGCCGGCACAGGCGTCGTAACGCGGGCCTTCCGAAGCCCTGCAAAAAAATTTGCCGAAGGGGCTTGTCAGCCAAGAAAAGATCGTTTTATAATCTTTTCTTTCGCGGAAACGACCAACCGCGAAATGCAGTAAGGAAGGAGAGGTGGCAGAGTGGTCGAATGTACCTGACTCGAAATCAGGCGTACGGTTTCCCCGTACCGTGGGTTCGAATCCCACCCTCTCCGCCAAAATACGAAGCCCCTTGATCCGGAAGGATCAAGGGGTTTTTCGTTTTGAGCCGCCGGTGCAATGTGTCGATTGCCGATGCGGCGACGGCAGGCCGGCTACCGGCGCATCGGGTCGTGCCGAGACAATAGCGATTCCACTGCGCGCACGATCGTGCCGCATCGTCGATGCAGTCTCGCTGCATGACGAGCCCACCCGCCGGCGACGAACCGACCGTCGGAAGTCCTGACGGTTATTTTGCCGATTGAGGTCATCGCGGTCGTGGATCTTCGCAGCGCTCGTCGAGCGCGCCACGGCCACGCCGCAGAAGGACCATGTTCGATTAGGCGTGACGGCGTAGCTGCCACACCGAGCGCGCGCAAAACCGGCGCGTCGACCGTTTCAAGCCGCGTCCGCCGGCTTCTCCCCCATCCCGAACGATCACGCCGCCGCCGGATACTGCGCCAGCACCCTGTCGCGGATCGACGGCTTGATGTTCGAGTGCGCCATGTCGCCGCGATAGTGCGCGACCACGCGCGGGTTCATCACGCGATACCAGAGCGGCGGGACGTACGCGAGCAGGATCATCGTCGCGTAGCCGGCCGGCAACTGCGGCGCATCGTCGAAGTGGCGCAGTGCCTGGTACGAGCGCGTCGGATTCGCGTGATGGTCGGCGTGTCGCTGCAACTGGTACAGGAACAGGTTCGTGACGACGTGATTGCTGTTCCACGAATGCTGCGGTGTGCAGCGTTCGTAGCGGCCGCTTGGCAGCTTGCGACGGCCGAGCCCGTAGTGTTCGACGTAGTTCACGACTTCGAGCAGCGACGCGCCGTAGACGGCCTGGATCACGAGGAACGGGATCGCGACCTTGCCGGCCACCGCGATCGCGATGCCCCACACGACCGCAGTCATCGCCCACGCGTGCAGCACTTCGTTGCGCCAGGTCCACGGCGAATGCCCGAGCCGTTCGAGGCGGCCCTTTTCGAGCCGCCACGCCGAGCGGATGCTGCCGGTCACCGTGCGCGGCAGGAATGCCCAGAACGACTCGCCGTAGCGCGCGCTCGCCGGATCCTCGGCCGTCGCGACGCGCACGTGATGGCCGCGATTGTGCTCGACGTAGAAGTGGCCGTAAGCGACCGGCGCGAGCGTGATCTTCGCGAGCCAGCGTTCGAAGCGGTCGGTCTTGTGTCCGAGCTCGTGCGCGGTATTGATCGAGATGCCCGTCGCGGCGCCGAGCGAGAGCGCGAAGCCGACGTAGTCGTACCACGCGAGCGTATGTGTGCCGACGATCCACACGCACATGAAGAACGCGACGTATTCGACGAAAGTCGCGAGATAGACGATGTGCCGGTAATAGCGCTCGCGTTCCAGATGCGGCACGACGGCTTCGGGCGGATTGTCGCGATCGTCGCCGATCAGCGTGTCGAGGATCGGGATCACGCCGAACGCGAACAGCGGGCCGAACCACCAGAACACGTGAAGGCCCGTCGACAGCGCGAGCTGCGCGGCGAGGATCGGCAGCGTGATCGTCAGCGCGCCGAGCAGCCACAGATAACGCTTGCCATCCGACCAGCCCGAAGCCGGTCCGTCGGTCATTGCCATTGTCTCCCTCCAGTCGGCCGGCCCGCGGGCGGCCGCATGCAACATCGTTCGAATCCTCGTGGTCCGCGACGCGCGCGGCCGCCGGATCGTCGTCCGGTTCTGCCTGTTATACGACCGGTGCGCGCGCTTGCCAAACTCCGGCGCTAGGCGTGTCGCTCCAAACGACGGGGTGCGCGCAACATGCGTCGGGGAGGGGCCGACGCGCGCTGATTGAAACATGTCGACGCGGGTGGATCGGCCCGCGGCGGCGAGGTGTTTGTCGGAGGAATGACTCCGCAGGCGGCAAGCACAGGTCGATACGACGAGTTACAACAAATGTTGCGTTGCAATAGAGAGGTCGGCGAAGGAGGGGCGCAGCGGGCTTTTCGTTTGCTTATATTACGGAGCATTACGGTCGCGGCGATGCAATGCAACGCGGCTCGAAACCGGACGACCACGCGCCGCAAGGAGAACGACGCGAAGCGTCGGATCGCCAGATCGCGCTCACCGTCGGCGGGCCTGCGTCGATGTGCTGATGCTGCACCTGCACACCGGGCGGCGCGTATCGCCGCTGATGACATCTGCCGCCTTTCGATCCGCGCCGCCATTTGAAAATTACGATTTGACTCATGCCCCGCTTTCGGTTGAAGCTACTAGCTTGCTGTCCGAAGGGGGCTGTGCCTGCATGAGTTCGACCTTGACCGTTCGTCGTATCGCTGCCGATCAGGGCGGCGTGTATCGCGAACTCCGCGCCGCGTCGCTGCGTGAGCCCTACGCACCCGGCGAAGCGCCGGAGGCCGAATTGCTGACCGTCGAAACGGACGAGGCGTCGGCGATTGCCGCGCAGCGCGCCGTGTCCGACGAGTCGACGACTTTCCTGCTGTACACCGAAGGCCACCCGGCCGGCATGATCGGCGCGTATTTCGACAACAGCCCCGATCGGCGCGCGTTCGTCAGCGAATTGTGGGTCGCGCATGCGGTGCGTCACCTGCGCGGCGGCGTGCTGCTGCTGGAGACGGCCACCGCATGGCTCGCCGAGCGCGGCGCCACCGACGTCTACGCGTGGATCGCCGATGCGAACCGCAACGCGATCCGCTTCTACGAGCGTGCCGGCTTCGGCAACACCGGCGAACACGCACCGATCGCACGGATGCCCGGCGCGATGAAATCGCTGTTCGTGTCGCAGGTGAAGCACTGACGCGACCTCAAAAAGGCCACCGCGTGGCGCGATGACAGCCCGGTCGCCCACCGGCCCGCCCGCTGGCCGGTGGCGCGTCCGCGCGGGTCGCCGCCACGCCTCGTCCCAAAAATAATGGCCGCACGCGTGGACGCCTGTAAAATACGCAAAAAATTTTTGCAGAGTGTCCATGTCGCTTAAAAAATCGCCATTCTTCGAGCTGCGCAGCGGATCGGTCGATACGTTGCTGTTCACCGTGAAGACGACCGATCTCGATGCGTTGCGTACCGAACTGGTCAAGCGCTTCGAAGCGACTCCCGAGTTTTTCGCCGACGATGTCGTCGCGATCGACGTCCGCCGCCTGGCTGACGGCGAACGCGTCGCGCTCGCGGACATCCGGCAGATGCTGAACGACGTGCGGATGCGTCCGGTGGGCGTCGTCGCACTGGCAACGCAGGGCTGGGCGGGGGAAGCCGGCCTGCCGTTGCTGGAGGCGCGCGATCGCCGCGCGCCGGCCGCGAAACCTGCCGACGAAGCGGAACCGGCGGCCGTGCCAGCCGCCGAAACCGCCGCCGCTGCGGCAACCGCAGCGGCGCCCGAACAGTCGTCGGAGCTCGCGCCGACGCTCTCGCAGGCCGGCGGCCAGACGCTGGTGATCGACCGGCCGCTGCGTTCGGGGCAGCAGATTTACGCGAAAGGAGACCTCGTGGTGCTCGCGCCGGTCAGTCACGGTGCGGAAATCATCGCGGAAGGCAATATCCACATCTACGCGCCGTTGCGCGGCCGCGCGCTGGCGGGCGTGCACGGCAATCACGACGCGCGCATTTTCTGCACGTGTCTCGAACCGGAACTGATTTCGATCGCGGGTATCTATCGAACGACCGAGAACCCGCTGCCCGCCGACGTACTGGGCAAATCGGTGCAGATCCGGCTCGAAGAGGAAAAACTGATGATCGAACCGCTGCGGCTGACGTGATTCACGCGGTGCGCTCCGGATCGATCGGCTCTCATTGACGAACACAGGGTATTGGGTAAATGGCAAAAATCATCGTGGTGACCTCGGGCAAGGGCGGCGTGGGCAAGACGACGACGAGCGCGAGCTTCGCGTCGGGCCTCGCGCTGCGCGGCCACAAGACGGCCGTGATCGACTTCGACGTCGGCCTGCGCAACCTCGATCTCATCATGGGCTGCGAGCGTCGCGTCGTGTATGACCTCGTGAACGTGATCCAGGGCGAAGCGAACCTGAACCAGGCGCTGATCAAGGACAAGAAGTGCGAGAACCTGTTCATCCTGCCGGCGTCGCAGACGCGCGACAAGGACGCGCTGACGCGCGACGGCGTCGAGAAGGTGCTGAACGATCTCGTCGCGATGGACTTCGAATACATCGTCTGCGATTCGCCGGCCGGTATCGAGGCGGGCGCGCTGCACGCGATGTACTTCGCGGATGAAGCGCTGATCGTCACGAACCCGGAAGTGTCGTCGGTGCGCGACTCGGATCGCATTCTCGGCATCCTGTCGTCGAAGACGAAGCGCGCGACCGAAGGCAAGGAGCCGATCAAGGAACATCTGCTGATCACGCGTTACAGCCCGAAGCGCGTGAGCGAGGGCGAGATGCTGTCGCTCGAGGACATCAGCGAGATCCTGCGCATCAAGCTGATCGGCGTGGTGCCGGAGTCGGAGGCCGTGCTGCACGCATCGAACCAGGGTCTGCCGGCCGTGCACATCGACGGCACCGACGTCGCGGAAGCGTACAAGGACGTCGTCGCGCGCTTTCTCGGCGAGGACAAGCCGCTGCGCTTCACCGATTACCAGAAGCCGGGCCTGCTGCAGCGCCTCTTCGGCAGCAAGTAACGGAGGCCTCCCATGTCCATCCTTTCGTTTCTCCTCGGCGAGAAGAAGAAGTCCGCATCGGTCGCGAAGGAGCGCCTGCAGCTCATCATCGCGCACGAGCGGGTCGGCGGCCGGCCGCCGGCCGATTACCTGCCCGCGCTGCAGAAAGAGCTCGTCGCGGTCATCTCGAAGTACGTTCATATTTCCGACGATGACATTCGCGTGAGCCTCGAGCGCCAGGACGATCTCGAAGTCCTCGAAGTGAAGATCGAGATCCCGCAAGCCTGACGCTTGCGCGCGTCCTTCCGCACGGCGGCGCCCGCCGCCGTGCGCGTCTTACGCCCTGTTGCACTTTCGGGCACGCCGTAACACGGCGCCTGTCGGCCGTAATCGACCCTCCCGCATTGAACGAATACGCTCGCGTGACTTGTTCAACCCGGAGGTTGTGATGGCCGTTTCTACCGTTTCACGTCGTATCGTTTCGCTCGCGCTGTTCGCCGCGGGCCTGTCAGCCGTCGTCGCACCGTGTGCCGCGCATGCGGACGAGATGCTCGTCGGCACGCCCGTGCTCGCGCCGCAGGGGCGCATGGTCATCGCGGAGCCGGTCGCCGTGCGCACCGGGGAAATCGTCGTCGTCGCGCCGAATGCGCCGCCGCCCGTGCGCTACGAGGTCGTACCGGCCACGCGCGTGGGCTATGTGTGGGAGCGCGGGCACTGGCACTGGGATCATGGCCGCTACGTGTGGATCGGCGGCCACTGGGAAGCCGAGCGCGTGGGCATGCAATGGGTGCCGGGGCATTGGGACCAGCGCGGCCCGAACTGGTTCTGGACGCGTGGCCACTGGGCTTGACGGAGGCGCGCGATGAAAAGAACCGCAATCGCCATCGTGCTCGTCGCGATCACGCTGGCCGGGTGCATCGTCGTGCCGGCGCGGCCGGTCTACTACCGGCCGGCACCCGTCGTGATCTACTGAGCGTCGCGGGGGCCGTGCCGCTGCGCCGGACCGTCTGCGTCGGTCGCGGCCGGCCCGGCATCGTGCGGCGCATGCGCGGCGCTGTCGGCCGCTGAGGCGGCCGGCTCGTTGCCGCCTTCGTCGCGCAGCGTGTCGAGCGGATCGGCGGGGGCCGCGTTCGCATCCTGGGGTTCGGTCACGTCGGTCACGTTGCCCGCAGTGGCCGCTGCGGCGGCCGCTGCCGGCGCGGCGGCAGCGGCCGGCGGCGCGAGATAGCGCTGCGCGAGCGTTTCGTAGAGCGGTGGCGCGAAAAAGCGCGAGACCCGGCTCGATACCAGTGCGGTCGCCATCAGCGAAATCACCAGCGCATGACCGTTGATCATTTCCATCACGATCACGAACGACGTGATCGGCGACTGCGTGACGGCGGCGAGATAGCCGACCATCGCGAGCGCGATCAGCATCGGCAGGCTCATGTTGCTGAACACGGCGTGCAGCAGGTTGCCGAAGCCGGCGCCGATCGACAGCGACGGCGCGAAGATCCCGCCCGGGATGCCCGGCAGGTACGACGCGACCATCGAGATCATCTTCAGGAACGGATAGAACACCGACAGTTGCTGGCTGCCGTCGAGCAGGCCGCGCGCCTCGGCATAGCCGCTGCCGAACGTCGTGCCGCCGGATACGAGGCCCACGACGGCGATCGCGAAGCCGCACAGCGCGGCGAACGCGATCGGCCGCTCGCGATACAGGCCCAGCAGTTGCGCGGGCAGCCAGCGCCCCGTGTTGAGCAGCAGCCAGCAGAACAGGCCGCCCGCGATGCCCGTCACGATCGCGGTGACCAGCACCGCGACCGCCAGCAGTTTCGGGAAATGGAGGCCGGCGTCGATCGTGCCGAAATACGTGTAGTTGCCGTTCAGGCCGAGCGCGACGACGCCGGCGAGGATGATCGCGGTGATCAGTACGCCGCTGGCGCGCGCGGAGAAGCTGCGGGTCAGCTCCTCGATCGCGAACACGATCCCGGCGAGCGGCGTATTGAAGGCGGCCGACAGCCCGGCCGCCGCGCCGGCCAGCACCAGCTGGCGTTCGATCTGCGCGTTCGAGCGCGGGTAGAAGCGCCGCAGGTTGAACATCAGCGCCGCACCCACCTGTACCGTCGGCCCTTCGCGACCGATCGTGAAGCCGCCCAGGATGCCGAGGAACGAGATCAGCACCTTGCCGAACAGGATGCGCAGCGTCAGCAGCCGAGCGCCGAATGCGCTCGGGCGCGCATGCAGCGTCGCGATCACCTGCGGGATGCCGCTGCCCTCGGCGCCGCGAAAAAAGCGCCGCGTGATCCATGCCGACATCGCGGCGATCGCCGGTGTCAGCAACAGCGGCAGCCAGACGGCGTGATCGCGCATCGCGCGGAAGGTCTCGTAACCCCAGTCGATCAACCGGGCGTACAGTACGGCGGCGAGGCCGACGACGATCGCGCCCAGCCAGAAAACACCATATTGGCGCCAGATTCGCAGCGAGCGGCGGGTGAGGGCGGGAAACAGCGCGGGGAGGGCGGGGCGCGGCATTGGGGCGGGCCGGAGGGGCAAAGAGTCGATTATAAAAAGAACCGGATGCCGGCGGGGACGACAAAAGCCCGAATGGGGCGACAAAAATTCACAAAACAGATGCAATTTGTTGCAAATGTAATGCTCGCGTAATGTCTGCACATAGCAACCGTCGTTAGCATGCCGAGATGGCCAGTCGAGGATTCCCCCGCAAATCGTGAAACGCATCCTTATCGTGAAAGTGACGTCGCTCGGTGACGTCGTCCAGACGCTGCCTGTCGTTGCCGACCTGCATCGCGCCTTCCCCGGCGTGACGGTCGACTGGGCCGTGGACGAATCGTGCGCAGAGGTCGTACGCTGGCATCCGGGCGTGAGCGTCGTCCTGTGCGCGCCGCTGCGCCGCTTCAAGAAAATGCGCAACGCCGGTGACCTGAAGGCGATCTCGGCATCGATCGGTGCGTTGCGTGCGCATCGGTACGACGCGGTCATCGATCTGCACGGCGTCTACAAGAGCGCGATCATTTCGTCGCTGGCGCGCGCCGCGCGCCGCGTTGGCTATCAGACGCAGGATCTCGGCGAAACGGGCGCGCGCTTCGCGTATTCGCACCGTTTCGGTCCGCGACCGGACTGCGATGCATGGCACGGGATGCGCGTGAGTGCCGGCGAAGCGCTCGGCTACGTGCCCGAAGGGCCTGCCGCGTACGGCATCGTCGCGCCGCGGGACGCGAGCCTGCCAGCCGCCGTGACCGACGGCGGGCCGTTCATGCTGCTGTTCCATGCCACGTCCAACCCCGACAAGAAGTGGCCGGCCGAGCATTGGGCCGCCCTTGCCACGCAGATGATGGCGCGCGGCGTGCGCGTGCTGCTGCCGTGGGGATCGGCGGCCGAGCACGACGATGCGCGGGATATCGCCGCCCGTGCGCCGGGCGCGATCGTGTTACCGGCGATGACGGTGCGTGAGCTCGGCGCGGCGCTTGGCCGGGCTGCGCTCGTGGTGGGCGTCGATACGGGGTTCGTGCACATGGCGCATGCACTGCAGCGGCCGACCGTGATGATTTTCGTCGCGACGTCGCGCCACCATTGCGGCATCGGCGGTGCGCCGACGGCGCTGTCGATCGGCGAGCCGGGCGCGATACCGACCGTCGGCGAGGCGCTGGACGCGATCGACACGGTCTGCCCGGCCTACGGCGCGTTGCGCGCGCGGCTGTCCGCCTGACGCGGCGCGGCGGCCGCGATCAGGCCAGCAACATCTCGACCGTGACGACGGCGGCAATGGCCGCCAGATTCGCCAGCAGCGCCTCGAACACGAGGCCGCGCCAGGTCTTCGGCCGGAACCGCAGCGCGAGCAGTAGCGCGCCACCCAGCGCGAGTGCGAGGATCAGGACGAGATCGGCGTTGGCGAGGCGGATATTCATGGCGGCGGCTCCTGTCGGGGGCGGGATCCGAGGGCGCGTAACGACGCGCCCAGGATCGAGTATAGAGAGCGCTCGCCGTCGCACAACCCGGGCCGCCCCGGAGGGTCAGACGAGCGACGCGTCCCGCGTTTCGCGCATCAGCAGTACGCCGATCAGGCTGATCGCCGCGGCCACCGACACATAGCCGCCGACCCACGACAGCCCGCCATGCGCAGCCAGCAGTTGCGCGATATACGGTGCGATCGACGCACCGAGAATCCCGCCGAGGTTGTACGCCACGCCCGCGCCCGTATACCGGACGTTGGTCGGGAACAATTCCGGCAGCAGCGCGCCCATCGGGGCGAACGTCACGCCCATCAGGAACAGCTCGATCGTCAGGAACAGCGCGACGAGCGGCATCGAGCCGCTGCCGAGCAGCGGTTCCATCGCGAATCCCGACAGCAGCGCCGCGATCGCGCCGACGACCAGCACCGGCTTGCGACCGAAGCGGTCCGACGCCCAGGCGGACAGCGGCGTCGCGAGGCCCATGAAGACGACCGCGAAGCACAGCAGACCGAGGAAGCTCTGACGCGGAATATGCAGTGTCGACACGCCGTACGACAGCGAGAACACCGTCGAGATGTAGAACAGCGTGTAGCAGACGACCATCGCGAGCGCGCCGAGCAGCGTCGGCTGCCAGTGCTGCGTGACGAGCGTCGCGACCGGCACGCGCACGCGCTCGTTGCGATCGAGTGCGGCCTGGAACGCGGGCGTTTCGGTGATCTTGAGTCGCACGTACAGGCCGAGCGCGACGAGCACCGCGCTGACGAGGAACGGGATGCGCCAGCCCCAGCTGCGGAACTGCTCGTCGGACAACGACAGCGCGAGCGCGAAGAACAGCCCGTTCGACATCAGGAAGCCGACCGACGGCCCCAGTTGCGGGAACATCCCGAACCAGCCGCGCTTGCCCTGCGGCGCGTGCTCGGTCGCGAGCAGCGCCGCACCGCCCCATTCGCCGCCGAGGCCGATTCCCTGGCCGAAGCGCAGCACGCACAGCAGTACCGGCGCGAGCGCGCCGATCGCGTCGTAGCCGGGCACGAAGCCGATCGCGGTGGTGGACACGCCCATCACGAGCAGCGATGCGACGAGCGTCGATTTGCGGCCGATGCGGTCGCCGAAGTGCCCGAACAGGAACGAGCCGATCGGGCGCGCGATGAACGCGATGCCGAACGTGACGAACGCGGACAGCGCCTGCGCCGTCGCCGAGCCGTGCGGGAAGAACACGGGGCCGATGACGAGCGCGGCGGCTGTCGCGTACACGTAGAAATCGTAGAACTCGATCGCGGTGCCGATGAAGCTCGCGAACACGATGCGCCGGTGGCTGACGGCGCCGGCCGAACCGGTTGCGTGTGCAACGGCCGGGGGGGATGCGGACATGGATGTCTCCGTTTTGTCGTTGGGGCGGTCGGCCGAGCATGCACTCGGGCAGGCGCTTGCCTGCCGGGAGCAGCCGGGCAGATGATGATGCGGATGACGCGGTGGCGGCGTGGACGCGCGCCGTGGCGCGGACGTCACCCGCCGGTCGACGATGGAGACGGGTACGTCGCCGCCCGGTGCCGGCGTGGTCGGCTCGCTTGCCGGGTGGGGCGCGCGAACGCACGCGCGGCGTGATGGCCGCGCGAGTGCGGAAAATTATAGCCACCGCCGCCGCTCACCCGCAATCGGGTCGCGGCGGCGCGTCAATCGATCGATTGCGCCTGCGCGGACGCGGTGCTTTGCAGCTGGAAGTGACCGTCGTCGTTGAAGAGCCAGCCTTCCATCAGTTCGAGCCGGCCGTTGCCGTCGAGCAGCCGCGACGGCGGCGCCGGCAGCGGGGCCGAGCGGCGCAGCGACGCGAGCGCGAGCGCTTCCGCTTCGCTGTCGCCGTTGCTGCGATAGACGGATGCATTGATGACGCGGCCGCTGCCGTCGACGGTGAAGGCCACGACGACGAGCGAACGCAGCATGGCCTGCGGTGTGCCGTGCAGCATCCCGGACGGATTGCGTTCGGCGACACGATGGGCGACCTCGACGCGATACTGGTCGAGGCTGCCGCTGCGTGTGACGGACGGAATCGTCAGGACCGAGCGTAGCGACGAAGGTGGCGTGATCGTGCACGCGGCAAGCAGGGCGACGGCGGCCAGCGCGGCAACACGCAGCCGGGAGACGCGCGGACGGAGAAGGGGGCGCATGAGGTGACGGCCAGGAGGGACGATAAAAAAATGATAGGCGCACCGACGCGACGCGATATGGGGAGAAACGCATAGCGCGCGGGACCGGTTGCTGCGATCGCTGATGATGGCCGCCGGGCGCCGCGTCGAGCAACGTGCGTGTGCATGGTGCGCCCCGATGTGACGCGACATGTGACAGCGCCATATCGGGGTACGCGCGTGTTGCGAAGTTGAAAGCCACGGCATGCCGCGATCGTCCGGGCGGGCGGCGCGCTCGGACGATGCGGCAATTTCGGCTGGCCGTCCGCGCGATCGCAAGCGATGCGGGCCGGCCGCGTCAGAAGCCGTGCGTCACGAGCGACAGTACCGACAGGTCGGGATGTGTGCCGTCGATGATGCTCTTGCCGATGTGCACGGCTTCGTGGGCGGCCTCGTCGAGGCTCGCGAAGCTTTCCTCGCCGTCCGCGTGGAACGGCACCGCATGGCCGGGCAGCGCGGGATTCGCACCCGGATGACATACGTAGCCGGTGTAGGTATAGCGCGTGTCGCTGCCGGGCACCGCGGCCGGCACGACATGGATCTCGAAGCCTTCGTAATCGACGTGGTTCGTCGCGGTCGACAGGTCGGTCATGGCGATCTCCGTGTGCCGTACGCAAGGGTGGCGCGTGCGGCATCGAATACGCGGCGGCGTTCGTGTCGCCGTGTTGAACGAATTCTAGGCGATGGCGGGGTGGGTCGGGAGGCGTGCGGCGGTGGTGCGGCGACTTCCGGCCGGGTGCGCATACCATGCCGATTCGGCGCCGACGATCGGGCGCCGATTCCATTGGCGAGCGACGGAAGCGGGGATTGTCGTATTGATCGCGTGCGGCGCGTTCGTGTACGGCGCCGCCGCCCCGGCCTGCCAGCCAGGTGCCGTGCAGGGCACGGCGCAAACGCGCGTTCCGACTCGATCGACAGGCGTGTCGCCCCGCGACATCGCTACTTGCAGCGCGCGTCCTTGCGTTGCACGACGACGATCACCGGATACTTCTGGCCGTGATCGAGTTCCACGCGCGCGACGACGGTCAGCGTCGCAGGATCGGAATCGTCGTATACGCTGACCTGTTCGTTGCGAAGGTAGGTCACGCCGGTGCAGTTCGACGTGCGCCCGTCGTCGCCCACCTTGCACTGAAGCTCGTTGTCCTTCAGGTAGTTGTACGGCGACGGACTGGCGAGGTATTCGCTCAGGCCGCGCGGCGAACCGCCGACGCCGGTTACGTACGCGATCGCGCACGACGCCTGTGCGTCGCTGCCGGCGGCGGTGTCGGCCGCTGCATGCGTGCTGACGGTGGCCAGCACGGCGACGAGCGACGAGACGAGGAAGGGCTTCATGACGTGGATTTCCCGTTTCGCGAATCGGAGCGCGGGATTGTAACGGCATCCGGCGGGGCGCGTCGGAACGTGGGGAGCGCACGTGTGCGGCCAAACAAAAACCCCGTCATTCCGGGAATGGACGGGGTTGGGCGAACTTCCTGGCGGAAGCGGTGAGATTCGAACTCACGGACAGTTTCCCGTCGCTGGTTTTCAAGACCAGTGCCTTAAACCGCTCGGCCACGCTTCCACACGAGGCGGCATTGTAACCGAAATGCCGCCGGGTTCATCCGGTCAGTCGTCGCGCAGGAACAATTCCTGCAGATCGTTGAGGAAACGCTGGCCGAGCGGCGTCGGCGCGATCCGGGTGAAATCGCGTGTGATCAGTCCGCGCCGCTCCGCTTCCTTCAGCGCCGGCTCGATCGTGCTCATCGGCAGGCCCGTGCGTTCTACGAAGCTGTGCACGGGGAAGCCCTCGACGAGCCGCAACGTGTTCAGCATGAATTCGAACGGCAGGTCGCGCGCGCCGACTTCACGCTCTTCCTGCACGGCCGTGCCGGCCTTCGCCTGCTCGATGAAGGTCGCCGGATGCTTGTAGCGCGCCTGCCGCAGGATCCGGTTCGGGAACGACAGCTTCGTGTGGGCACCCGCGCCGATCCCGAGATAGTCGCCGAAGCGCCAGTAATTCAGGTTGTGCTTGCACTGATGATTCGGCTTCGCGTATGCGGACACTTCGTAGCGCTCGTAGCCGGCTTCGGCCGTGCGCGCATGAATCCATTCCTGCATGTCGGCCGACGCGTCGTCGTCGGGGACGACCGGCGGGAACTTCGCGAACAGCGTATTCGGCTCTAGCGTCAGGTGATACAGCGACAGGTGCGGCGGCGCGAACGACAGCGCGGTCTCGATGTCGGTGCGGCATTCGTCGAGCGTCTGGTTCGGCAGCGCGAACATCAGGTCGAGGTTGAAGTTGTCGAAATTCTTCGCGGCGATCTCGACGGCCGCGCGTGCCTGCGCGGTGTCGTGAATCCGGCCGAGCGCCTTCAGGTGCGCCTCGTTGAAGCTCTGGATGCCGACCGACAGGCGATTCACGCCGCTCGCGCGGAACTGCGCGAACTTCGCGGCTTCGAACGTGCCCGGATTCGCCTCGAGCGTGATCTCGGCATCGGCGTCGAGCGGCAGCAGCGCACGCACGTCGGACAGCATCCGATCGAGGCCGGCCGCCGACAGCAGGCTCGGCGTGCCGCCGCCGATGAACACGGTATGCACCTGCCGACCCCACACGAGCGGCAGCGCCTGCTCGAGGTCGGCACGCAGCGCGTCGAGATATTCCGCTTCCGGAAACCGCTCGCCTTTCCATTCGTGCGAGTTGAAATCGCAGTACGGGCACTTGCGCACGCACCACGGGAAATGCACGTACAGCGCGAGCGGCGGCAGCGACGTGAGGCGCACCTGGCCGGGCGACGTGAAGGTCGCGACAACGCGTGCACCGGTTTCCGCGGCCTGGCTCATGCCACCTCCTGCGGCGAAGCGATATCGGGGACGGTCATGCTTCCTCCGCGAGCCGTGCGAGCAGCGCCTTCAGCGCCAGCGCGCGATGGCTGTGCGTGTTCTTCACGGCCGGCTCGAGTTCGGCGGCCGTCGCGCCGAGCGACGGCAGGTAGAAATACGGGTCGTAGCCGAATCCGTGTTCGCCGCGCGGCGTATCGACGATCTCGCCGGCCCAGCGCCCTTCGGCGAACAGCGGTTCCGGATCGTCCGCATGGCGCACGAGCGCGAGCACGCAGCAGTAGTAGGCCCGCCGGTCGTCGACGCCGCGCAACTGCTCGACGAGATACGCATTGTTCGCCGCGTCGCCCTTGGCGCGGCCCGCACGCTGCGCATAGCGCGCCGAATAGACGCCCGGCGCGCCGCGCAGCACGCGCACGCACAGGCCGGAATCGTCGGCGATCGCCGGCAGCCCGGTGAGCCGCGACGCGTGGCGCGCCTTGGTCAGCGCGTTCTCGATGAACGTGCCGAACGGCTCTTCCGCCTCCGGCACCGCGAGGTCGCCCTGCGGGACGATCTCGATGCCGACCGTCGAGAACAGCGCGGTGAATTCGCGCAGCTTGCCCGGGTTGTTCGATGCGAGCACGATGCGCGACAGCGGCGCGAGGGTGAGGTCGTCAGGCATGGCTCGTGCCCAGGACATCTTTCTGCAACCGCACGAGCTCGGCGATCCCGCCCTGGGCGAGGTCCAGCAGCGCATTCATCTCGGCGCGCGAGAACGGCACGCCTTCGGCCGTGCCCTGCACTTCGACGAAGCCGCCCGCGCCCGTCATCACGACGTTCATGTCGGTGTCGCAGCGCGAATCTTCCGCGTAGTCGAGATCGAGCACGGGCGCGCCTTCGTACACGCCGACCGAGATCGCGGCGACATGGTCGGTGATCGGCGAGCGTGCGAGCTTGCCGGCCGCGATCAGCGTCGACACGGCGTCGTGCGCAGCGACGAACGCGCCGGTGATGCTGGCCGTGCGCGTGCCGCCGTCGGCCTGGATCACGTCGCAGTCGATGTGGATCGTGCGCGGGCCGAGCGCCTCGAGATCGAATACCGCGCGCAGCGCGCGGCCGATCAGGCGCTGAATTTCCTGCGTACGGCCCGTCTGCTTGCCGCGGGCGGCTTCGCGGTCGCTGCGCGTGTGGGTCGCGCGCGGCAGCATCCCGTATTCGGCGGTCAGCCAGCCTTGCCCGCGCTCGCGCAGGAACTCGGGCACGCGTTCGGCGACGCTTGCGGTGCAGAGCACCTTGGTGTCGCCGAATTCGACCAGCACGGAGCCTTCGGCGTGTTTCGTGTAGTGGCGCGTGAGGGCGACCTTGCGCAGTTCGTCGGCGCGGCGGCCGCTCGGGCGGAAAACGGAAGACGTCATGGGGAAATCGCGGAAGGGGAGGAAACCCCGATTTTAGCGCCGAACGGCGGGCGTGCCCGGCGGGACGGTCCGCAAAAATGGGATAATGCGCGCTTCCCGCCCCGCGCCTTTCGATGCGCCGGGCGCCTCGATGTATTCCCCGCCCGCGAGGGCACCAGACGGCGAGACGAACCATGATCTACAGCATGACGGGCTACGCGAGCGCGACGCGCGAACTCGCGACGGCCACCGGCAACGGCGGCACCAGCGTGTCGGTCGAACTGCGCACCGTGAACTCGCGCTTCCTCGATCTCAATTTCCGGATGCCGGACGACGTGCGCGCGTGCGAACCCGCGCTGCGCGAAATGCTGATGAACAAGCTGTCGCGCGGCAAGGTCGACGTGCGCATCAACCTGCAGCGCGGCGAGCAGGGCATCGGCGCGGGCGCGCTGAATCAGTCGGCGCTCGGCCAGCTTGCCGATCTCGAACGCGCGGTGCTCGATTCGTTCCCGGGCGTCGGCCGCCTGCGCGCGGGCGAAATCCTGCGCTGGCCCGGCGTGCTCGCCGAGAGCGGGGTGTCGGCCGACGCGATCCGCGACGCGGTGCTCGCATGCGGCAAGGAAGCGATCGCCGAGCTCGTCGTCGTGCGTTCGCGCGAAGGCGCACAACTGGCGACGATGCTGCTGTCGAACGTCACCGAGATGGAAGCGATCGTCGCGCGCATCACGCCGCTCGTGCCGGAGCTGATCGCGAAGCACCAGCAGAAGATCGTCGAGCGGCTGCAGGAAGCGCTCGGCCTCGCGGCGCCCGAAGGCGGCTCGACGGTCGTCACGCGCGAGGAAGCCGCGGAGCGCATCCGTCAGGAAGTGACGATGTACGGCATCCGGATCGACATCGCGGAAGAGTTGTCGCGGCTCACCGCGCACCTGAACGAAACGCGTCACGTGATCGAGAAGGGCGGCCGCGTCGGCAAGCGTCTCGACTTCATGATGCAGGAACTGAATCGCGAAGCGAACACGCTCGGCTCGAAGGCGGCGGCGAAGGAACTCGCCGACGCGTCGATGGCGCTGAAGCTGCTGATCGAGCAGATGCGCGAGCAAGTGCAAAACCTGGAGTAAAAGCAACATGACCGAATCCCATCGCGACGGCCACGCGTCGCATTCGCTGCACGGCGGCGTCTATCCCGGTAACCTGTTCATGGTCGTCGCACCGTCGGGTGCCGGCAAGTCGACGCTCGTGAATGCGCTGCTGTCGAAGGACAGCGACATCTGCCTGTCGATCTCGTACACGACGCGCAAGCCGCGCCCGGGCGAGCAGGACGGCCAGCACTACCACTTCACGACCGTCGAGGATTTCCGCGCGCGTCACGCGGCGCACGAATTCCTCGAGAGCGCGGAAGTGCACGGCAACTACTACGGCACGTCGCGCGTCTGGATCGAAGAGCAGATGAAGAACGGCCACGACGTGCTGCTCGAAATCGACTGGCAAGGTGCGTTGCAGGTGAAGAAGCAGTTCCGCAACGCGGTCGGCATCTTCATCCTGCCGCCGTCGCTCGATGCCCTCGAGGAGCGCCTGAAGAAGCGCGGCCAGGACGAACCGAACGTGATCACGCGACGCCTGCTGGCCGCCGGCAGCGAGATCGCGCACGCGTCGGAAGCGGAATACGTGGTGATCAACGAGAATTTCGAGCGTGCGCTCGCCGAACTCGAATGCATCGTCGCGGCGACGCGCCTGCGTTTTGCTTCGCAGTACGCGCGACACACGGAGCTGTTCATCGAGCTCGGCATCCATCTGCCCCACGCGGAATGACGCGGGGCACGAGGGACATAAGGTAGAATAAGGACTATATTCAGAAGGAATTACCAACATGGCTCGCATTACCGTCGAAGACTGCCTGAAGCAAATCCCGAATCGCTTCGAACTGGCGCTCGCCGCCACTTATCGCGCGCGGCAGCTCGCGCAAGGCCATACGCCGAAAATCGAAAGCCGCGACAAGCCGACCGTCGTCGCGCTGCGCGAAATCGCCGCCGGCCAGGTCGGCGTCGAGATGCTGAAGAAGGTGCCGGTGTAACGCGCATCCGGCCCGTTCCAGCCATGTAGTCCACGCGCGCAACGACTCGACCTGGAGGCGAATATGAGCACCACCCCATCGTCCGCCTCCGCGGATCCGACCACCGAAGCCCCGGCCCAGTCGCCTGCGCGCCAGTACATCGACGCGGTCCTCGAACAGTCCTTCCGGCATCTGTTCGGGCCGACCGCCACGCCCGAGCAGCCGCGCAAGCACGGCGTCGTTTCGATCGCGAAACTGACGGCCGTGCTTGCCGAATATCTCGCTCCGGACGAAATCAAAGAGGTCAAGGCGGCGTTCCACTTCAGCGACGAAGCCCACCTCGGTCAATATCGCCAGAGCGGCGAGCCCTACATCACCCATCCCGTCGCCGTCGCGGAAATCTGCGCCGGCTGGAAGCTCGACGCGCAGGCCGTGATGGCCGCGTTGCTGCACGACGTGATGGAAGACCAGGGCGTGACCAAGAACGAGCTGGCCGAGCGGTTCGGCCCGAAGGTCGCCGAGCTGGTCGACGGCCTGTCGAAGCTCGACAAGATGGAATTCCGCAGCCGCGAGGAAGCGCAGGCGGAAAACTTCCGCAAGATGCTGCTCGCGATGGCGCGCGACGTGCGCGTCATTCTCGTCAAGCTCGCCGATCGCCTGCACAACATGCGCACGCTCGGTGCGGTGCCGATGGAAAAGCGCCGTCGCGTTGCACGCGAAACGCTCGACATCTACGCGCCGATCGCGCACCGGCTCGGGTTGAACAACACGTATCGCGAGCTGCAGGACATGAGCTTCGCGAACTTCAACCCGCATCGCTACGCGACACTCGAGAAGGCCGTGAAGGCCGCGCGCGGCAACCGCCGCGAAGTGATCAGCAAGATCCTCGAGGCCGCGCAGCGCGCGATGGCCGACGCGAAGATCGACGCCGAGATCACCGGCCGCGAGAAGACTATCTACAGCGTCTACCGCAAGATGCGCGACAAGCAACTGTCGTTCTCGCAGGTGCTCGACGTGTACGGCTTCCGGGTCGTCGTCGACAGCCCGCTCGACTGCTACACGTGCATCGGCGCGCTGCACGCGCTGTACAAGCCCGTGCCCGGCAAGTTCAAGGATTACATCGCGATCCCGAAGATCAACGGCTATCAGTCGCTGCACACGACGCTCGTCGGCCCGTTCGGTGCGCCGATCGAGTTCCAGGTGCGCACGCGCAAGATGCACGAGATCGCCGAGGCGGGGGTCGCCGCGCACTGGCTGTACAAGAACGGCAGCGCGGATCTCAGCGACGTGCAGAAGCGCGCGCATCAGTGGCTGAAGTCGCTGCTCGACATCCAGAGCGAAGCTGGCGATTCGAGCGAATTCCTCGAGCACGTGAAGATCGACCTGTTCCCCGACGCGGTCTACGTGTTCACGCCGAAGTCGAAGATCATGGCGCTGCCGCGCGGCGCGACGGCGCTCGATTTCGCGTATTCGATCCACAGCGATCTCGGCAACCAGTGCGTGGCCGTGAAGATCAACAACGAGCTGCTCCCGCTGCGCACCGAATTGAAGAGCGGCGACATCGTCGAGGTGATCACCGCGCCGTATTCGAAGCCGAACCCCGCGTGGCTCGGCTTCGTGCGTACCGGCAAGGCGCGCTCGGCGATTCGCCACTATCTGAAGACGATGCGCCTGAACGAGTCCGTGCAACTGGGCGAGCGGCTCGTCGACCAGAGCCTGAAGGTCTATGGTCTCTCGCTGGCCGATATCGAGCCGGAAGTGTGGGAGAAGCTCGTGCAGTGGACGGGTAACAAGAGCCGCCAGGAGATCTTCGCGGACATCGGCCTCGGCCGTCGCGTCGCCGCGGTGATGGCCAAGCGCATCGAGGTGCTGATGAGCGGCCGCGACGCGGACGACGATCTCCCGAAGTCCGAGCGGCATCCTGCGCATCACGCGCCGCCGGTCGTGATCACCGGCACCGAAGGGATGTCCGTGCAGTTGTCCGCCTGCTGCCGGCCGATTCCGGGCGACGCGATCATGGGTTACATCGGCATCGGTCTGGGTATGGCGATTCATACGACGGATTGCCGTGTCGCGCAGCGCATCCATCGCCGCGATCCGGGGCGCTGGATCGACGTCGAGTGGGCGCCGCAGCCGGGCCGCCTGTTCGATGTCGCGGTGAAGGCGCTCGTGAAGAACACGAAGGGCATCTTTGCGCGCGTCGCGGCGGACATCACGTCGGCCGACGCGAACATCGTCCATATCGCGATGGACGAGGATCTGACGCACGAATCGACGGTGCTGCGCTTCGTGATCCAGGTCAGCGACCGCGTGCATCTCGCGAACGTGATGCGGCGCGTGAGAACCAATCCGGACGTGATGCGGATCATGCGCGAGCGTTCGACCGACGACGGTGCGCACACGCGCCATGACGGCGGCATGCGTATCGAGCGCGAGCGGCAGGATTACTGACGCCGACGCGCGGGGGCGGGCGAATTCGACGATCGACGGACGGCGGCCTATGGCCGCCGTTTTCATTGGGGGGCTGCCGAACGTGCGGCCGACGTTGCCGGCGCTTTGCCGAGGGCGCCCGGGCCGATGGCGCGAGCGAGGGAAGGCGAGCGCAAAAAGAAAAAGGGCTTTCCCGGAGGAAAGCCCTTTTAAGGTGGCGCGGCTGGCAGGATTCGAACCCACGACCCCTTGGTTCGTAGCCAAGTACTCTATCCAACTGAGCTACAGCCGCACGCAAAACGGTACTGCTTCAACTGTCGGGGCCTTCTGCGATGGGAAGGCCCCCAAAAAAGTGGCGCGGCTGGCAGGATTCGAACCCACGACCCCTTGGTTCGTAGCCAAGTACTCTATCCAACTGAGCTACAGCCGCACGCAAAACGGTACTGCTTCAACTGTCGGGGCCTTCTGCGATGGGAAGGCCCTCGAAAAAGTGGCGCGGCTGGCAGGATTCGAACCCACGACCCCTTGGTTCGTAGCCAAGTACTCTATCCAACTGAGCTACAGCCGCACGCAGAAGCGGAAGTATAGCAGAGTCGTATAAAAAGGGAAGCCTTATTCGCGAATAAGGCGGCATGGCCTCGGTCGGCCGCCCTTCGTGTACCCTTGGGGGATCGGTCATTCACGTTGAATCTGCATCATGAACAAGGCGTTTGTCAAAGAGTCGGACGGTGACGACGACGATCTCGACCAGGCTCAACCCGCGATTCCGGCGGGCGCGAAGAACTACATCACGCCGGCCGGCCACAAGCGGCTGCGCGACGAGCTGCTGAACCTCATCGACGTCGAGCGTCCCGAGGTCGTGCGGCTCGTATCGTGGGCCGCGTCGAACGGCGACCGGTCGGAAAACGGCGACTACATCTACGGCAAGCGGCGGCTTCGCGAGATCGACCGCCGGATCCGCTTCCTGACGAAGCGGCTCGACCTCGCGGAAGTCGTCGACGCGAGCCGGCAGGAGAATGTCGATCAGGTGTTCTTCGGCGCGACGGTCGATTATGAGACGCCGGACGGCGAGGATCACACGGTGACGATCGTCGGGATCGACGAGGTCGATCTCGACCGCGGCTGCGTCAGCTGGATTTCGCCGGTCGCACGCGCGCTGATCAAGGCGAGGATCGGCGATACCGTCACGCTGATGACGCCGGCCGGCCCGCAGCCGATCGATATCCTCGATGTGCGTTACCCGGCCGCGGACAGCCGGACGTGAACCGCATGGTCGGCGCTGCGCCGGGCCGTCCGGCCGTCCGCGAGACCTGCTTCCCTTCCCGAAAAAAAAGCGCCTCGCGAGGCGCTTTTTGTGCCGAAGCCGCTCCGGTCAGAAACGGTGACGCAGGCCGGCGGTCACCGCGATCTGCTTGTTGGTCGACGAAGCGCCGCCGAGACCATTGACATAGGCGCCGAGGCCCAGGCCGTCCGTGCTGACTCGCTGATACACGCCTTGTACATACACGTCGGTTCGCTTGGACAGCGCATAGTCGGTCTGCAGGTTGAATTGATTCCAGCCCGGATGGCGGCCGTCCAGGAAGCCTGCGGTGTACGTGTACGACCCGGCCAGCGACAAGGCCGGCGTGAGCGCGTAGCGTGCGTTGACTTCGTAGTTGTTGAAGCGGGCGAACGTGCCGTCGAGAGCCAGGCCGTTCGACACGCCCGACGCACCCGCAGAGATGCCGAGCGCCCGGTTCACGCGCGATTGCGTGAATACGAAGCCGGCCGTGGCCGGGCCGAACGTGTAGTTCAGGCCGCCGCCGAACACGCGCTGACGCTTGCCGACGAACGTGTTGTCGCCTGCCACCGCGCCGGCGCTGTTGGTCACTGCAGCCGACGTGAGCCCGGAGATGTCATTGTTCAACTGCAGGTAGCCGGCGCCGATATTGAAGCCGGCGTAGGAATACGACACGCCCGCGCTGTATGCGCGATTGTTCGAGAACTGGGTGCTGTTCGAGAAGCCGTACAACGCGCCGAACTTCAGGCCGCCGAAATTGACGCTCGTATATTTGACCGAATTATTGATCCGGAACGAATTGTTCAGGTTGTCGTTGTCGAACGGGTGGGCAAACTGGGTGCCGCCGAATTGCGTGCCGGTCAGCGACAGCGGCCCGATGTAGTCGACGACGCTATCGTATTGGCGACCGAGGGTGACGGAGCCGAACTGGTCTTGCGACAGGCCGACGAACGCCTGGCGGCCGAATTCGCGGCCGTTCTGGCCGAGCGTGCCGTTGGCGATGTTGAAGCCGTTTTCCAGTACGAAGATTGCTTTCAGGCCGCCGCCGAGATCTTCCGTGCCGCGCAGGCCCCAGCGGCTGCCATTGATCTGGCCGCTGCGTTCCGACCATGAGCTGTGCCCGCCCTGATTGTTCGTGTAGGTGATGCCTGCATCGATCAGGCCGTACAGCGTCACGCTGCTTTGAGCATGGGCTGCGGTAACGAACACGCCCGACAACGCGGTGACGATCAGGGTTTTTTTCATGGATATGTCTCCAAACACGATGATGTCGATCGAACCTGCGGCGGACTGGCCGTGTTTTGCTTGACGCTGTAGCCGGTCCGGCAGAACGGCGGTGCGCTTATCAGAAAGCCGTCTGCAGTGTACGGAGTGTGCGGAGCAGGGGTGTCTTACGCTTTAAGAAATAATGTATTTTGGAATCCGCAAAAATCAGAAAAACCGCGCAAACGGTTGCCCAGTAAGGGTTTGCGGCAGTGCAGCGAAGGGAGGTGACGATCAGGACTGCCGAGCGAGCGTTGCGAGATTGCGACAGACGATCAGCAGCGGGCGGGAGTCGCGATAGCGCGATTATTGACACATCGGCAATAGAGGTTTGTGTGGGGCATGGATAATGAAAGGTAGTTCTCTCGCTATACTGCAATCTCTGCTTTCCGAAGCAGACTTTTTCGTTGACGGAAAAGATCTCCAAACCTTTGTCGGCGCGACTTCCCAGTCGCGCTTTTTTTTGTCCCGCTGCCCGGTGCGCTACGGCGTGTACGAGCGGCGCTTGCGTTTGCCCGCAGGCGCGGCGTCTTCTGCTTCGATCGGCGGCGGCGTGTAGGTCCAGTCTTCCATCACGTAGTGACGGGCATCCAGAGGCGATGCGAGCAGGTTCTGCCAGTGATCGCCGTGCCACGTCGTATCGAATTCGGTATCGCACGGCGCTTCGCGCGCGGACTCGGCCAAGGCGCGGGACTTGCGACGTACGCGCCCGAGCCGGCTCGCGAAGCGCATGATTCCGTCCAACCACATGACCCTCTCCTTCCTTTCGGCGTTGATTCAGGATCGCAACGTCCCCGGATTTCTGCAACCCGGAAAAAACCCGAGGATTTTACCGAATCGATTTGTCCCCGGTAGGAATTTCAGCCCTGCATTAATGATGATCCGGTCCCGGTAATATTGACAGGTTTTTGATGCGCATCAATTAATCAAAGGCGACGGTGTACCGATTCCAGTGGTATTAGCGCCTTTTCGAGAAAGCGATCGCTAAAAATTTTCTTGACGCACCCGGATTGTCCAATTTATAAAGTCAGCACTCCGTCCTCGGGCGGCATGCTGGTACGGGTGCTGGCGCGATGTTTCGGGATTTCGGGAAACGGCTATAAAAATAGCTTTTTTGATCTTATCGAGTGGGGAACGAAGACATGGATACCGGTATCGTGAAATGGTTTAACGATGCTAAAGGTTTTGGCTTTATTACGTCGGACAATGGCGGTGAAGATTTGTTTGCGCACTTTTCCGAAATCCGGATGGAAGGCTTCAAGACGCTGAAGGAAAACCAGCGTGTTTCGTTCGACGTCAAAGTCGGGCCGAAAGGCAAGCAGGCAGCGAATATCCAGGCGGTCTGACGCGCCTCGCATTGCCGATCACGTCCGGCCCCCGCATCGCGGGGGCTTTTTGTTTTCCGGGGACGGAACGAACCGGCCCGGGCTGGCCGCGAGTACGCATGCCGGTGCATACTCATGAAAGCATCGTTTCCTTGTCTTTTCATGTCCGATTCCCGTCCGTCCGATCCCGCCAGTGAGCAGCCGCTCGTCTTCGTCGACCTTGAAACCACCGGCGGCTCGTCCGCCGACCACCGGATCACCGAAATCGGCGTGGTCGAAATCGGGCCGCTCGGCGTGTCGACGTGGACGAGCCTTGTCAATCCGGGGCAGGCGATTCCGCCGTTCATCCAGCAACTGACGGGCATCTCGGACGCGATGGTGCGCGATGCGCCGACGTTCGCGTCGCTCGCGCCGGCGCTGTTCGAACGGCTCGACGGCAAGTTGTTCGTCGCGCACAACGCGAGCTTCGATCGCGGCTTCCTGCGCGCCGAGTTCGAGCGTACCGGCCTGGCGTTCAATCCCGATGTGCTCTGTACGGTGCGGCTGTCGCGCGCGCTGTTTCCGCGCGAATCGCGGCACGGGCTCGATGCGTTGATCGAGCGGCATGGGCTCGTTCCGGCCGCGCGCCACCGGGCACTGGCCGATGCCGACCTGCTCTGGCAGTTCTGGCGCCAACTGCACGACATCGTGCCGCTCGAGCGGCTGCGCGACCAGATCGCGCGGACGACACGCCACTTCCGTTTGGGCGGCGACCTGACCGAGGCCTGGCTGGATACCGCGCCGGCAGGGTGTGGCGCGTATGCGCTCTTCGGCGAGCGTGACGAAGCGCTGTATGTCGGCCGCAGCGTGCGCGTACGGCAGCGGCTGCGCGCGCTGTTGACCGGCGAGCGCCGCTCGTCGAAGGAAATGCGGCTGGCGCAGCAGGTGCGCCGCGTCGAATGGCGCGAGACCGGCAACGAGCTGGGGGCGATGCTTGCCGAAGCGCAATGGATCGCCCGCTTGCGCCCGTCGTACAACCGGCGCCCGGCGGCCGACGTCGCTCGCGGGGGCGGTGCGCCTTGGCCGTTCGAGGGGGCTGTCGCGTTCGAGGCGAGCGGCGAGCGTCGCCTGTTTCATGTAATCGACGGCTGGTGCTATCTCGGTTCGGCGGAATCGCTCGATGCAGCCGCGCGGCTGGTGGCCGACGCGGCGGGTGGCGGGTTCGAACCCTTCACTCATCGCCTGCTGCAGACGCATCTCGCGCGCGGCCTGCAAGTGATTCCGCTCATGGCGCTGACGCCGGCGCACTGAGCGCCACGGCGCGATGCGCGCCGGCCGCGTCAGCCGATCGCGCTGGCTCCGCCGGCGGCGCACACATGCGACAGCGCGGTATCGAGCGCCTGCGTTTGCGTGGAATCGTAGCGCGTGAGCGTCTTCCAGTTTGCGATGCTGCGCGCGAGCCGCGCCTGGCAGTCGGGCGCATCGCGCAGCGGGGCGACCTGCGCGAGACCGGCGAGCATTTTCTGCGTCAGCCGATCGAGTGCCGGGCGCGTGCTGGTCGCGAGATCCGGCGGCGTGCCTTCCGGCGGCCGCGTCGTGCGCCAGGTCGCGAACAGTGCGTTCTGCACGTCCTTGCTTGCGGTGATCTGATCCTCGAAGAACGTGCGGGCGAATGCGGGATCGACGCCGGCCTGGACGGCGCGTTTTTCGACTGCGGTGAGCAATGCCGCTTCGCGCGGCCGGTCCTCGATGGCCTTGTGATTCGCCCATTTCCATCGCGCGACCGGTTCGGCGAGCGCGAGGCGCTGCGACGCGAGCGCCACGACGTTGGTGAGGGCGGTGTCGTCGCCGTCTGCACGGGCGATGTGAGGAGACGAAAAGAGGGCGACGCCGAGCACGGCGACAGCGAGGCTGGCACGAATGGCTTGCTTCATCGGAACGATCGGGAGAGCCGGGCGGGCCGGACGTGGAAAACCAGAAGGATAGACGAAGACAGTCGCGCGGCGCAGCGTCGCGACAGGAGAATCAGCCGGCGAGCCGATCCGGCACCGTCAGGCTGTTGCGGCCCGGGTGCGAGGCGAATTGCGCGCGAAGCGCACGAATGAACCGCACGATAACGATGATCGACACGTGGCGGTTACAGAACCGAACTGACGTTCACTTCGGCGCGTACAGCTTGTGCTGCTCGTCGAAGAATGCCCGAACGTGCTCGGGCAATTCGGCGAGAAATTCCACGCCGACGGGTTCCGGATCCGGGCTCATCACTTGCTCGGGCGGGGGCATGCGAGTTGGTCTTTCGTCCATGATCGTTTCTCCAGCAGGTGCAATGATTATCAACCTCGCGCTCGGATTTATGCCAGCGGCGAATCGTTAGATTTTGTCTCTGTTGTATTAACGGCACATGCGCTCAGACGCGCGGTGCGATGCCCGGTATTGCACGCTGCACAATCGGCAACAATCGGACTGCTTGTTACACTTGCGCGCACTTTTTTCTGGACCGCGATGAGACGAACGACGCGATGGATCGGCCTCGTATGGCTGGCGCTGGTACTGAACGTACTGTCGCCCGTCGTCGGCTACGCGCGTCTCGCGTCGAGCGGCTCCGGCGGCGCGCTCACGCTCGAGTTGTGCAGTGCAGCGGGCGCCCGTCAGGTCGTGCTCGCGCAAGCGGGCGACGAGCGCGACACGTCGTCGTTCGACCATGCCGGCGTCCCGCATTGCGTGTACTGCCCCGGCTTCGCGGCGAACGTCGCGCTAGGTACGAGCCTGCCCGCGATGCCGGGCTTCGTGCGCACGTTCGCGTATCGGGTAGCCGCGCCGATCGTTCCCGATGTGCGCCGCAAGGGCATCCGTCTCGCGCAGCCGCGCGCCCCGCCTGAAAACGTTCCGGTCTGATTGATGTCGTCCGCGCGCCCCGGTGGCGCGCGAGCCGCCCGCGGCTTGGGTCCGTGCGTCGCGCCGTTCGTGCGCGGCTCGCGCGCTCATGTCCGGCGGCGTCCGATCACGTTTTCAGGAACTCACCCATGTCGTCTACTCTTGCCGCGCGACCGTCGCGCGGCCGGCTCGCGCTTGCATGCGCGGCCGCTTTCGCATGGCCGGCCGCTCACGCGGCTTCGATGGACGATGGACGCGCCGAAGCCGCCCGCAGCGGTGGCGTCGGCCGTCCCGCCACCGCCGCACCGGCTGCCGCTGGCGTCGCTGCGTCGGCCGCACCGGCCGGCGATACGCTGACCGCCGTCAGCGTGACCGCGCAACGGCAACCGGTCGACCCGGATACGCCGGCCGTCGTCACGTCGATCACGCGCGAGCAGATCGATGCGCACACCAACGTCACCACCGAGGACGCGCTGAAGTACGCGCCGAACCTGATGGTCCGCAAGCGCTACATCGGCGACCGCAACAGCATATTCGCGGGCCGCGACTTCAACGAATTGCAGAGCGCGCGCGGGCTCGTCTATGCCGACGGCGTGCTGCTGTCGAACCTGCTCGGGTCGAGCTATGCGTATCCGCCGCGCTGGTCGCTGATTCCGCCCGACGACATCGCGCGCGTCGACGTGCTCTATGGCCCTTTTTCCGCGCTGTATCCGGGCAATGCGATCGGCTCGACCGTGCTGCTCACTACGCGCCGCCCGGAACGGCTCGAGGCGTCGCTGTCGACGCAGTTCTTTACGCAGCGCTACCACGACGGCTACGGGTTCGCGGACAGCTTCGGCGGCAATCATCAGACCGCGCGAATCGCGAACCGCGTCGGCCGGTTCTGGTTCGCGCTGTCGCTCGACCGGCTGGAGAACGACGGACAGCCGATGCAGTATGCGAGCCCCAATTCGGCCTACAACCCGAAACTGGGCGCCGCCGTGCCCGTGACGGGCGCCGCGACCGACATCGGACCCAACGGCAAGCCGCGGACGATCGTCGGCGCACAGACGATCGAGCGGACCGAGCAGCTCAACGAGACGGTCCGGATGGGCTATGCGTTCACCGATCATGTCGATGCGACGCTGACGCTCGGGCATTGGGAGAACCATTACCGGCAGCACGGCGAGACCTTTCTGCGCGATGCGGCCGGCCATCCGGTCTACGGCGGCAACGTGTCGATCGGCGGCCGGAACATGACCGTCGCGCCGAACGCCTTCGCGCCGCAGCGTGGCGACCAGGAGAACTGGCTGTATGCGCTCGGGCTGAACGGCCGGCTCGATTCCGGCTGGCGGCTGTCGGGCGTCGTGTCGGCGTACGACGTCTCGCGCGACGTGCTGCGCGCGGCCTCGACCGTGCAGGGCGGCGCGGGCACGCTGTTCCAGGGCGACGGCACCGGCTGGCGCACGCTCGACCTGAAGGCGGAGGCGCCCGAAGTGAGGGGGCATGCGTTCACGTTCGGCTATCACTACGACAACTACTTCCTGCGCAACGTCACGTACAACACGGCTGACTGGCTGGCCGGGCCGACCACGTCGCTCGCGGGCGTCTATCGCGGCGACACGCGCACGCAGGCGCTGTTCGGGCAGGACACGTGGCGTTTCGCGCCGGGCTGGTTGGCGACGCTCGGGCTGCGCTACGAGCGCTGGGATGCGTACGGCGGCGCGCTCGGCAACGCGAACGGCACGCTCGGCTATGCGGACCGCAGCGCGAATGCGCTGTCGCCGAAAGTCGCGCTGCAGTGGGATGCGACCGAGGTCTGGCGTTTCCGGCTGTCGTTCGCGACCGGCACGCGATTCCCGACGGTCGGCGAACTGTTCCAGGGCACGATTTCGAACAACGCGATCGTCAACAACAACCCGAACCTGCGGCCGGAAAAGGCGATCGACTGGGATTTCACCGCCGAGAGCGACGTGGGCGTCGGCGTCGTGCGTGCCAGCGTGTTCCAGAGCGACCTGCGCGATTCGATCTACAGCCAGACGACGGTGTCGGGCGCGACGACCGTCACGAACATCTCGAACGTCGACCGCGTACGCGTACGCGGTGTCGAACTCGCGTTCAGCGGCGAGAACGTCGGGCTGCGCGGGTTCAACGTCGATGCGAACGTATCGGCGAGCAACGCGCAGATTCTCGCCGATGCCGCGAACCCGGCCTACGTCGGTTCGCGTTTCCCGCGCATTCCGCGCATGCGCGCGAACCTGCTCGCGTCGTATCGCTTCGACGAGCACTGGCTCGCGAGCGTCGGCGTGCGCTATTCGGGACGCCAGTTCAACACGCTCGACAACAGCGACGTGAATCCGGACGTCTACGGCGGGACGAGTTCGTTCACGGTCGTCGATCTGAAGGCGCGCTACCGCTTCGATCGTCACTGGAGCGCGTCGGCCGGCATCGACAACCTGACGGACCGCCGCTACTACACGTTCCACCCGTATCCGGGCCGCACTTTCTATGGAGAACTGAAATGGTCGCTGTGAAATCGTTCGCGGCAGACCGTGCGCCGTGGTTGGCGGCGCTGTCACCCGCCGGCGCGCACGGTGGGCCGGGGCCGCCGATCCGGTCGCCGCGCATATGAGCATGCAGGCCGCGTCTGCGCAGGAAGCAGCCGCTCGCGACCGGCGCCGCGTTCGACGACGCGCGGAGCCCGCTTTGGGTCGCGTGGGTCGACGGTGCTCATGTCGTCGACCCACGCGACGATGCGGGCCGCACGCTGTCCGCGCCCGTCACCGTCTACACGGTTCCGGAGCGGATCTACACGCGCGCCGACAATCGCCCGAAGCTCGCGACGAGCCCGGACCGGCGTGCGGTATACGTATCGTGATCGATGCCGCTCGATGCGGGATGAAGAGGGGATGCCGCGCACCGTATCGATCGGGCGCGAAGGTGTGCGCGAAGGGGATTGCTGGCGGCCGGCGTGCTCGATGGTTGGCGGCAGCAAACGGAGCGCTGACCGAGCCGGCGGCGCGCGGCGAACCGGCCGCGCGCCGGCCCGATGCGAAAACGCGCCCGAAGGCGCGTGGGGAGAGAAACGTCAGGCCGCTCGCCTGAATAGCCGGATCACGAACAGCAGGATCACCGCGCCGATGACCGCGACGATCACCGAGCCGATGAAGCCGCTGCCGATGCTGATGCCGAGCAGTCCGGCAAGCCAGCCGCCGATGACCGCGCCGACGATGCCGACGATGATGTCGACGATCAGCCCGAAGCCGCCGCCCTTCACGAGCAAGCCGGCAAGCCAGCCGGCGATCGCGCCGATGATGAGCCACATAATCAAGCCATGAGTCATGGTGGTCCTCTCCTTGGGGTTGAGTCGAAATGACCGCGCGTCGGCTGCCGCATGCCGAAAAACTGATTGAAAGCGGCTGCGACCGCCGCGCCGCCCACGCAATGTAACGCGATAGACGGGTCAGGATCGTTAAGTAATGTTATGCACCCTTAAGCAGATTTGCCAAGGGGATTTGTCTGCGTAGGGCACGATTCGTGCGCCCACGTTTGGCGAAATGGATTTGTAAGGATTGGCCGCCGCTGGAGTCCGTCGGCTGCGTCGCAATCAGTCGCGCGACCGTCGCGCATCGCCGATCGCCTCGATCGAAAGCAGTGCAAAACGGGCGAGGCGGCACGACTCGCCGCTTCGCCGATCCGGGGCATCGTGTGGCGCGGATCGGCGTAGGGCGGTCATACCCGATGTCCGTCATCGTTCGGTATCCTGAAGGATGGGCTTGGGTCGCGGTGTGCGGTGGAGCGGGAGATCGACCGTGGCGGCCATGTCGTCGGTGCGTGCGTCGCGCCCGAGCCCGAGATGGACGGTGCCGTTGCGTGCGCCGTCGAGGTCGGCCAGTTGGCCATCGTCGCCATGGCCGCCGCGCAGACCGTGACGCTGCGCACCGCGAGGGGCGATGCGATCGCTGGTGGCCGTCGCGTGCGTGGAAACGTCGTGCCGATGCGCCAGCGAGGTTGTGTGGAGAACGGCTGACGCGACGATCGGCAACGAGCAAGGCTACGTGCGCGGTTGCCGAACGCGCATGTGATCGCGCGCGGCGTGATCGGCGATCGGGCGGGGCGTCGTCGAACGACTTCAGGATTTCGGCGCCGGAAAAGAGAAAAGGTCTGACAAGCGATGCTTGTCAGACCTTTATGTCTTGGTGCCGGAGATAGGAGTCGAACCTACGACCTTCGCATTACGAATGCGCTGCTCTACCAACTGAGCTACACCGGCAGCGGAGAAATGAAATTATATGGTGAAATCCGCGATCTTGGCAATAGGTTTTGCGAAATTTTTTCAGCTTGCTGCGGCTGCTTCGCGAAACCCTCGATCCGGCGGACTTTCCGCTTTCACTTCACTGCGACGCGACCCGTTAGGGCCACATCGCGAAGGCGCGATTGTACTGATGTCTCGCGCCTCCGTCCAGTGCTGCAGTGCAATTATTTTGCTTCGTCGTGATAGCCGGTCACGCGCTCGACTTCGTTCTTCGAGCCGAGGAACACGGGCACGCGCTGGTGCAGGCCGGTCGGCTGCACTTCCATGATGCGCTGCGTGCCGGTCGTCGCGGCGCCGCCCGCCTGTTCGACGATGAACGACATCGGGTTCGCTTCGTACATCAGGCGCAGCTTGCCCGGACGATCGGGCGTGCGCTTGTCGGCCGGATACATGAAGATGCCGCCGCGATTCAGGATCCGGTGCACGTCGGCCACCATCGACGCGATCCAGCGCATGTTGAAGTTGTCGCCGCGCGGGCCGTCCTTGCCGGCGTTCAGTTCGTCGACGTAGCGCTTGACCGGGTCGTACCAGTGGCGGGCGTTCGACGCGTTGATCGCGTATTCGCGCGTGTCGGCCGGGATCTGCATGTTGCTCTGCGTGAGCACCCACGAGCCGACTTCGCGATCGAGCGTGAAGCAGTTCACGCCGTTGCCGGTCGTCAGCACGAACACCGTCTGCGGGCCGTAGACGGCGTAGCCGGCCGCGACTTGCTGCGTGCCGGGCTGCAGGAACGATTCTTCGGTCGCCTGCTTGCCGTCCGGGCAGCGCAGCACCGAGAAGATCGTGCCGATCGACACGTTCACGTCGATGTTCGACGAGCCGTCGAGCGGATCGAACACGAGCAGGTATTCGCCGCGCGGGTAGTTCGCGGGGATCGGGAAGAACGTTTCCATTTCTTCCGACGCCATCGCGGCGAGGTTGCCGCCCCATTCGTTCGCGTCGAGCAGGATTTCGTTCGACAGGATGTCGAGCTTCTTCTGCACTTCGCCCTGGACGTTCTCGCTGCCGGCGGTGCCGAGCGCCTCGCCGAGCGCGCCCTTCGACACGTTGTAGCTGATCGCCTTGCACGCGCGGGCGACGACTTCGATCAGCAGGCGCAGGTCGGCGGGGAGGTTGTTGGTCTCACGTTGCTGTTCGATCAGGAACTTCGACAGCGTGGTGCGGCGGGCAATGGACATGACAGACTCCGAAAGGCCAAAGAATCCTTGAATGGCCGCAATTTTACCCGTCGCGCTTCCGATGCCGCCGGCTTTTTTCGTCCGGTTACATGGCCGGGCCGCCGAATCGGGCCGGGGTCGGGCGGCGATGACGGGTGGGGCGTGCATCGCGACGCAGGGACGCCGCGCGGTCCGACCCCGCGCGTGCGTCTGCTTTCAGGACGGGCACGCGCAATAAAAAAGCCGGCGCCGCGTCGGGCGGCGCCGGCTCGATCGCGCGGACGCGACAGCGTCGGTCGCCCGACTTACGCGAGCGCTTTCTCGACGATCTCGCGCACGTCACGCGATTTCGCGCTGGCGGCGACCTGTTCGAGCGCTTCGTGCATCCGGTCGCGCAGCGTCGGCGTGAAGCGGCGCCACAGTTCGAGCGAGCGCGCGAGGCGTGCCGCGACCTGCGGGTTGATCGCGTCGAGCGCGAGCACCTGTTCGGCCCAGAACGCGTAGCCCGAACCGTCCGCCGCGTGGAATTGCGCGGGGTTGGCCGCGCAGAAGCTGAAGATCAGCGAGCGCGCACGGTTCGGATTCTTCAGGTTGAACGCGGGGTGCGCGAGCAGCTTGCGCACCTTCGCGAGCGTCGGCTGCGCGGGCGTGCCGCGTTGCGCCGCCTGCATCGCGAACCACTTGTCGATCACGAGCGCCTCCTTCTCGAAGCGACGGTAGAAGTCGTCGAGCGCGTGCTCGGCCGGCCCGTTCGCGCCCGCGGCGGCCGCGGACAGCAGCGCGCCGAGCGCAGCCGCGCGATCGGTCATGTTGTTCGCCGCGTCGTACTGGGCCGTGGCGAGGCGCACAGCATCGGTCGGATCGTCGAGTTCGGCGAGATACGCGAGCGCGAGGTTCTTCAGCGCGCGGCGGCCCGAGGCTTCCGGCGTCGGCTCATAGGCGCCGGGCGTCTGGTGCCGTTCGTATGCGGCGAGCCAGTCGGCGCGCAGCGCGCTCGCGAGTTGGCGGCGCACGAACTGGCGCGCGCGATGCACGGCGGCCGGGTCGGCCTCGGCCATCTGGTCGGCGAGATAGGTTTCCGACGGCAGCGTCAGCGCGAGTTCGCGGAATGCCGGCGACAGGCTTTCATCGGTCAGCACGCGACGGAACGCGGCGACGAAATTCCCGCCGAGCGCGAGCGGCGCATCGGCGGCGGCACGTGCGGCGAGCGTCAGCAGCGCGCGTGTCGCGAGGCGCTGGCCGGCCTCCCAGCGGTTGAACGGATCGCTGTCGTGCGCGAGCAGGAACGCGAGATCGTCGTCGCTGTAGTCGTACTCGACGATCACCGGCGACGAGAAGTTGCGCAGCAGCGACGGCAGCGGCGCTTCCGGCACGTCGACGAACGTGAAGGTCTGCTCGGTATCGGTGAACTCGAGCACGCGCGTCGTGCCCGATGCGGCGGCTTCGCCGTCCAGACGCAGCGGCAGGTCGCGGCCGTCGCGGCCGATCAGGCCGATCGCGAACGGGATCAGCAGCGGCCCCTGCTGCGTTTCGCGCGCGGCCGGCGACGCGTCGCCGTAGCCTTGCGCGAGGGTGATCGTATAGCGGCGCGCGGCCGCGTCGTACGCGGTGCGCACCGACACGCGCGGCGTGCCGGCCTGGCTGTACCAGCGCTCGAATTGCGCGAGGTCGCGCCCGTTCGCGTCGGCCATCGCGTGACGGAAGTCGTCGCAGGTCACCGCGTGGCCGTCGTGGCGCTTGAAGTAGAGATCCATCCCCTTGCGGAAGCCGTCGCGGCCGAACAGCGTCTGGTACATCCGCACGACTTCCGAGCCTTTCTCGTAGACCGTCATCGTGTAGAAGTTGTTGATCTCGACGTAGCTCTCCGGGCGCACCGGGTGCGCCATCGGGCCGGCATCCTCGGCGAACTGGAGTTGGCGCAGCACGCGCACGTCCTCGATGCGCTTCACCGCGCGGGCCGCCGATTCGACGTCGTCGCCCGCGGCCATGTCGGCCGAGAATTCCTGGTCGCGGAACACCGTCAGGCCTTCCTTCAGGCTCAACTGGAACCAGTCGCGGCAGGTCACGCGGTTGCCGGTCCAGTTGTGGAAGTACTCGTGGCCGACCACCGACTCGATGTTCGCGAAATCGGTGTCGGTCGCGGTCTCGGGGTTCGCCAGCACGTACTTCGTGTTGAAGATGTTGAGCCCCTTGTTTTCCATCGCGCCCATGTTGAAATCGCCGACCGCGACGATCATGAAGCGGTCGAGATCGAGCTCGAGACCGAAGCGCTTTTCGTCCCAGCGGATCGAGTGGATCAGCGAATCCATCGCGTGGCGCGTCTTGTCGAGATCGGCCGGTTCGACCCACACCTGCAGCAGCTTTTCCTTGCCGGAGCCGGTCGTGATCGTTTCCTCGATCGCGACGAGCTTGCCCGCGACCAGCGCGAACAGGTAGCTCGGCTTGCGGAACGGGTCTTCCCATTTCGCGAAGTGGCGGCCGTCGGGCAGGTCGCCCGAATCGACGAGGTTGCCGTTCGACAGCAGCACCGGGTACGCGGCCTTGTCGGCACGCAGCGTGACGGTGTACGACGCCATCACGTCGGGGCGGTCGAGGAAGTAGGTGATGCGGCGAAAGCCTTCGGCTTCGCACTGCGTGAAGAAGTTGCCGCTCGACACGTAGAGGCCCGACAGCGTCGTATTCTGATCGGGGGCGCACGCGCTTTCGAGCGTCAGCTCGAACGCCTCGGGCACGTTCTCGACCGTCAGGCCGTGTTCGTGCGCGCGCACCGCGCCGTGCGGCGCGCCATCCAGCCGCGCGCCGAGGAATTCGAGCGCCTCGCCCATCAGTTCCAGGTGGGGCGCGGGCGCGGCGTCCGGATTGCGGCGCACGCGCATCGTATTCCTGACGATCGTGCGGGCCGGCGCGAGATCGAATTCGAGTGCAACGGCATCGATGAGGAAGGCCGGCGGCGTATAGTCGGCGCGGCGGATCACGGTGGAGGAGGCGTTGTCGGACATGGTCGTCGAGATCGGTGGAGTGGGGATCGGGCCCGCGGCGCGGGCCGGGCGAACCGGGCCATTGTACAAAGGCTTGCCGCCGCGTGCCGCTGCGAACTTTTTACCGCTTCCGGGAGTCCGCGTATTATCGGCATCCCGTGCGCTTCGCGCGGTGCGACGAACGGGTGACGGATCGACGAGGATCGACATGAAACGCGAATGGATACAACGCGGTGCGGGCTGGGTTGCGGTGCTGTGCGTGGCGCTGCTGGCGGGCTGCACGAGCTACGTGACGACGCAGGTCACGGCCTTCTCCGACTGGAGCGGCAGCGACGCGACACGCACTTACGCCTTCACGCGCACCGACGCGCAGAAGCACAGCATCGAGCAGTCGACCTACGAGCCGATCGTCGCGAACGAATTGTCTGTGTACGCGTTCCGCCAGGTGCCGGCCGCGCAGGCGCGCTATCTGGTCGGCCTGACGTACGGCGTCGGCAGCGATCTGGTGACGGTGCCGCAGCCGGTCTACTACGACCCGTGGTTCATGGGGCCGGGGCCGTACTGGCGGGGCGGGCCGTGGGGCCCGTGGGGGCCATGGGGCGGGATGCCGGCCGGCTATGTCGCGCAGACCTACCAGGTGTTCGATTACACGCTCGGCATCCGGATCACCGAGCGCGCGACCGGCAAGGAGGTCTACAACGTGACCGCGCGCACCACCGGCGACAACGGCGCGCTGCTGTACGCGATGCCGTTCCTCGCGCGCAGCGCGCTCGCCGATTTCCCGTTGTCGAACGGCGCGATCCGCACCGTGCGGCTGCCGGTCGACAAGCGCGGCGGGCCGGCCGCGCCAGCCGCCAACGAGCGCGCGGTGCCGGCGGCCCCGGCGTCGGGCGCGGCGGTCGCGAAGTAACGCGATCGCGGTACGGGCGCGGCCGCGCGGCCGCGCCGCTCGCTCGCCTGCATCGAGCGGGAGTCAAACCTGCGTCAAACCCCGATACCCAGCAGCGCCAGCACGCCGAGCACGACGAACAGCACGGCCGCGATGCCGTGCACGAGCTTCGTCGGCAGACGGTGCGCGAAGCGGTCGCCGAGCAGGATCGCCGGCACGTTCGCGAGCATCATTCCGAACGTCGTGCCGGCCACGACGCCGATGTAATCCTGGAAGCGCGCCGCCAGCGCAACGGTCGCGATCTGCGTCTTGTCGCCCATTTCGGCGAGGAAGAACGCGACGAGCGTCGCGCCGAACACGCCGAGCCGCGAGCGGGTCGCATTGGCTTCGTCCTCGTCGAGCTTGTCCGGCACGAGAATCCACAGCCCCATTGCGATGAACGAGAACGCGAGCGCCCAACGCATGATCGACGGCGTGACGAGTACGCCCAGCCATTCGCCGAGCGCGCCGGCGAACCCGTGATTCACGAGCGTCGCGACGAGCACGCCGAGAATGATCGGCATCGGCTTGCGATAGCGCGCAGCCAGGACGAGGGAAAGCAGTTGGGTCTTGTCGCCGATTTCAGCGAGGGCGACGGCGCCGGTGGAGATCAGGAAGGCTTGAGACACGAATGGGGTTCCACGGGCCGTTGTTGTGCGTGCGAGCGACGATCCACCGCGCGCCGGGCCCTGATGCGGCGCGCTGTGAACCATCGGTCTCGCCAGGCCAACGTGGCTGCGCCCGCCATGGCCGAACGGCCAAGTCTGTTGACGGACGCCTCCGTCACGATGCGCGCCGGTGGCGCGGGACATCGAGCGGAGCGGCTACTCCCCAATGAGCGGCGAATTCTAGCACGGCGCATTGCACGCGGGAAAGCGGTCCGGCCGCCGTGCATTCGATCGCCGGCATGCACGGCGGCGAAGCTGCCGCGCTGCCGGAACGGCGTGCCCGCCGGGCGTTACGCGGCGGTGGGGCGGCGAGCGGCGCCGCGCTCGTGCACGAGTTCGCCGGCCGCATAGGTGCGGTACACCGCGCGGTCGTCGCCGAGCAGCGCGAACGCGAACAGCAGTTCCTCGAGCGAATCCGCGCGCTTCGTGCGGCGCGCGAGCAGCGGCGTCGCCTGCGGGTCGAGCACGACGAAATCGGCTTCGGTGCGCGGCTGGAGCGTGCCGACCGTGTCCGTGAGGTCGAGCGCCTGCGCGGCGCCGGCCGTCGCGAGCCAGAACATCCGCGTGGCGGTCAGATGATGGCCCGACAGCCGCGCGACCTTGTGCGCCTCGTTCATCGTCTGCAGCATCGAGAACGACGTGCCGCCGCCGACGTCGGTCGCGAGCGTGACGGGCACGTCGTATTCGCCGGCCTTGTCGAAATCGAACAGCCCGCTGCCGAGGAAGAAATTCGACGTCGGGCAGTGCGCGACGACGGTGCGCGTCTCGGCCATCCGGCGGCGATCCTCGTCGTCGAGGTGGATGCAGTGGCCGTACACCGCGCGCGGACGCAGCAGCCCGTAGCGGTCGTAGATGTCGAGATAGCTGCGGTGGCCGGGGAACAGCTCGGCCACCCATTTCACCTCGTCGACGTTTTCCGCGACGTGGCTTTGCACGAACACGTCCGGATGGCGGCGCGCGAGTTCGCTGCACGCCTCGAGCTGCGCCTCGGTCGACGTCGGCGCGAAGCGCGGCGTGAGCGCGTACATCTGGCGCCCCTTGCCGTGCCAGCGGTCGATCAGCTCGGCGCTGTCGTCATAGCCCGATTGCGCGGTGTCGCGCAGGAATTCGGGGCAGTTGCGGTCCATCAGCACCTTGCCCGCGATCATCCGCAGGTCGCGTGCGTCGCTCGCCGCGAACAGCGCATCGGCCGACTGCTTGTGCACCGTGCAGTAGACGAGCGCGCTCGTCGTGCCGCACGCGAGCAGTTCGTCGACGAAGAACTCGGCGACTTCGCGCGCATGCTCGGGGTCGCCGAACTGGCGCTCGGTCGGGAACGTGTACTTGTCGAGCCACGGCAACAGGCCCGGGGCCGGCGACGCGATCATGTCCGTCTGCGGATAGTGGATGTGCGTGTCGATGAAGCCGGGCACGATCAGCTTGTCGCGCAGGTCGTGGACCACCGCGTCGCGCGCAAGCGTCGCGGCGAGCCGTGCATACGGGCCGGCCGCGACGACCTTGCCGGCGTCGACGATCAGGAGTCCGTCGGTCTCGTAGTTCGCGGCCTGGCTCGATTGCGCCGGGTCGCCGTTGAAGGTCAGCAGTTGGGAACGGAAAGCGGTTTGCGTCATGACGAAAGGTCCTGCATCAAGGTAAGGCGAACGGAAGAAGGCGATCGACGCCGCATGGCGGCGGGACGGTGCTTCGCGAGCGGCGGCGGCACGCGACGTGCGGCACGGCCGGGGCAACGGCGCGGGTGAACTTGGCGGCCGGAGCCGCCAACGAGTGGTTGCCCGCGCACCTCGCGGCCGTTGCGTCCGCAACCGGTGCGCCCGCATCCGGTACGACGGCGAACGGCACGGCAAGCCGCGACGGCCGGTGCAAGCAGGCGACGACGCGCTGCACGGTCACTCCGCCTGCACGCAGCCGGCCGGCCCGGCGCCAGGCCGAACCGGTGATCGCGAAGCGAATGTCGTTGCCGTGTTTCATCCGTCTAGCGTTCCTCGATGCGGGTCGTCACGCGGCCTTCCAGTAAGCGTCGAGGCGCGCGTACAGTGCGTCGCGCTGCGCCGGCTCGATGAACGACGCCTCGAAGCCGTTGCGGATCACCGCATGGACTTCGGCGTCCGTGAGTTGCAGCCCTTCGGCCGTCGCGAAGTAGTTTTCGTTGACGTAGCCGCCGAAATAGGCCGGATCGTCGGAATTGATCGTCACCGCCACGCCACGGTCGAGCAGGGCCTTCAGCGTATGCTTCGCCATGTCGTCGAACACGCACAGCTTCAGGTTCGACAGCGGGCAGACGGTGAGCGCCGTGCGCGTCTTCGCGAGGCGTTCGACGAGCGCCGCATCCTCGATGCTGCGCACGCCGTGGTCGATCCGGTCGACCTTCAGCACGTCGAGTGCTTCGTAGATATACGCGGGCGGACCTTCCTCGCCGGCGTGCGCGACGAGCTTCAGCCCGAGCGCGCGCGCCTTCTCGAACACGCGTGCGAACTTCGTCGGCGGATGGCCGAGCTCCGACGAATCGAGGCCCACGCCGATCAGGCGATGACGATAGCGTTCGAACAGCGGCAATGCGGATTCGAACGTCGCGAGCGCATCTTCTTCGGACAGGTGGCGCAGGAAGCACAGGATCAGTTTGCTCGACAGCCCGCGTCGTTCGGCATCGGCGAGTGCGCGCTCGATGCCCGCGACGACCGTCTCGATCGGCACGCCACGCTCGGTGTGCGTCTGCGGGTCGAAGAACAGTTCGGTGTGGACGACGTTGTCGGCGAGCGCGCGTTCGCAGTACGCGGCCGTCATGTCGTAGAAATCCTGCTCGGTGAGCAGCACGCTCGCGCCGGCGTAGTAGATGTCGAGGAACGATTGCAGGTCGGTGAACGCGTATGCGGCGCGCAGCGCATCGATCGAATCGTACGCGAGCTTCACGCCGTTGCGCTGCGCGAGCGCGAAGATCAGCTCGGGCTCGAGCGAGCCTTCGATATGGATATGCAGTTCCGCTTTCGGTGCGCGGGCAATCTTGTCCTTGAATGTCGGGGTCATGGCGTCGTTCTTGGTCGGTCAGTAGGATGGGGAAGCCTGCGCGGACGCATTCGCCTCGACGGCCTGCAGCAACTGCGCGGCCACCGAGATCGCGATCACTTCGGGCGCCTTGTCGACGATGCCTTCGACGCCGATCGGGCAGCGCATCCGCGCGAGCTGGGCCGGGTCGATGCCGATCGCGGCGAGGCGATGATCGAACTGCGCGCGTTTCGTGTGCGAGCCGGTCATCCCGAAGTATGCATAGTCGCCGCGTCGCAGGATGCGCTCGGCCAGCGCGAAATCGAGTGCGTGGTCGTGCGTCATCACGACGAAGTAGGACTGCGGCGGCGCTGCATCGACCGCGTCCGCCGGGGAAGCGGCCGCGTCGATCGCGAGGTTGCCGATGCCGGCGAGCGCGTCGGCCGGCGGGAATACCGCATCGGGCCGGTCGATCCAGCGCACGTGGCACGGCAGCGTCGCCAGCACCTTCACGAGCGCGGTGCCGATGTGCCCGGCGCCGAACAGCATGACGGGGAACGCGTACGGGGCGATCGTTTCGGTCATCAGCGATACGCCGCCGGTTTCCCACAGCAGGCAGTCGGCGCGCGCGGCTTCCGATTCGGGCTCGCTCAACAGCGGCGCGCCCGGCGAGGGGCCGAATGATACGCTACGGACGGTCGCGGCGCCGGCCGCGACGCGCTTCGCGAGCGACATGATCCAGCCGAGATCGCCGACGTCGAGCCGCTCGAATGCGAGCACCACGGCGCCGCCGCAGCACTGCCCGAGGCTCGGGCCGAGCGCGAGCCGCTCGAGCCGGCGTGCGTGCGGCACGTGCGCGCCGTCCTTCAGCAGGTGCCGCGCGATCTCGATCGCCTTCCATTCCAGATGACCGCCGCCGATCGTATGGCGTGCCGTGTCGCGCGTGACGAGCATCTTGGTGCCGGCCTCGCGCGGCGCGGAGCCGTCGGTGTGCGCGACCGTCACGAGCACGGCCGCTTCGCCGTGCGCGAGCAGTTGCTGCAGATCGCCGAGCCAGGCTTCCATCAGCACGCTCCGTTCGGGACGACGCGGCACGACACGCGGCGCGGGCTGGCGGGCGCGGCGGCAACGAGGACGGACGGGAGCGGGGCAGCCCGGCTGCACGGCCGATGCGGTGCGGCGGCCGGGGACCGACGGCGTGCGCGAACGGCGCCGCCGGACGCGCGGACGCCATGAGGGTGACGGATGCGGATGGTTTGCGTTGTCATGATGAATCCAGTCGACATTGCGGATCGGGCGCGCGTTACGCAGGCAGCGGTGAGACCGCCTGGCCTCGCGCACGTAGATCGCCATCCAGTCCCGAAGATAGCACCGCCACGCGGCGGGAACATGGGCGGGCGGTGATCCGGGCTATCAGGCGGCGACCATGTCGATCATAGGCCCGCTGCGCGGGATCGGGGCGCCGAGGCATGCACATCGGGCCGAAACGCCCGCGTGACGGGCGCGAGCGCGGCGATTGCGCGACGCACGCCGGCTCGGCGATCCGGACGGCGGCGGGGTAGGGGTTTACACGCGACGACCGGGCGGGGCCGGCGCAGGCACCCGCCGCGACCGGGTGGCGACTCGCCGGCGCCGCGCGGCCCATTCGGCCGGGCCGCGCAGGCCGTGGGCCGGCAAAACGGCCGGCCGGTCAGCTCGCGAGCTTGCGGCGATGGCGCCAGAGGCTCGCGACGACCGCGATCAGGATCACGGCGAAGCCGATCAGCGCCCAGCCGGGCAGCAGGATGCCGAAGATCGGCGGGTAGACGGTCTCGCACAGCCCGGCGACCTTGAACATGCCGGGGAACCACTGCGCGGGCGGCAGGCTGTCGACGATCGGCTGCAGCGTGTCGAAGCCGCAGCTGAAGCCCGGATTCATCTGGATCGACAGGTGTCGCGCGGCCGTGGCGACGCCGCCGGCCGCGGCGATCGCGATCAGCAGTTCGAGCACCCAGATGCCGCGCCAGTTGCGGATCCCCGCGGCCAGGAACGCGAAGATCCCGATCGCGCAGAAGAAGTAGCGCTGGATGATGCACAGCGGGCACGGGTCTTCGTTCTTCACGTACTGCAGGTACAGCGCGCCGGCCAGCAGGGCGATGCACACCCATCCGAGCAGCATCAGCAGGCGGCGTTCGCGGCGTAGTGCAAGCGTGTAGTCGTTCATGTCGGCGGGGTTCCTCGTCGGTCGGTCCGGAAAACAATCGCGCGATTTTAGCGCGAACGGTCTGGCACGAAACTGACGGCGCGCGTGCGGCACCCTGCCGCACCGCGCGCGGGCCGCCGGCGAACGGCTGGCCACCGGCTGGCGCGGTCAGCGGATCGTGTTCAGCACGGCTTCGACCGACTGGCCGATCGCGAGCAGCGCATCGTCGCGATGCGGCGCCGCCGCGAGCATCAGGCCGACCGGCGCGGCATCGCGCGGATGGCACGGCAGCGACAGCCCGCATGCATCGAGGAAGTTGAATGCGCTGGGGTTGCGCAGGATCAGCGCGTTGGTACGCGTGAACGCGTCGTCGTCCGTTTCGAGTTCGGCGATGCGCGGCGGCACGACCGGCACCGTCGGCGCGACGAGCGCATCGAAGCGCGACCAGACCGTGTGCGCGGCCTCGTCGAGCATCGCGGCGCGTGCGGCGAGCAGGTCCAGATAGTCGGCGGCCGTCGCGGGCTCGCCCTTCAGGATCCGCGTCAGCACGCGCGGGTCGTACCGGTCGCGATGGGTGGCGAGCAGCGGGCGATGCCATGCGTACGCTTCGATCGGCGAGAAGCCGAAACGGTTGATCTCCGGCAACCGGTCGAGCGCGGGGAAGCGCACTTCGGTGACGATCGCGCCGGCGGCTTCGAGATGCTTGAGCGCGGTGTCGAGCGCGGTCGCGACGTCGGCATCGACGCCGTCCGTCACGTAGTTCGTCAGCACGCCGAGCCGCACGCCCTCGAGCGGCCGGGCAGCCGGCACGTGCGGCTCGAGCCCCGCGAGCATCCGGTCGACGAGCGCGCAGCACGCGACCGTCAGGCCGATCGGGCCGAACGAGTCGAGCGTCGTCGACAGCGGCACGCCGCCTTGCGTCGGAATCCGGCTCGCGGTCGGCTTGAAGCCCGTCAGCCCGCACAGCGCGGCCGGAATGCGGATCGAGCCGCCGGTGTCGGTGCCGAGCGCGACCGCAGCCATCCCGTCGGCGACCGATGCGGCCGCACCCGACGACGAGCCGCCCGAAATCCGTGCATCGCCCGGCACGTCGCGATGGTACGGCGAGCGCGGGGTGCCGAAGTGCGGATTCAGCCCGAGCCCCGAGAACGCGAACTCGCTCATGTTGGTGCGGCCGACCAGCACCGCGCCCGCACGCTTGAGCCGCGCGACGGCGACCGCATCGGTGCGCGCGGCCGGCGCGCCGTCGAGTACGCGCGAACCCGCGCGCGTGACCTGGCCCGCGACGTCGAACAGATCCTTGACCGACACGGGAATGCCCGCGAGCGGCGACAGCACGGTGCCCGCAGCGCGCAGCCGGTCGTGTGCGTCGGCGACCGCGCGGGCGTTGTCCGCATCGACTTCGGTGAAGACGACGGCGCCCTGGCCCGACGGATCGGCGATCCGGTCGAGTGCGGTGTCGACGAGCGCGCGGCTCGTGGTCCGGCCGGCGGCGAGATCGGCGGCGAGCTGGGCGAGCGGGGGGAAGGGCGTGAAAGTGGTCATGGCGGCTCAGGGGCGAAGATGTTGAAGAAGCGTGGAGCGAAACGAATCGATATGGCGTTCGACGGCTGCGCGCGCGCCGGCGGCGTCGCGTGCGGACAGCCGATCGAACAGCGCGCGGTGCTCGTGCTGGACGTCGGCGAGATGGTGCGGTTCGGACAGCGTGACGAACCAGAAGCGCAGCGAACGATCGTGCAGTGCGCGCAGGATGTCGGCGAGCACCGCGTTGCGCGCGGCCGCGGCGATCGTCTGATGAAACGCGCGGTCGAGCGCCATCATGCCCTCGACGTCGTGCGTGTCGACGCAGGCCTGCCCGTCGTCGAGCAGCGCGGCCAGGCGCGCGAGATCGTCGGGCGTCGCATGGCGCGCGGCGAGTTCGGCGCAGTGCGCTTCGTTGATGCGCCGCACGTCGATCACCGCGACGATGTCGTCGAGCGACAGCGGCTGCACCATCAGGCCCTTGCGCGGCATCACGGACAGCAACCCTTCGAGCACGAGCCGATGCACGGCCTGGTGCACCGGTGTGCGGCCGATCCCCGTGCGGGCGACGAGATCGGCTTCGTTGAGCGCGGCGCCCGGCTTCAGGCGCATCGTGATGATGTCCCGCTGAATCAGCGCGTACGCGCGCTCGGCGAGGCTGGCCGGCGACGCGGCGGCGCGGTCGCGGGCGACGTCGGTGAGGGTGCTCACACGGGGTGCGGCGCAAGGGCCGGAAGGGGCGCGATCATGGCGCGGATGGCTCGGAAAGGATGAACGATCTCTGGATATTATTGTGATATATCAGCGATGTCCAGCATGGTCGATACGAGGCGGGCGCGTGACCGGGCCGCTCTCCGGCGCGACTGGCCAACGACTTGCAACAATATCGACAGGATGTTGCCGGTTTGCCGCGCGATCGTGCACTGAAGCATAATGAATCCTCGTCTATCCCTACGCGCGAGCGACGCATCAGACCATCGTCATGAGCGAAAACACGCCTTCTCCGGCCGGTCTGCCCGGCACCTCTTCCGCTTCTTCCGATTCCCCCCGTCCCGATCCGGCGAAAACGCCCGCTGCGCCGGCCACGCAGGCCGCCGCGGAGAACGTCGCCGACGACGGTGCGTCGCCCGTCACGGCCGCATCCGAGCCGGGTGCGCCCGGCGCGGCGGGCGCCGTCGGTGATGGCGCCGCCTCGGCCGCGCCGCCGAAGCCCGGCTCGCCGCCGCCCGGCTTCGGCGCGCCGCCCGATTTCGACACGCCTCGGCCGCCGCCCGCGAACGCGCAGAATGCGCCGCCGGCCTACCTGAAGCAGAGCGACACGCCGTGGTCGGTGTTCGGCCGGATCGTCGCGGCCCGCGCGCGACGGCTGTTCGACCGTGCCGGCCAGCGCATCACGCAGCGCACGCTGCGCATCGGCGTGTCGGCGCGGATCTTCCATCCGGAGCCGGGCGCGAAGGGGTTGCGCGGCAAGACGCTGCAGTATCTCGAGGAGTCGATCGCCCACTGGGTGATGTCGCGCGACGTGCTCGTGTTCATGATTCCGACGGTCGGCCATCAAGGCATGATCCATCCGAGCAACATCCGCCTGCGCGATTACGCGAAGCATCTCGACGGCCTGCTGCTGCAAGGCGGCGCCGACGTGTCGCCGCAGACCTACGCGGCGTCGGATGCGCGCCCCGAATGGCCGGGCGATCGCGTGCGCGACATGTACGAGCTCGAACTGCTGCACGAATTCGTCGAGTCCGGCAAACCCGTGCTCGGCGTGTGTCGCGGCTGCCAGCTGATCAACGTCGCGTTCGGCGGCTCGCTGTACCAGGACATCGCCACCGACGTGCCGACCGCGAACGCGCACGTGAGCGAGCATTACGACCAGCATCGCCACGCGATCCGCTTCCCCGACTCGTCGACGCTCGCGAGCATGTTCCCGGGGCGCAGCGAAGCGATCGTCAACTCGATACACCACCAGGCGATCCGCGATCTCGGCCGCGATCTGAACATCGAGGCCGTGTCGGCCGGCGACGGGATCATCGAAGGCATTCGCCATCGGCGTTCGCCGTTCGTCGTCGGCGTGCAGTGGCATCCGGAGTTTCATCGCGCGGGCGGCTCGGAACTGCTCGACTGCACGCCGCTGCTCGATGCGTTCCTGCGCGCGGCGCGCGAAACGCGTCTGTAGTACGCGGCATTTTTCGCGTCGCACGACGGCCGGCCGCATTCCGATAAATTCGAGATGCGGCCGTTTCGTTTTGAACGATAATCGCGAGTTCCGATTCGTTCGCCGGAGTCTGACGTTGGCTTTCCGAAACTTCTTCCCTGCACGATGCGCGACGTGGATCGTCGCGCTGGTTGCCTGCGCACAAGCGGGCACGGCCTGGTCCGCCGATGCGACCGCACCTGCCGCCGGTACGCGTCCGGCGGTCACGAGCCTGAGCGGCGGCGCGCAGCCGGCGGCATCGGCCGCGACGGACGCCGCCGCGCAAGGCAACGTCGCCGAGCTGACGCAACTGCTGCACGACGGCCGGATCGTCGAGATGCGCACGACGTACAACGGCAGCTACGGCGCGAGCTTGATGTTCGATCCGCGGGAGATGACGTACTACGTCGCGCTGTTCCAGGACAAGAACCTGTGGCGCGTGATCCGTTCGCAGGAAAAGAACCGCGCGGAGATGGTGTACGCGAACTTCGTCCAGCAGACGGCGCAGCTTGCCGATATCGAGATCCGCCGGACCGAGCTGCAGGCGCAGAAGGCATTTCTCGAACGCGTGATCGCGCTGCAGGCGAATCGTGCGCAGCAGTTGCAGGCCGACTTGAGCATCGCGCGCAGCCAGCAGGCCGAAGTCGCGCAGCGGCAGAAGTCGGCGCAGGAGCAGGCACAGGCGCTGCAGGTCGAGAAGCGGGCTGCGCAGTTGCAGTTGCGCGATCTGCAGGAGCAGGTGCGGCAACTCGAGAAGCAGACCGAGACGGGGCTGTCCGCGCACAAGTAACGATTCGTCGAACGGACGGAGCGAGACGAGCAAAAACCCGGCGAAGCGATCTTCGCCGGGTTTTTTATTGCGCGGGCGTCAGTGAGCGAACGCGTCCGGCGCGTCGGTCACGCGACGGTGCGATAGTTGCGACGTCCAGTCGAAACCGGCCGCGGGCGGCGGCGCCGGGCGAGCGGGCTGGGTGGCGCGCAGCGCGTTCGCCATGGTAATCAACGTGGCCGGATCGTCGAGCGAGTCGCGGGTATCGCGCGTGTCTGCCAGACGCGACGGGGGAACGAGCCGATCGGGTGTGCCGGTGGGGCGCGCGCTGCGCTGGGTCGACGGATGTGCGGCCAGCCGCGGCACGACCGGTGTGCGGGGCGGTGCTTTCGTTGCGCGCGGGCTGGTTGTCCGACGTGGCGAGGCAGGGTGGACCTGCCGCGCGTCGGCCGCCGCTTGCGGGTGAAGCGACGCCGGGCGAACTGCGATGCGATGCGTGGCTGGCGGCGATCCGATCGTGTTCGCGACAGGCGTCGCCACGTTGCGCTGCGGTATGACGTGCGTCGACGTACCAGGTCGTGCCGTAGCGGCGTGAATCGTGCCGGTCGATGTTGCGACGACATCGGCCGAACTGCCGGCTGCTTGCGTCGCGTATGCAGGACCGAACCCCGCAGGCGGGTCGTACACGCCGATCAGCCCGCCGATGATGCCGAGTGCGCCGATGCTCCAGCAGACGGCGTAGATCGCGCGCCGGTCGTGAGGGCGGCGCACGCGACGGGTGGCTGCCGCAGCCGGCGTGACGGCCACCCCGACCGAAGCCGGCAGCGATATCACCGCAGGCAGCGGTTGCCATCGGCACGCGTGGTGTGGCCGGTCGACATCGATGCAGGACGTCGTCAGTGTCGCGAGGCAGGGCCTGCCGGGCCGTGTGCCGGGCGCACCGGGGAGTCGCCATTCGCGGCCGAACGGCGGGACGTGATCGAGCGGGGTGGCGCGCGGGCGGGCGAGCGCGCCTTCGACCGGGACGAGAGGCAATGGGGTCATGAAAAGAGTACGCCGTGCGACACGGGCGACCGTGCCGGCGCGGCGCGGAAATGTCGTCGCAAATCCTGCATTGTGGTCGGCAGGCGAATGCCGGTCGATCAGATCAATCTGATTCTCGTGCCCGTTTCGGGGCGACGTGTACGAGACGGATACCGCGACGGTCATGACAGGGCGCCACAAGGCAAATGTCGGGCTGACGTGGCATGATTCGCGAATCATGCCGGCGGCGCGCCGTTACGCGCCGCCGGCGGGCAGCGATGCCCGTGCGCACCGGCTCGGCTCGGCCCGGCGCGTCGTGCATCGTCGGATTCATGCGGTGCGGTATGCGCCGTCCGAGCTGAGCGAGAAAACATGTCCACTGCATCCCCTGCCATCGCGCAGGAATCGAAAGTCCGCACCGTCTTCCGGGTCGTCAGCGGCAACTTCCTGGAAATGTACGACTTCATGGTCTACGGGTATTACGCGTCGGCCATCGCGAAAACGTACTTTCCGAGCGGCAACGCCTTCGCATCGCTGATGCTGTCGCTGTCGGTATTCGGCGCGGGCTTCCTGATGCGGCCGGTCGGTGCGATCGTGCTCGGCGCGTATATCGACCATCACGGCCGCCGCAAGGGACTGATCCTGACGCTCGGGCTGATGGCGATCGGCACGCTCACGGTGGCCGCGATACCGGGATACGCGACGATCGGCGTGCTGGCGCCGGTGCTCGTGCTGTTCGGCCGGTTGTTGCAAGGTTTCTCGGCGGGCGTCGAACTCGGCGGCGTGTCGGTCTACCTGTCGGAGATCGCGACGAAGGGCCACAAGGGGTTCTACACGTCGTGGCAGTCGGGGAGCCAGCAGGTGGCCGTCGTGTTCGCCGCGTTCGTCGGCGTCGTGCTGAACCGCGCGCTGCCGGTCGAGGAAATGACCGCGTGGGGCTGGCGCATTCCGTTCCTCATCGGCTGCCTGATCGTGCCGTTCCTGTTCCTGATTCGCCGGTCGCTGAAGGAGACCGACGAATTTCTTGCAAAGCGTCACCGCCCGACGATGGGCGAGATCATGCGCTCGATGCTCGACAACTGGGGTGTCGTGGTGGCCGGCATGGGGATGGTGATCATGACGACGGTGTCGTTCTACATGATTACCGCCTACACGCCGACCTTCGGCAAGGAAGTGCTGCACCTGTCGTCGCTCGACGCGCTGGTCGTGACCGTCTGCGTCGGGATCTCGAACCTCGTGTGGCTGCCGCTGTCCGGTGCGCTGTCCGACCGCATCGGCCGTCGCCCCGTGCTCATCGCGTTCACCGTGCTGACGTTGCTGTCGGCTTACCCGGCCGTGCTGTGGCTCGTCGGCGATCCGTCGTTCCTGCGGCTGCTCGCGGTCGAGCTGTGGCTGTCGTTCCTGTACGCGTCGTACAACGGGGCGATGGTCGTCGCGCTGACCGAAGTGATGCCGGCCGACGTGCGTACGGCCGGCTTCTCGCTCGCGTACAGCCTGGCAACGACAATCGGCGGCTTCACGCCGGCGATCTCGACGCTGCTGATCCACCAGACGGGCAATAAAGCGGCGCCCGGGCTGTGGTTGAGCGTGGCCGCGATCTGCGGCTTGATCGCGACGCTCGTGCTCTATCGCACCGCCGACGCGCGCAACCAGTACAAGTCGGCCTGACGGCGGCCGGTCTATCGCGCGGCGTCGGCCGCGCATCGCATCGAAAAAAGGGAGCGCATGCGCTCCCTTTCTCGTTGGCGGTCATGCCTCGCGCAGCATGTCGGCCACCGCGGCCGCCACGTCGAGCCATGCGCCCGGCGCAGGCTGGCGGGCGATCCTGGCCTGCGGATACCACGGGCAGTCGTTGCCGGTGAACCAGCGCCAGTCGGGCGCGAACGGCAGCATGACCCACAGCGGCTTGCCGAGCGCGCCCGCGAGGTGCGCGACGGCCGTGTCGATCGTGACGACGCCGTCGAGCCGTTCGATCAGCGCCGCCGTATCGGCAAAGTCGTTCAGCCGGCCGTCGAGGCGATGCACGCGCGGATGTGCGTCGACGCGCGCTCGTTCGTCGTCGTCCAGCGCGGGCTGCAGCACGATCCAGTCGATGTCCGGCAGCGCGAGCAACGGCGCGAGCGCGTCGAACGGCATCGAGCGGTTTTCCTGCGCCTGCCGGCGCCCCGACCATGCCAGGCCGAACTTGCGTTTCGACTGCCCGCCGAGCGACCCGCGAAAGCGCCGCCGGGCGCCGTCGGGCGCATCGAGATAGCGCGAGCCGACGATGTCTTCCGGCTGAAGCCCGAGCAGGAACGGCAGGCTCATCAGCGTGCAGCCGACGTCCGCGACAGGCGGCTTCGCGGCGCCTTGCGCGATGAGCGTCACGCGCCAGCGCGACGCGGCCGGCGTCAGCAGTGCGACGAGTTCCGGCTGGACTTCGAGCACGACGCGCGCGCAGCGTGCGCGGGCCAGCGGCACGAAGCGCACGAACTGCAGCGTGTCGCCGAACCCCTGTTCCGCGCGAATCAGCAACGTACGCGACGCAATCGGCTCGCCCTGCCAGCGCGGCAGCGCGCCGAGCGGCGTCGCGCCGGGCGTCTCGTGGCGCGCTTCGTAGGCGGGCAGGCCGCGCGTGAAGTCGCGCAGCGTCAGCAGCGTGACCGCGCGATGCAGCCGCGCGAGCGTGAGATCGGGCGCGACGCGCAGCGCTTGGTCGAATGCGCGCAGCGCCATCTCGTGCGCGCCGAGCGCATGATGCGCGTTGCCGAGATTCAGCCACGCGAGCCCGAACGACGGATCGAGCCCGACGGCGCGTTCGTAGTAGGGCAGCGCGTCGCGGTGGCGCGCCTGCGCGCAGAGTGCGTTCGCGAGCCCGAACAGCGCGAGCGGAAACGGCGGGTGCAGCGCGAGCGCGGCTTCGAAGGCGGCTGCCGCCTCGGCATGCCGGCCGACCGCGTCGAACGTGTTGCCGAGATTGAAATGCGCGGCGACGAACCGCGGCTGCGCGGCGATCGCGGCCTGGAAGTGCGCGATCGCCTCGTCGGCGCGACCCATCGCGCTCAGCGCCATCGCGAGATTGTTGTGCGCGCCCGCATGCCCGGGCCGGAGCTCGAGCGCGCGACGGAACGCGGCGAGCGCGTCGTCGTGGCGGCCGAGCGCGTTCAGCGCGTTGCCGAGATTGTTGTGGATCGATGCGTCGTCGGGCGTGAGCTGCAGCGCGCGGCCGAAGGCGTCGATCGCATCGTCGTGACGCTGCACCGCCGCATAGGCGTTGCCGAGGTTGTAGTGCGCGAGCGGAAACTCGGGCGCGAGCGTCAGCGCGTTGCGAAAGCGGTCGATCGCTTCGTCGAGCCGGCCGAGCGCTTTCAGCGCGTTGCCGAGATTGAGCTGCAGCGCGGCATCGTCCGGACGCAGCGCGACGGCGCGGCCGACGAGATCGGCAGCCTCGGCGTGCTGGCCCTGCTGGTGCCGCAGCACGCCGAACAGGTGCAGCGCGTCGGCGTCGGCGGGGTTGGAGGCGAGCGCGTTGCGATAGCCGTGCTCGGCCTCGGCGAGGCGACCCGCGCGGTGCGCGGCGTATGCCCGGTCGAATGCGGAATCCATGACGCGAAAACTGGCGGAAAGCGCGTATTTTCCCACACCGCGCGGCGCGGGCGCGTATCGGCCGGTCGGCATATGGCCCCGTGACGCGGAGCGGCGTAGACTTGCAGAGTCGCGTGTCATCGAGGGTCTCATGGCTGACACACTGTCCGATATCCCACCCGTGCTGATCGTCGGCGCGGGGCCGACCGGCCTTGCCGCGGCGATGAGCCTCGCGCGTGCCCGCGTGCCGGTGCGCATCATCGATCGTCTCGTCGCGCCGGCGCCGTTTTCGCGTGCGATCGGCATCCAGGCGCGCACGCTCGAGCTGCTGGAGCAGCATCGTGCGGTCGAACCGTTTCTCGCGCTCGGCCATCGCGCACATGCGGCCGAGCTGCATGCCGACGGCCGCGTGATCGCACGGCTCGATTTCGATCCGCTGCAAACGCGCTATCCGTATCTGATGTTTCTCGATCAGAGCATCACCGAGCGGCTGCTCGCCGAACACCTGGCCACATTGGGCGTGACCGTCGAACGCGGGACGACGCTGACCGCATGCGACGCGGGCGGCACGTCGCTCGACGTGACGCTGCGCCGCGCCGACGGCCGCGAAGAGTCGTTCACCCCGTCATACCTGATTGCCGCCGACGGCGCGCACAGCACGGTCAGGCATCTCCTCGGCCTCGGCTTTGCCGGGCATGCGTTCGAACAGACTTTCCTGCTTGCCGATTTCGCGGCGATACCCGAATGGTCGGACGAGGAGATCCATCTGTTCACGACGCCCGCAGGCATCGCGGGCCTGTTTCCGATGGGAGGCGGCCGTTACCGGCTCGTGGCGGACCGGCCGCCCGGCAGCGGTGCGTCGCCCGACGCACCGGCTCCGTCGCTCGCGGAATGCGACGCGATCATCCGCGCGCGCGTCGGCGCGTCGATCTCGCCAAGCGATCTCGCGTGGTCGTCCTATTTCCACCTGCACAGCCGGATGGTCGACCGGCTGCGTCATGGCCGCGTGTTCTTCGCGGGCGACGCCGCGCACGTCCACAGCCCGGCCGGCGCGCAGGGCATGAACACCGGCATCCAGGAGGCGTTCAACCTCGGCTGGAAGCTTGCGCGCGTCCTCGGCGCAGGCGCGCCCGAGCGGTTGCTCGACACGTATCACGCGGAGCGCCATCCGATCGAGCGCGACGTGTTGCGGCAGACTGGTTTCGTCACCCAGGTGGTCGAAGCCGAACGCGGTGCGATGAAGCTGCTGCGCGATCATGTCGTGCCGCTGCTGGCGTCGTTCGGGCCGATGCGCGACGCGCTCAGGCGCACGGTGAGCGAACTCGGCGTGCAGTATCGGAAGAGTCCGCTCACGCTCGAGCGCGTGCTCGACGGCGGCCCGCGCGCGGGCGAGCGCGCGCCCGATGCGCTCGTGCACGTGCTCGACGGGCCGCTCGGTCGGGCGCCCGGCACGGCGCGGCTATACGATCTTCACGATCCGGCGAGTTTCACGCTGTTGCTGCTGGAAGAACCGGTGAATACCGACGCCGGCGAAGTGCCGCCGATCCCGGCCGATGCGCAGGCGCTCGTGCAGGGGCTCGAACGGATCATGCCGGAAGCGGTGCGCGTGTGGCGCGTCGCCGATGCCGAAGGCGACGGTGCGGCGGGGCTCGCGCAGGAATACGGCCGCTCGCGGCCGTCGTTCTATCTGCTGCGGCCCGATGGCTATGTCGCCGCGCGGGGACGCACGGCGACCGACGCCAACGCGTTGCTGCGCCACTGCGAAAGCTGGTTCGCGGGCATGTCGGTGTCCGCGTAGCCGGGCGGTCAGGCGGGCGCTGCGGCAGGGACGAGCGACGCGCGATGCGCGGCGATCGCATCGCGCACGATCGGCATCGCGCGTTGCCCGGCTTCGCTCGACGGGTCGTCGAGCGCGGCGAGCAACGCGCGTCGCATCCGCGGCTCCCAGAAGCGCCGGATATGCTCGGCGATCCCGGTCAGCGCTTCGTCGCGATCGGGCATCGATTCGAAGAATGCGCCGATCTGATTGGCCATGTCGATCAGGTGGTCGTTGTCCATTGCGGCCTCACTTGCCTGTTGTGACGGCGGCTGGCGCGGCGGCGCGGCGCTCGAGCAAGTCGAGCTGCTCCGAGTTGAAGCGCGCATACGCGCGCTGCCAGTCGGACGGCTGCGCAACCGGCATCACCTGCACGGCAGTCACCTTGTATTCGGGGCAGTTCGTCGCCCAGTCGGAGCTGTCCGTCGTGATCACGTTCGCGCCCGATTCGGGAAAGTGGAATGTGGTGTACACGACGCCCGGCTGCATGCGCTCCGTCACCAGCGCGCGCAGCACCGTCTGCCCCGCGCGCGATTCGATGCCGACCCAGTCGCCGGTGCGGATCCCGCGATCCTCGGCATCGTGCGGATGGATCTCGAGGCGATCCTCTTCGTGCCACCGCACGTTTTCGGTCCGGCGCGTCTGCGCGCCGACGTTGTATTGCGACAGGATGCGGCCCGTCGTCAGGATCAGCGGATAGCGCTGCGTGACCTTCTCCGGCGTCGGAATGAACTTGGTGATCACGAACCGGCCCTTGCCGCGCACGAACGTGTCGATGTGCATGGTCGGCGTGCCTTCCGGCGCGTGTTCGTTGCACGGCCACTGGATGCTGCCGAGTGCGTCGAGCTTGTCGTACGACACGCCCGAGAAGGTCGGCGTGAGCCGCGCGATCTCGTCCATGATTTCCGACGGATGCGTGTAGTGCATGTCGTAGCCGAGCGCCTGCGACAGCAGCAGCGTGACTTCCCAGTCCGCGTAGCCCGCGAGCGGCGGCATCACCTTGCGCACGCGCGAGATCCGGCGTTCCGCGTTCGTGAACGTGCCGTCCTTCTCGAGGAACGTCGAGCCCGGCAGCAGCACGTGCGCGTATTTCGCGGTTTCGTTCAGGAAGATGTCCTGCACGACGATGCATTCCATCGCCGACAGCGCGGCCGCGACATGCTGCGTGTTCGGGTCCGACTGGACGATGTCCTCACCCTGGCAGTAAAGCCCCTTGAAGCTGCCGTCGAGCGCGGCGTCGAACATGTTCGGGATCCGCAGCCCGGGTTCCGGCTGCAGCGTGGCCGCCCACGCCTGCTCGAACTGCGTGCGCACGACTTCGTCGCCGATGTGGCGGTAGCCGGGCAGTTCGTGCGGGAACGAGCCCATGTCGCACGAACCCTGCACGTTGTTCTGGCCGCGCAGCGGATTGACGCCGACGCCTTCGCGGCCGACGTTGCCGGTCGCCATCGCGAGGTTCGCGATGCCCATCACCGTCGTCGAGCCCTGCGCGTGTTCGGTCACGCCCAGCCCGTAATAGATCGCGGCGTTGCCGCCCGTTGCGTACAGGCGCGCGGCGGCGCGGACCAGCTCGGCCGGCACGCCCGTCACGTCCGCTGTCGCCTCGGGCGAATTGTCGGCCTGCGCGACGAAGTCGCGCCATTGCTCGAACGCGCGCGTCTCGCAGCGCTCGGCGACGAATGCGTCGGCCACCAGCCCTTCGGTGACGATCACGTGCGCCAGTGCATTGACGATCGCGACGTTGGTGCCCGGACGCAACTGCAGGTGGTGCGTGGCCTTCACGTGCGGGCCGTCGACTACGTCGATGCGGCGCGGGTCGATCACGATCAGCTTCGCGCCTTCGCGCACGCGCCGCTTCAGCCGCGAGCCGAACACCGGGTGGCCGTCGGTCGGGTTCGCGCCCATCACGACGATCACGTCGGCCTGGCCGACCGATGCGAACGTCTGCGTGCCGGCCGATTCGCCGAGCGTCGCCTTGAGGCCATAGCCGGTCGGCGAGTGGCACACGCGTGCGCAGGTATCGACGTTGTTGTTGCCGAATGCAGCGCGCACGAGCTTCTGCACGAGATAGGTTTCCTCGTTCGTGCAGCGCGACGACGTGATGCCGCCGATCGAGTCGCGGCCGTACTTCTGCTGCAGCTTGCGGAATTGCGTCGCCGCGTAGGTGAGGGCTTCGTCCCAGCTCACTTCGCGCCACGGATCGGTGATCTTCTCGCGGATCATCGGCTTCGTGATGCGGTCCTTGTGCGTCGCATAGCCCCACGCGAAGCGTCCCTTCACGCATGCGTGGCCTTCGTTCGCGAGACCGTTCTTGTGCGGCGTCATGCGCACGACCTGCGTGCCCTTCATCTCGGCCTTGAACGAGCAGCCGACGCCGCAGTACGCGCAGGTCGTGATCACCGAGTGCTCGGCCTGCCCGAGCTGCACGACGGATTTTTCCTGCAGCGTGGCCGTCGGGCAGGCGGCCACGCATGCGCCGCACGACACGCATTCCGACGCCATGAACGATTCGCTTTCGCCCGCGGCGACGCGCGATTCGAAGCCGCGTGCGGCGATCGTCAGCGCGAACGTGCCCTGCGTTTCCTCGCACGCGCGCACGCAGCGGTTGCAGACGATGCATTTCGACGGGTCGTACGTAAAGTACGGGTTCGACTCGTCCTTCGTGCCCTTCAGGTGATTCGCGCCGTCGAAGCCGTAGCGCACTTCGCGCAGGCCGACCACGCCCGCCATGTCCTGCAGCTCGCAGTCGCCGTTGGCCGGGCAGGTGAGGCAGTCGAGCGGGTGGTCGGAAATGTACAGCTCCATCACGTTGCGGCGCAGCGACTGCAGCCGGTCCGACTGCGTGCGCACCTTCATGCCGGCTTCGGCGGGTGTCGTGCACGACGCCGGATAGCCGCGCCGGCCCTCGATCTCGACGAGGCACAGCCGGCACGAGCCGAACGGCTCGAGCGAATCGGTCGCGCAGAGCTTCGGGACGTTGATGCCGGCTTCGATCGCCGCGCGCATCACCGACGTGCCGGCCGGCACGGTGACCGGCTGGCCATCGATTTCGAGCGTGACGTCGGTGTCGGCATGCCGTTGCGGCGTGCCGTAGTCGGTATCGTCCAACGGATCGCGGGCGCGCGCCTGTGCGGCGCTCTTGCACGCGCATTGGCCCGAGCCGCAGCCGCCTTGGCGGACGTTGTTCGTGTCGAGGGACATGCAGGGCTCCTTCTGGGTCAGGCCGCAGCCTTGACCGGGCCCGACGCGGCATCCTTGCCGGCAGCGAGCCCGAAATCTTCGGGGAAATGGTCGAGCGCGGACAGCACCGGGTACGGCGTCATGCCGCCCATCGCGCACAGCGAGCCGGCGAGCATCGTGTCGCACAGGTCGCGCAACAGCGTGACCTGCCGCTCCGACGTATCGCCGTCGCGAATCCGCGCGATCGTCTCGACGCCGCGCGTCGAACCGATCCGGCACGGCGTGCACTTGCCACACGATTCGATCGCGCAGAACTTCATCGCGTATTCGGCCAGCTCGGCGAGATTCGACGTGTCGTCGTGCAGCACGATGCCGCCGTGGCCGACCACCGCGCCGATCGCCGTGTACGCCTCGTAGTCGAGCGGCACGTCCCACTGGTGGTCGGGCAGGTAGGTGCCGAGCGGGCCGCCGACCTGTGCGGCGCGTGCCGGCCGGCCGCTGGCCGTGCCGCCGCCGAAGTCGAACAGCAGTTCGCGCAGCGTGACGCCGAACGCGAGCTCGACGAGGCCGCCGTGACGGATGTTGCCTGCCAGCTGGAACGGCAGCGTGCCGCGCGAGCGGCCCATCCCGTAGTCGCGATAGAACGCGGCGCCGCGCGCGAAGATCACCGGCGCCGTCGCGAGCGTGATTACGTTGTTGATCACGGTCGGCTGGCCGAACAGGCCCGCGAGCGCGGGCAGCGGCGGCTTCGCGCGCACGACTCCGCGCTTGCCCTCGAGCGATTCGAGCAGCGCCGTTTCCTCGCCGCATACGTACGAGCCCGCGCCTTTCGCAACGTGCAGCTCGAACGCGTGCGCGGAGCCGAGCACGTGCTCGCCGAGCCAGCCGGCTTCGCGCGCGCGGCCGATCGCGGCTTCGAGCGTGGCGATCGCGTGCGGGTATTCGCTGCGCACGTAGATGTAGCCGACCGTCGCGCCGGTGGCGACGCCCGCGATGATCATCCCTTCGATCAGGCAGTACGGATCGCATTCCATCAGCAGGCGGTCGGAGAACGTGCCCGAATCGCCTTCGTCCGCGTTGCAGACGATGTATTTCTGCGTGGCGCGCGCTTGCCGCACGGTACGCCACTTGATGCCGGCCGGAAACGCCGCGCCGCCGCGGCCGCGCAGCCCCGACTCGATCAGCGTTTCGCATGCGGCGTCGCCGTCGAGCGCCAGTGCGTTCTTCAGGCCGGCGAGGCCGTCGTGTTGCAGGTAGTCGTCGATCGACAGCGGATCGGTCAGGCCGATGCGCGCGAACGTGAGCCGCTGCTGGCGCGCCAGATAGGGCAGCGCGTCGACGAGGCCGACGCCGCTCGGATGCGTGCCGCCTTCGAGCCAGTTGGCGTCGAACAGGGCCGGCACGTCGGCGGCCGACAGGTTCGCATAGCCGACGCGGCCCGCGGCCGTCCCGACTTCGACGAGCGGTTCGAGCCACAGCAGCCCGCGAGAACCGTTGCGGATCACCTCGACCGCGACGCCGCGCCGTTCGGCTTCGGCCGTGATCGCGGCGGCGAGCGCGTCGGCGCCGAGTGCCAGCGCGGACGAATCGCGCGGAACGTAGATGCGGGTCGTCATGCGGCCTCCGGCGTGTGGGCGACCGCGTCGGCCAGCAGGGCGTCGAACTTCTCCGGCGTGACCTTTGCGTGGAGCACCCCGTTGATTGTCATCGACGGCGATTGCGCGCACAGCCCGAGGCAGTAGACCGATTCGAGCGCGACGTCGTCCGGTGTGTGGGCTGCGGCGGCATCGCCGTGCGCGGCGTCGAACCGGCAGCCCGTGCGGGCTTCCGCGTGGGCGGCGAGCGTTTCGCAGCCCATGCTGCGGCACGCTTCGGCGCGGCACATCTGGATCGTGACGCGTGCGGGCGGCGCGGTGCGGAAATGGTGGTAGTAGGTCAGGACGCCGTGCACTTCCGCGCGCGACAGGTTCAGCGCCTTTGCGAGCGGCGCGACGCAGCCCGGCGGCACGTAGCCCGCCTCGTCCTGGATCGCGTGCAGGATCGCGACGAGCGACCGGCCGGCGCTCGCATGGCGCTCGACGAGCGCGTCGGGCGCGGGGGAATTCGGGGACATCGGTTATGCTCCTCCAAAGTCTCATATGCGCTCGAAATTCATATAGTGCGCAGCGGGACTTCGTTCTGATTGATTTCGACCAACGATAAGCGGAAGATTTCGCGGTCGCAATAGGAAATCGGGGTGCATAATTGATTCGGATCGAATGCGACGCGTATCTGACCGTACGCGACACGGAAGGCCGTTCGGCCAGTCTGTCCGACGTCGCTCCGCTGCTGGAGCTCGTGGCCGATACGGGCAGCATCGCGCAGGCCGCGCAAGCCAAGGGGCTGTCGTACCGGCACGCGTGGGGCATGCTGCGCGCGCTGGAATCGTGCATCGGCGGGGAATTGATCGAAACCGCGCGCGGCAAGGGTTCGACGTTGTCGGCGCTCGGGCAGGCGGTCATCGATGCGCAGCGTCTGGCACGCAGCCGCCTCGACGGAAACCTGCGCACGCTGGCGGCCGAGGTGGCCAGCGAGCTGAACCGGCGGCTCGCGCAGCGCGACGGCGCCGTGCGCATTCATGCGTCGCACGGTTACGCGGTCGCGACGCTCGTTTCCGCGCTCGTCGATGCGCAGGCGGCCGTCGACATCAAGTATCGCGAAAGCGTCGAGGCCGTGCAGGCGCTCGCGCGCGGCGAATGCGATCTCGCGGGCTTCCATTTGCCGCGCGGCGCGTTTCGCGCGCAGTGCGCGCAAATCTATCGGCCCTGGCTCGACGACACGCGCCACGTGCTGATTCACCTGACGCGCCGCCAGCAGGGGCTGTTCGTCCCGCGCGGCAACCCGAAGCAGGTGCGCGGGCTGGCGGATCTGGCGCGCGACGACATCCGCTTCGTCAACCGCCAGCCGGGATCGGGCACGCGCATGTTGCTGGATCTTGCGTTGCGCGCGATCGGGATCGACCCGGAGCGCATCGACGGCTATGCGTCGGCCGAACTCACGCATTCGGCGATCGCGGCGTTCGTCGCGAGCGGAATGGCCGATCTGGGGTTCGGCGTCGAGCCGGCTGCCCATCACTTCGGGCTCGACTTCATCCCGATCGTCGACGAGGACTATTACTTCGCATGCGAACGCGCACGGCTCGATGTGCGGCCGCTCGCCGATGTGCTGGCATTGCTGCGTGACGCACGCTTCGTCGAGCGTGTCGCGCATCTGGACGGCTACGATCCGGCCGCGTGCGGCGCGCTGGAGCCCATCGCCGCCGGGCTGGCCGGCCGCGACGACGCGAGCGGCGCGGATGGCAATTCGCGGTAACGAAGACGCGATCGAGCCGCGCTGCAACAGTGGGGGAATTGCGCTACGCTTGCCGCTTGATCAACGTTCCAACAAGCACGCCGTTCAGGCGTCATCCCGCCATGAAATTTTCCGTTCCCCTTGCCGCGGCAGCGTTGACCGCGGGGCTGCTGGTCGTCGCTTCGCCGTTTGCGTTCGCGCAGAATTCCCCGGGGGTGCCCGGCGGTATCCTCAGCGAACAGTTCCGCCTGAACGAACATCCACAGATGCCGTTCGCGGCGTCGGCGCCGTCGGAGAAATATCAGAGCGGCAAAAAGTCGGCATTGCGCCGCAAGGGTGACCTTGGCGACCCGAACGGTTGCAACCTGAAGTGCCCGATGGATGCCCGGTAACGGGCAGGCGGCGTGTGTGCGCGCGAGCGAGGCGCGCCTGTCTTCGGCACAGCGGTTTGATCAACTGGCAGACGGCAGCAGACGCTCCACTTGATTCCACTCTATTCGAGCCCCGCGAAGCCTGCCGCTTCGCGGGGCTCGTGCATTTGCGGCCCTTCACGCGATACGGGGTGGACGAAGCGGCCATTCACCCGCATTGCCGTTCCGACGCGAATCTAGGGTTAACCCGCAAATCAGGAAGGATGTCTTCCTGAAACCCGCCTTATTCTTAAGCATCCACCTACATAAACTTCGGTTTGTCGGCGCTGATCAAGGTGTTCACCGCCGAATCAGACAAATCTGGAGGTAGGTCATCATGAAGTCGCTCGTTCAAGCCGTTGTCGTTGCTGCTGCTCTCGTTGCTCCGGTCGCTTCGTTCGCCCAGTCGGGTTCAACGATCACCCGAGCGCAGGTGCGCGCCGAACTGGTTCAACTCCAGCAGGCCGGTTACAACTCAGCCCGCGGCGAAGATCCGCACTATCCGGAAGCGATCCAGGCCGCCACGGCCCGTATCGCTGAGCAGCAGCGCAGCGCGCTGGCACAAGCTCAAGGCGCCGACGCCAGCGGCTACGGTGCGCAGGCACAGGGTGCATCGGCGTCGGGTTCGCGCGCAATGGGCGTGCGCCCGGCCAGCGCGGAAGAAATGAAGTCGCTGTATCGCGGCAGTTGAGCCGCGTATCGCCCGGTATGGGCAGGTGCGGGCGCGGCGCTGCGCCCGACGCCCGAACCATCGGGCCGGTCACCGCCCGGCGCAGCGACGATCGCGCGGGCGCGGCAGAACATCCGTCACCTCCTGCCGCCGGACATCGGCGGCATTCCGCCCGGCCCATCCGTGGCTGGGCGCTTTTTCGGAGGGAGTCGGACGCCGGAAACAAAAAACCCCGCAGACTTCCGTCATGCGGGGTTCGTGCGACGAGCGCGGAATTTGGTGGAGGCGGCGGGAATCGAACCCGCGTCCAGAAGCGCTCCACGACTAGTTCTACATGTTTAGTCCAGTCTTTTGATTTAACCGCAGCGACGCGGACGAACACGCTGCACTACGGCGATTCGCTGGATTTTCGACCCTGGCGTCGCGACGCCGACAGGGCTTAACTGACGTAAATGACCTCTGGCGGTATTGCTACCGGTCTTGCGACACTAGCCCGTCAGTGAACTAGGCAGAGGACGGCGGCCCTTAGGCTGCCAGTGCGAACGTATCGTCGTTTGCAGTTACGATTTTCCCATTGATTAACGAGGTGACGGGTCCTCGACATGCCCTAGCCGCTTCACAACCCCTGTCGAAACCAGGTCGCCCCCGCGGATAAGATCAAACATTATAGCCCAACATCGCGCAGCAGGTCCCGCAGTTCCTGCGTCGTGTCGACGAGGTGCTGGGCCTGCCAGTCGACGGGCGCGACGCCGTCGCCGCAATAGCCGTACGCAGCTGCCACTGTGGCCATGCCGGCGGCGCTGCCGGCCTGAATGTCGCGCAGGTCGTCGCCGACGTAGACGATGCGCGCAGGCGCGAGCGCCAACTGGTCGGCCGCATGTAGCAGCGGGGCCGGATGCGGCTTCGAGTGCGGCGTTGTGTCGCCCCCGACGACGCACGCGGCGCGCGGCGCGAGACCGAGCAGCTCGACGAGCGGCGCCGTGAGCCGCATCGCCTTGTTCGTGACGATGCCCCAGCGCACGCCGCGCGCATCGAGTTCGTCGAGCACGTCGCCGATGCCAGGGAACAGCGTCGTATGCACGCAGAGATCGGTTGCGTAGTTGGCCAGGAACTCGTCGCGCATCGCTTCGTAGCCGGGCGTGTGCGGATCGATGCCGAACGCGCCGCCGAGCAGGCCGCGCGCGCCGGCCGAGGCCAGCGGCCGCAACACGTCGAGTGACGTTTCGGGTAGGCCGCGCTCGCGCTGCATCTTGTTGACGGCTGCCGCGAGATCGGGCGCCGTGTCGGCGAGCGTGCCGTCCAGATCGAACAGGACCGCATCGCAGTGCAGCAAGCGCGGTTCGTCAGCGATCCGCGCAGTCGAAAGGGGAGTCGTCATGCCGGTCGAAAGGTCATGCGCCGCGTCGGCATGCGACGAGGTAGTTGATGTCGGTGTCGTTCGACAGCGCGAAGCGCTTGCCGATCGGGTGATACGTGATGCCCTTGATCTCGACGATGTGCAGATCCGTCGCGCGCACGAAGCCGGCCAGTTCCGACGGGCGGATGAAGCGCGCGTAATCGTGCGTACCCTTCGGCAGCATTTGTGCGATGTATTCCGCGCCGATCACCGCGAACAGATAGGACTTCAGGTTGCGGTTCAGCGTCGAGAAGAACACCCAGCCGCCCGGTTTCACGAGCGTCGCGCACGCGGCCACGATATCGCCGGGTGACGGCACGTGCTCGAGCATCTCCATGCATGTGACGACGTCGTAGGTGCCCGGTTCGCGCGCGGCGATCGCTTCGGCGGCGATCGCCTCGTAATCGACCGAAATGCCGCTTTCGAGGCTGTGCAGGTCGGCAACGCCGAGCGCTTCGGTCGACAGATCGATGCCTTTCACCTGGGCGCCGAGCCCGGCCATCGATTCGGACAGGATGCCGCCGCCGCAGCCGATGTCGAGCGCGCGCTTGCCGGCGAGGTGCGCATGCGCGTCGATCCAGCCGAGCCGCACCGGGTTCAGGTCGTGCAGCGGCTTGAATTCGGCATTCGGATCCCACCATCGGTGGGCGAGGTCGCTGAATTTCTGGAGTTCGTGCGGATCGGCGTTGGTCATGTCGGCAAACGGGCTACGAGAGGAGGGCGATGCATCGGTGCGTCAGCCCCGAGTATATAAGCGGGCGGACGACGAGGCCAGCGAGCGCCTGGACGGGCATCAATGAAAAAGCCCCGCCGGAGCGGGGCTTTGAAGCAGTCGAAAACCGCGGCTTACTGCGCCGGAACGGTCGTCTTCTGCACTTCTTGCGTACCGACCACTTCGACTTCCACGCGGCGGTCCGGTGCGAGGCAGGCGATGAGTTGCTTGCGGTTCTTCTGGTTGCAGCCGGTCGTGACCGGGTTGCGCTTGCCCTTGCCTTCCGTGTAGATCTTGTTGGCCGGCACACCCTTGCTGACCAGGTACGACTTCACGGCTTGCGCACGGCGCAGCGACAGACGGTCGTTGTACTTGTCCGAACCGATGCGGTCCGTGTAGCCCGTTGCGACGACCACTTCCGTGTTCATGCCCTGGATCTTCGATGCCAGTTCGTCCAGCTTCTGCTTGCCCAGCGGCTTGAGCGTTGCCTTGTCGAAGTCGAACAGTGCGTCAGCTTGATACGTGATCTTCTGGCTCGTGATGGCCGGAGCGACCGGAGCGACCGGCGGCTGCGGTGCCTGGGCGACCAGTGCGCCATCGCACTTCGCGTTGGCGGTGGCCGGCGTCCAGAACGCATCGCGCCAGCAGAGCTCGTTCGTGCCGTTCATCCACACCCATTCGCCCGTGCCGTTCACCCAGTTGTCATTGACGGCTTGACGCGACGCCGGCACCGACTGTGCCGAAGCGGATGCAGCCATAACTGCGGTAGCTGCAATGAACGCGAGCTTTGAAAGTTTATTCATATTTCTCCTCTCGAAATTGAGATTACCGCAGGTTTACTGCGAGCCTGTTGACGGTGACAAGTCATACATTGCTCGAAGTATAACATTGGTGCGGCACAAAAAACGCGGCACCGCTCTGTGTAGACTTCGAGCAGCGTCTAACTTTCAGTGCGTTGGCATTTTGCCATATCGTTCCCTTCCTACGAAAAAAAATCCTCCCCACCCCAAGATCGCTTCAACTTTGTGGTGCATGCGCAACACCGGCCTGCCGTAACTTTTAGAGATTGTCAAGAGCGTGGCCGGGAAATCGTACGAATGCCTGCCATCGTTTACTCGCGCGCGTGAAACACGGCGGATGGGATCGTATGCGACGTCTCGAGTCGCGCGCGATTTCGGCCGATTCGCCGCCGCCGCGATTTTTGCTGTTTACATATAGAGGGGGAGCGGATTGGCGGCTGATGGGCGCATGTTAGAATCTCGCGTTGCGTTGCGCATGCAGCGCCCACGCGAAAGGCGTTCGCCGTCTTCGCTCCGAAACGATACGGATACATGGATCAATTCGCCAAAGAGACCCTGCCCACCTCCCTCGAGGAGGAAATGCGCCGTTCGTATCTCGATTACGCGATGAGCGTGATCGTCGGACGTGCCCTTCCGGATGTCCGCGATGGCCTGAAGCCCGTGCACCGGCGCGTATTGTTCGCGATGCACGAACTGAACAACGACTGGAACCGCGCGTACAAGAAATCGGCGCGTATCGTCGGTGACGTGATCGGTAAATATCACCCTCACGGCGATACCGCGGTCTACGACACGATCGTGCGGATGGCGCAGGACTTCTCGCTGCGCTACATGCTGATCGACGGGCAGGGCAACTTCGGCTCGATCGACGGCGACAATGCCGCGGCGATGCGTTACACCGAAATTCGCATGGCGAAGATCGGTCACGAACTGCTCGCCGACATCGACAAGGAAACGGTCGATTTCGAGCCGAACTACGACGGCAACGAAACGCAGCCGTCGGTCCTGCCGTCGCGTATTCCGAACCTGCTGATCAACGGCTCGTCGGGCATCGCGGTCGGCATGGCGACCAACATCCCGCCGCACAACCTGAACGAAGTCGTCGACGCGTGCCAGCATCTGCTCGGCAATCCGGAGGCGACGATCGACGAGCTGATCGAGATCATCCCGGCGCCGGACTTCCCGACGGCCGGCATCATCTACGGCGTCGCCGGCGTGCGCGACGGCTACCGCACCGGGCGCGGCCGTGTCGTGATGCGCGCGGCCACGCACTTCGAGGAGATCGACCGCGGCCAGCGGATGGCGATCATCGTCGACGAGCTGCCGTACCAGGTGAACAAGCGCTCGCTGCTCGAGCGGATCGCCGAGCTCGTCAACGAGAAGAAGCTCGAAGGCATTTCCGACATCCGCGACGAGTCCGACAAGAGCGGCATGCGCGTCGTGATCGAGCTCAAGCGCGGCGAAGTGCCGGAAGTGGTGCTGAACAACCTGTACAAGGCGACGCAGCTTCAGGACACGTTCGGCATGAACATGGTCGCGCTCGTCGACGGCCAGCCGAAGCTGCTGAACCTGAAGGAAATCCTGCAGTGCTTCCTGTCGCATCGACGCGAAGTGCTGACGCGCCGCACGATCTACGAACTGCGCAAGGCCCGCGAGCGCGGCCACGTGCTCGAAGGTCTCGCGGTCGCGCTCGCGAACATCGACGAGTTCATCGCGATCATCAAGGCCGCGCCGACGCCGCCGATCGCGAAGCAGGAACTGATGGCGAAGCCGTGGGATTCGTCGCTCGTGCGCGAGATGCTGACGCGCGCCGAGAGCGAGAACGCGGCGGCCGGCGGCCGTTCCGCGTACCGTCCGGAAGGCCTGAACCCGGCGTTCGGGATGCAGACCGACGGGCTGTACCGCCTCTCCGACACGCAGGCGCAGGAAATCCTGCAGATGCGTCTGCAGCGCCTGACCGGCCTCGAGCAAGACAAGATCATCGGCGAGTACCGCGAAGTGATGGCGCAGATCGCCGACCTGCTGGACATCCTCGCGCGCCCCGAGCGGATCACGACGATGATCGGCGAGGAGCTGACGTCGGTGAAGGCCGAATTCGGCGACGCGCGCCGCTCGAAGATCGAGCTGAACGCGACCGAGCTGAACACCGAGGATCTGATCACGCCGCAGGACATGGTCGTCACGATGTCGCATGCGGGCTACGTGAAGTCGCAACCGCTGTCCGAGTACCGCGCGCAGAAGCGCGGCGGCCGCGGCAAGCAGGCGACGCAGATGAAGGAAGACGACTGGATCGAGACGCTCTTCATCGCGAACACGCACGACTACATCCTGTGCTTCTCGAACCGCGGCCGCGTGTACTGGGTCAAGGTCTATGAAGTGCCGCAGGGCTCGCGCAACTCGCGCGGCCGCCCGATCGTCAACATGTTCCCGCTGCAGGAAGGCGAGAAGATCAACGTCGTGCTGCCGGTCAAGGAATTCTCGGCCGACAAGTTCATCTTCATGGCGACGTCGCTCGGCACCGTGAAGAAGACGCCGCTCGAAGCATTCAGCCGCCCGATGAAGAAGGGCATCATCGCGGTCGGCCTCGACGATGGCGACTACCTGATCGGTGCGTCGATCACCGACGGCGCGCACGACGTGATGCTGTTCTCGGATTCCGGCAAGGCCGTGCGTTTCGACGAGAACGACGTGCGCCCGATGGGGCGCGAGGCGCGCGGCGTGCGCGGCATGCAGCTCGAGGACGGGCAGCAGGTCATCGCGATGCTGGTCGCGGGCAGCGAGGAGCAGACCGTGCTCACCGCAACCGAGAACGGCTACGGCAAGCGCACCCCGATCACCGAATACACGCGTCACGGCCGCGGCACGAAGGGCATGATCGCGATCCAGACGTCCGAGCGCAACGGCAAGGTCGTGGCCGCCACGCTGGTCGACGCCGAGGATCAGATCATGCTGATCACCACGGCCGGCGTGTTGATTCGCACCCGTGTTTCCGAGATACGCGAGATGGGGCGCGCCACGCAAGGTGTTACACTCATCAGTCTCGATGAGGGTACCAAGCTCTCTGGCCTGCAGCAGATCGCGGAGGCCGAAGAGGGAGAGGGCGAGGCCGACGAGGCGTCGGACGGCGAAGCCTGAAGAACGGATGAGACTCTGGCCGCCGCGGGCGAAAAGCGCCGCGGCCGGCGAGCAACCATTCATATTTCCAAAAGGGAGTGATGATGCAAAAGCAATTCAAGCAACTGGTTCTGCTGGCTGCACTGGTGCCGACGTTCGCGATGGCGCAGGCGCTGTCGAATTCCGCACCGGCTGCTCCGGCGGCAGCTGCGCCGATCGACGCCGACAAGAAGGCGGCGATCAAGGATCTGCTCGACGCGATCGACGCGCCGAAGCTCGTGTCGGCAATCGGCAACAGCGCCGAAATGCAGGCCAAGCAGCTCGTGCCGGCGATCCTGTCGGACGCGCTGTCGGAAAACAAGACGCTGAACGACAAGCAGAAGCAGGCTGCCGTTCCGACGCTGCAGAAGAACGCGGTGCCGAAGCTGGTCGACGGTGCAGGCAAGGTGTTCGGCACGCAGCAGTTCCAGAGCGACGCGATGTCGGCTCAGTACGACGCGTACGCGAAGTACTACAGCACGTCGGAGATCAAGGATCTGACGACGTTCTACAAGAGCCCGACGGGCCGCAAGTTCATCCAGGTTCAGGATCAGGTCGGTCGCGACGTGGTCAACGGCCTGATGCAGAAGTACATGCCGCAAGCGATCCAGGCAACGCGTACGCAGGCTGACAAGGAAGTCGCAGCAGTCAAGCCGGGCAAGTAAGCTGTCCGGGCACGCCCCCGGCCGTTCGGCCGGGTTTGGCGGGAGCCTGACGACAGTGCGATAATGGCCGTTTGCGCGCGAGCGCAAGCGGCCATTTCTTTTCTGGCGCGTTTTGCCGGCGGCAAGCCGGTCGCGTCCCTCCCGAGGTTTTCACGATGCGCGTCTTTAATTTCTCCGCCGGCCCCGCGGCGATGCCCGAGGAAGTGTTGCGGCAGGCCGCCGACGAAATGCTCGACTGGCACGGCAGCGGCATGAGCGTGATGGAGATGAGCCATCGCGGCAAGGAATTCATGTCGATCCACGAGGCCGCGCTGACCGACCTGCGCGACCTGCTCGGCGTGCCGGCGAGCCACCGGATCCTGTTCCTGCAGGGCGGCGGCATCGCGGAAAACGCGATCGTGCCGATGAACCTGCTCGGCTCGCGCAAGACGGCCGACTTCGTCGTGACGGGTTCGTGGTCGCAGAAATCGTTCGGCGAGGCGAAGAAGTTCTGCACGCCGCATCTGGCCGCGACCGGCAAGACGGAGGGCGGCTTCACGCGTGCGCCCGCGCGCGCCGAATGGCAGCTGTCGGACGATCCCGCCTACGTGCATCTGTGCACCAACGAGACGATCGACGGCGTCGAGACGTTCGAGATCCCCGATCTCGGCGACGTGCCGCTGGTCGCGGATGTCTCGTCGCACATCCTGTCGCGCCCGATGGACGTCGCGAAGTACGGCGTGCTGTTCGGCGGTGCGCAGAAGAACATCGGGATGGCCGGCGTGACGGTCGTGATCGTGCGCGAGGATCTGCTCGATCGCGCGCTGTCGATCTGTCCGTCCGCATTCGAATGGAAGACCATCGCCGCGAACAACTCGCTGTACAACACGCCGCCCACCTACGCGATCTACATCGCGGGCCTCGTGTTCCAGTGGCTGAAGCGGCAGGGCGGCCTCGAAGCGATCGAGGCCCGCAATATCGAAAAATCGAAGCTGCTCTACGACACGATCGACGCGAGCAGTTTCTATCTGAACAAGGTCGAGCCGGCAGCACGTTCGCGGATGAACGTGCCGTTTTTCCTGGCCGACGAAACGCGCAACGAAGACTTCCTTGCCGGCGCAAAGGCGCGCGGGCTGCTGCAGCTGAAGGGCCACAAGTCCGTCGGCGGCATGCGGGCGTCGATCTACAACGCGGTGCCGCTCGAGGGCGTGAAGGCGCTCGTCGAGTACATGAAGGACTTCGAGCAGCGCGGCGCCTGACCGCGGCGCTGTTCAAACAGCACGGCAAAACGCATGGACGACGAACTGAATTCCCGCCTGAAACCGCTGCGCGACCGCATCGACGCGATCGACGCGCAGCTGATTGCGCTCCTGAACCAGCGCGCCGCGGTGGCGCTGGAGGTGGGCGAGGTCAAGAAGCATTTCAACGCGCCGGTGTTCCGGCCGGAGCGCGAGCTGCAGGTGATCGCGCGGCTGCAGGACATGAGCGCGGGGCCGCTCGCGAGCGAGCACATCAGCGCCATCTGGCGCGAGATCATGGCGGCGAGCCGCGCGCTCGAGCAGACGATCCACGTCGCGTTCCTCGGGCCGGTCGGCACGTACAGCGAGCAGGCGATGCTCGAGTATTTCGGTCAGTCGATCGAAGGGTTGCCGTGCCCGTCGATCGACGAGGTGTTCCGCTCGGTCGAGGCCGGGGCGTCCGCGTTCGGCGTCGCACCGGTCGAGAATTCGACCGAAGGCGCGGTATCGCGCACGCTCGACCTGCTGTTGCAGACCCAACTGGTGATCAGCGGCGAGCTCGCGCTGCCGATCCATCACAACCTGCTCACGCAGAGCGGCACGCTCGACGGCGTGAAGCGTGTCTGCGCGCATGCGCAGGCGCTCGCGCAATGCCAGCAGTGGCTCGCGGCGAATGCGCCGCAGCTCGAGCGGCAAGCCGTGGCGAGCAACGCGGAAGCCGCGCGTCTGGCCGCGGCCGATCCGACCGTCGCCGCGATCGCGGGCGATCGCGCGGCCGCGCATTACGGCCTGCAGATTGCGTTCTCGCTGATCCAGGACGATCCGCACAATCGCACGCGCTTCGTGATCGTCGGCAAGCAGCCGGCCGGCCAGAGCGGTCACGACCAGACGTCGCTGATCGTGTCGGTGAAGAACGAGCCGGGCGCCGTGTTCAAGCTGCTCGAGCCGCTCGCGCGGCACGGCGTGTCGATGACGCGCTTCGAGTCGCGTCCGGCGCGCGTCGGCACGTGGGAGTACTACTTCTACATCGACATCGAAGGGCATCGCGACGATGCGGCGGTGGCGGCCGCGCTGGCGGAACTCGGCCAAAAGGCTGCGTTCCTGAAGATACTCGGTTCGTATCCGCGCGCACGCTGACGCGGCGGCTCGTCGCCTGCGGTGCGCAGGCGGCGCGCGAAGAAGCGGGCAGGGCAGGCCGATCGGCGCTGCCGAAGGCGGGGGCGGGCGGTATCCGGCGCAGGTTGCGCCGGGTGCGGGCCGGTTGCCCGGAATCTGGAATTCCGCGTGCTGGGCGTCGTCCCGCACGCGTAACTTGGCTCTTGTCGTGTCAGGCTTTGCATTCAACAAACTGGTCATCTTCGGCGTCGGCCTGATCGGCGGATCGCTGGCCCGCGCGCTGCGCGAACGCGCGCCGGGCGGCGCAGGCGAGATCGTCGGCGTGGGCCGTTCGCGTGCATCGGTCGAGCGCGCGCTGTCGCTCGGCGTGATCGACCGCGCAGCGGCGCTCGACGACGACGCGCAGGTGCGCGACGCCCTTGCCGGTGCCGATCTCGTCTTGCTGGCCGCGCCTGTCGCACAGACGGGCCCGTTGCTCGCACGTATTGCGCCGTGGCTCGACGGCGCGACGATCGTCACCGATGCAGGCAGCACCAAGTCCGATGTCGTTGCGGCTGCGCGCGACGCGCTCGGCGCGCGGATCGTGCAGTTCGTGCCGGGTCATCCGATCGCCGGACGCGAGTCGAGCGGCGTCGAGGCTGCGTTGCCGGACCTCTACGTCGGCCGCAACGTCGTGCTGTGCCCGCTGCCGGAGAACGCGCCCGAAGCGGTGGCCCGGATCGACGCGATGTGGCGCGCGACCGGCGCCGACGTGCGCACGATGACCACCGAACAGCACGATCGCGTATTCGCGTCGATCAGCCATCTGCCGCACGTGCTGTCGTTCGCGCTCGTCGAGCAGATTCTCGGCGAGGCCGACGCGGAACTGAAATTCTCGTATGCGGCCGGCGGTTTTCGCGATTTCACGCGCATCGCGGCGTCGAACCCGGAAATGTGGCGCGACGTGTGCGTCGCGAACCGCGCGGCGCTGCTCGACGAACTCGACGGCTACACACGCGTGCTCACGCGGTTGCGCGCGGCGATCGACGCCGGCGACGGCGCGGCGCTCGAAGCCGTATTCACGCGCTCGCGCGCCGCGCGCAAGGCATGGCAGGAACGCGGCGGCACGCCCGCTGCCGAACCGGTCAAGAAATAACAGGACGATTCCCATGGACTATCTCGATCTCGGCCCGTACTCCAGCGCATCGGGCACCGTGCGCCTGCCCGGCTCGAAGAGCATTTCGAACCGCGTGCTGCTGCTCGCGGCGCTCGCCGAAGGCGAAACGACGATCACCAACCTGCTCGACTCCGACGATACGCGCGTGATGCTCGATGCACTCGGCAAGCTCGGCGTGAAGCTCGCGCGCGACGGCGACACCTGTGTCGTCGCCGGCACGCGCGGCGCGTTTACCGCGAAGACGGCCGACCTGTTCCTCGGCAACGCGGGCACGGCCGTGCGGCCGCTGACCGCCGCACTTGCAGTGAACGGCGGCGACTACCGGGTGCACGGCGTGCCCCGCATGCACGAGCGGCCGATCGGCGATCTCGTCGACGGCTTGCGCCAGATCGGCGCGCAGATCGACTACGAGCTGAACGAAGGCTACCCGCCGCTGAGGATCAAGCCCGCGACGATCTCGGTCGATGCGCCGATCCGCGTGCGCGGCGACGTGTCGAGCCAGTTCCTCACCGCGCTCCTGATGACGCTGCCGCTCGTGAAGGCGAGGGACGGCCGGATCGTCGTCGAAGTCGACGGCGAGCTGATCTCGAAGCCGTACATCGACATCACGATCCGGCTGATGGCGCGCTTCGGCGTGAGCGTCGAGCGCGACGGCTGGCAGCGCTTCGTCGTGCCGGCCGGCGTCCGCTACCGCTCGCCGGGGCGGATCATGGTCGAGGGCGACGCGTCGTCCGCGTCGTACTTCCTCGCGGCCGGGGCGCTGGGCGGCGGCCCGCTGCGGGTCGAGGGCGTCGGGCGGGCGAGCATCCAGGGCGACGTCGGCTTCGCGAATGCGCTGATGCAGATGGGCGCGAACGTGACGATGGGCGACGACTGGATCGACGTGCGCGGCATCGGCCACGATCACGGCAAGCTCGAGCCGATCGACATGGACTTCAATCTGATTCCCGACGCGGCGATGACCATCGCGGTCGCGGCGCTGTTCGCGAACGGCACGAGCACGCTGCGCAACATCGCGAGCTGGCGCGTGAAGGAAACCGACCGCATCGCCGCGATGGCGACCGAGCTGCGCAAGGTCGGCGCGATCGTCGAGGAAGGCCCCGACTATCTCGTCGTCACGCCGCCGGAAAAGCTCACGCCGAACGCGGCGATCGATACGTACGACGATCACCGGATGGCGATGTGCTTCTCGCTCGTCAGCCTGGGCGGCGTGCCCGTGCGGATCAACGATCCGAAGTGCGTCGGCAAGACGTTCCCCGACTATTTCGACCGCTTCGCCGCGCTCGCCAAAGCCTGATCCGACTGTTCCGATGAAATCGACCCGACCCTTTCACCCGACTCCCGTCATCACGATCGACGGCCCGACCGCCTCCGGCAAGGGCACCGTCGCGGCGCTCGTCGCCGCGCACCTCGGCTTCCACCTGCTCGACAGCGGCGCGCTGTACCGGCTCGCGGCGCTCGCGAGCGTGCGCTACGGAATCGCCGCGGAAGACGTCGACGCGCTGGTGAAGCTGATCGACGATCTGCACATCACGTTCCGTGAAGGCTGCGCGCAGCTTGACGGCGTCGACGTGTCGAACGACATCCGTGCCGAAGCGGTCGGCAACCGCGCGTCGGCCATTGCCGTGCACGGCCCCGTGCGCACCGCGCTCGTCGCGCGCCAGCGGGCGTTTCGCAAGACGCCGGGCCTCGTGGCGGACGGGCGCGACATGGGCACGGTGATCTTCCCCGACGCCGTGCTGAAGGTGTTCCTGACGGCCAGCGCCGAGGCGCGCGCGACCAGACGGCATAAGCAATTGATGCAAAAAGGTTTTTCTGCTAACATAGATGACTTGCTCCGGGATCTTCGTGAACGTGACGCGCGCGACAGCAATCGCGCAGCCGCGCCGCTGAAGCCTGCGGCAGATGCCAAGCTGCTCGATACGTCGGCACTTTCGGTCGATGAAGCCGTCGATCAGGTGCTGCAGTGGTACCGGGCGCTTGGCCAGCCAGCCTGAGAAGGCGGGCGGCAGTAGGTGCTCCGCGCGTAAGTGCAGAGCGTGTTTCGAACCCTTAACCCCGTGTGGTCTTCGATCTGGCCCTTTCAGCCTGCCATTCCGGCCGGCGTGGCACAGCGAGCCATGCACAATCAGATTTTTATGTCCGACCTGCAAACCTCCACCCCGAATACCGAATCCTTTGCGGCTCTGTTCGAAGAGTCGCTGACCCGCCAAGACATGCGCGCCGGCGAAGTGATTTCCGCCGAAGTCGTGCGCGTCGACCACAACTTCGTGGTCGTCAATGCAGGCCTGAAGTCCGAGGCTTACATTCCGATCGAGGAATTCCTGAACGATCAGGGCGAGGTTGAGGTGCAGTCGGGCGATTTCGTGTCCGTCGCGATCGACGCACTCGAAAACGGCTACGGCGACACGATCCTGTCGCGCGACAAGGCGAAGCGCCTTGCATCGTGGCTGTCGCTGGAAAAGGCGCTCGACAACAACGAGCTCGTCACCGGCACGATCACCGGCAAGGTGAAGGGCGGCATGACCGTGATGGTCAACGGCATCCGCGCGTTCCTGCCGGGTTCGCTGGTCGACACGCGTCCGGTCAAGGACACGACCCCGTACGAAGGCAAGACGCTCGAGTTCCGCGTGATCAAGCTCGATCGCAAGCGTAACAACGTCGTGCTGTCGCGTCGTGCAGTGATCGAGGCAACGCAAGGCGAAGAGCGCGCGAAGCTGCTCGAGACGCTGAAGGAAGGCGCGATCGTCAACGGCGTGGTCAAGAACATCACCGATTACGGCGCGTTCGTCGACCTCGGCGGCATCGACGGCCTGCTGCACATCACCGACATCGCATGGCGTCGTGTGCGTCACCCGAGCGAAGTCCTGTCGGTTGGCCAGGAAGTCACCGCGAAGATCCTCAAGTTCGACCAAGAGAAGAACCGCGTCTCGCTGGGCATCAAGCAACTGGGCGACGATCCGTGGGAAGGCATCTCGCGCCGTTACCCGTCGGGCACGCGCCTGTTCGGCAAGGTCACGAACATCACCGACTACGGCGCATTCGTCGAAGTGGAATCGGGCATCGAAGGCCTCGTCCACGTGTCGGAAATGGACTGGACCAACAAGAACGTTGCGCCGTCGAAGGTTGTCCAGCTGGGCGACGAAGTCGAAGTCATGGTCCTCGAGATCGACGAAGACCGTCGTCGTATCAGCCTCGGCATGAAGCAGTGCAAGCCGAATCCGTGGGATGACTTCAGCCGCAACTTCAAGAAGGGCGACAAGATCACGGGCGCAATCAAGTCGATCACCGACTTCGGCGTGTTCATCGGTCTGCCGGGCGGCATCGACGGCCTGGTCCACCTGTCGGATCTGTCGTGGAGCGAAGCCGGCGAAGAAGCCGTTCGCAAGTACAAGAAGGGCGACGAAGTCGAAGCAATCGTGCTCGGTATCGACGTCGAGAAGGAGCGCATTTCGCTCGGCATCAAGCAGCTCGAAGGCGACCCGTTCAGCAACTACGTTGCAATGAACGACAAGGGCTCGATCGTCGACGGCGTCGTGAAGACGGTCGATGCGAAGGGTGCGGTCGTCACGCTGACGGGCGACATCGAAGGCTACCTGCGTGCGTCGGAAATCTCGCAGGATCGCGTCGAAGACGCACGCAACGTGCTGAAGGAAGGCGACAAGGTCAACGCGATGGTGATCAACATCGATCGCAAGTCGCGCGGCATCAACCTGTCGATCAAGGCGAAGGATTCGGCCGAACAACAGGAAGCGATCCGCGGCCTGCAGTCGGACTCCAGCGCTGCTGCGACCGGTACGACCAACCTCGGCGCGCTGCTGAAGGCGAAGCTCGACGGCCAAAACCAGTAAGCCTTACGAGGTCTGCTGAAGTATGACCAAATCCGAGTTGGTCGCGCAGCTGGCATCGCGATTTCCGCAACTTGTCCTCAAGGATGCGGATTTCGCGGTGAAAACGATGCTCGATGCGATGTCCGACGCCCTGGCGAAAGGGCATCGCATTGAAATTCGGGGTTTCGGCAGCTTTGGCCTCAATCGTCGCCCGGCGCGTGTCGGACGCAACCCGAAGTCGGGGGAGAAAGTGCAGGTGCCCGAGAAGTTCGTGCCGCACTTCAAACCTGGCAAGGAATTGCGTGAACGCGTCGACGGTCGCGCCGGTGAACCGCTGAAGGCTGACGATCCGGACGACGAGCGTTGAACGTCGTTCGGTGTGCCCGGAACCTGTCCGGCGAAGGCTGAAAAGAAAAGCGCCCCTTGCGGGCGCTTTTTTCATTTCCGGCCACCGATGCGCAACGCCGCGCACAGGATGTGCGCAGCCGCGGAAACGCTTCCTTTACAATACGGGTCGATTCGGTGCGACGAAGGGGAGTCGCGCGCCGCGGCAAACCTCAACAAAGAGAGGGCTTCATGAAGTTTATCGTCTGGCTGATCCGGGTATTGGTGTTCGTCCTGCTGCTGGTGCTTGCGCTGGCCAATACGCAAACCGCGACGCTGAATTTCGTTGCCGGCTACGCATGGCAAGCGCCGCTGATCCTGATCGGCCTGGCATTCTTCGCCGTGGGGCTGCTGGCCGGCCTGCTGTCCGCGCTGCCTTCGATCTTCCGCCTGCGTCTCGAGAACGGGCGTTTGAAGCGCGATCTGCGTGCGGCGCGCGAAACGCCTGCCGTCATCGACCAGCCGCCGATGCCGCCCGTCATTTAACACGGACGCCGCGCGATCATCGCGCGGTTTTCGTCTCTGCTTCGATATTTCGCATGGATCTGGATTTCTGGTGGTTGCTCGCGATTCCGGTCGCGTTCGCGCTCGGTTGGGCGGCGTCACGCTATGACCTGAAGAATCTCCTGTCGGAGAGCGCCAACCTGCCGCGTTCGTATTTTCGCGGCCTGAATTTTCTGTTGAACGAACAACCCGACAAGGCGATCGATGCGTTCATCGAGGTTGCCAAGCTCGATCCCGAAACGGTCGAGCTGCACTTCGCGCTCGGCAACCTGTTTCGCCGTCGCGGCGAGACCGACCGCGCGATCCGCGTGCACCAGAACCTGCTGAGTCGCACCGATCTGCCGGTCAACGAACGCGACCACGCGCTGTACGAACTGGGCCAGGATTTCCTGAAAGCCGGCTTGCTGGATCGCGCGGAAGAGGCGTTCCACAAGCTCGCGGACGGCGACTACGCGCTCGGCGCGCAGCGGGCGCTGCTGACGATCTACGAGATCGAGAAGGACTGGAACAAGTCGATCGATACGGCGAAACGCATCGAGTCGATGAGCGACAAGCCGCTCGGCATCGAAATTGCGCAGTTTCACTGCGAACTCGCGCAGGACGCGCTGCAGCGCAAGAATGCCGCCGCAGCGGCCGAACAGTTGCGCCTTGCGTTGACCGTGAATCCGCAGAACGTGCGTGCGACGGTCCTGTCCGGCGACGCGGCGGAAGCGGCGGGCGATCACGCGGCCGCGATCGAGCATTGGAAGCGCGTCGAAGCGCAGAACCCGGCGTATCTGCCGCTCGTGGCCGACAAGCTGATGAAGGCATACGTCGCGCTCGGCAAGAACGTCGAAGGCGCGGAGTTGCTGATGGGGTACGTCGATCGTTATCCGTCGAACGACCTGCTCGACATCGCCTATCAGCATATCGCCGGGTTGCGTGGCCAGGATGCGGCGCACACGCTCGCGCGGACGCAGATGGAAAAGTCGCCGAACCTGTCGGGGATGCTGCACCTGCTCGATGCGCAGATCGCGGCGGCCGAGGAACCTCGTCGTAAGGAACTTGAAATGATGCGTGCGCTGATCAAGCAGCGCACGAAAAATCTGCCACGGTATACGTGCCAGAATTGCGGTTTCCGGGCACGGCTCTTCTATTGGCAGTGCCCCGGATGCAGCGGCTGGGAAACCTATGCGCCGCGCCGCGTCGAACCTGCGATGCCGGGCTGATCCCGGCCGCGGAGCCAACGCGCTGCGGTTGCCGCCGGGCTCGCTCCGGCGGCCAAGTTAGTCAATTACCGGGAAGTACCGGAACATCTATGAAAATCACCATCATCGGCACCGGCTATGTCGGCCTCGTCACGGGCGCCTGCCTCGCGGAGATCGGTCACGACGTCTTCTGTCTCGACGTCGATCCGCGCAAGATCGATATCCTGAACAACGGCGGGATGCCGATTCACGAGCCGGGGTTGCTGGACATCATCGCGCGCAACCGCACGGCGGGGCGTCTGCGCTTCTCGACCGACATCGAGGCGAGCGTCGCGCATGGCGAGATCCAGTTCATCGCGGTCGGCACGCCGCCCGACGAGGACGGCTCGGCCGATCTGCAATACGTGCTCGAGGCCGCGCGCAACATCGGCCGCCACATGACGGGCTTCAAGGTGATCGTCGACAAGTCGACGGTGCCGGTCGGCACCGCACGGCGCGTGCGCGGCGTGGTCGACGAGGCATTGGCTGCACGCGGGCTCGCGGGCAGCGTCGCGCATCGCTTCTCGGTCGTGTCGAACCCGGAATTCCTGAAGGAAGGCGCTGCGGTCGAGGACTTCATGCGCCCGGACCGGATCATCATCGGCGTCGACGACGACGACACCGGCACGATCGCGCGCGAGAAGATGAAGAAGCTCTACGCGCCGTTCAACCGCAACCACGAGCGCACGATCTACATGGACGTGCGTTCGGCCGAATTCGCGAAGTATGCGGCGAACGCGATGCTTGCGACGCGCATCTCGTTCATGAACGAGATGTCGAATCTCGCCGACAAGGTCGGCGCCGACATCGAGGCCGTGCGCCGCGGGATCGGCTCCGATCCGCGCATCGGCTATCACTTCCTGTATGCTGGCGTCGGCTACGGCGGCTCGTGCTTTCCGAAGGACGTGCAGGCGCTGATCCGCACCGCCGGCGAGAACGGCCAGCCGCTGCGCATCCTGGAGGCCGTCGAGGCCGCCAACCATGCTCAGAAGGACGTGCTGATCGGCAAGATCGAGCAGCGCTTCGGCGCCGACCTGACGGGGCGCGAATTCGCGGTCTGGGGCCTGGCGTTCAAGCCGAACACCGACGACATGCGCGAGGCGCCCAGCCGCCGCCTGATCGCCGCGCTGCTCGAACGCGGCGCGACCGTGCGCGCCTACGATCCGGTCGCCGTCGACGAAGCGCGGCGCGTGTTCGCGCTGGATTTCGGCGACGATGCGCACATGCTGGCACGACTGCATCTCGTCGACACGCAGGACGCCGCGGTCACCGGCGCGGACGCACTCGTGATCGTGACCGAGTGGAAGGAATTCCGCAGCCCCGATTTCACGCGCCTGAAGGCCGAACTGAAGGCGCCGGTGATCTTCGACGGGCGCAATCTGTACGAGCCGGACGCGATGGCCGAACTGGGCATCGATTACTACGCGATCGGCCGGCCGTATGTCGATCCCCAGTCGTTCTCCCGTGGCTGAACGTACGATGGATACTCTTCGCGAAGTCGTTCCGGTGCCGCGCGAGCAACTCGCGCGCTCGCGTGTGCTCGTCGTCGGCGACGTGATGCTCGACCGTTACTGGTTCGGCAACGTCGATCGCATTTCGCCTGAAGCGCCGGTGCCGGTGGTGCACGTGCAGCGTCAGGAGGAGCGGCTCGGCGGTGCGGCCAACGTTGCGCGCAATGCCGTGACGCTCGGCGGCCAGGCCGGGCTGCTGTGCGTCGTCGGTTGCGACGAGCCCGGCGAGCGGATCGTCGAGCTGCTCGCCGGCAGCGGCGTGACGCCGCATCTCGAGCGCGATCCGGCGTTACCGACCACGATCAAGCTGCGCGTGCTCGCGCGTCAGCAGCAGTTGCTGCGCGTCGACTTCGAGGCGATGCCGACGCACGAGGTGCTGCTCGCGGGGCTCGCGCGCTTCGACGCGCTGTTGCCGCAGCACGACGTCGTGCTGATGTCGGATTACGCGAAAGGCGGCCTGACGCACGTCACGACGATGATCGAGAAGGCGCGTGCGGCCGGCAAGGCGGTTCTGGTCGACCCGAAGGGCGACGACTGGGAACGCTATCGCGGCGCATCGCTGATCACGCCGAATCGCGCGGAGTTGCGCGAGGTGGTCGGGCAGTGGAAATCGGAAGACGACCTGCGCGCGCGCGTCGCGAATTTGCGTGCGGCGCTCGGCATCGACGCGTTGCTGCTCACGCGCTCGGAAGAGGGCATGACGCTCTTTTCCGCGGGCGGCGAACTGCATGCGCCGGCGCTTGCGCGCGAAGTGTTCGACGTGTCGGGCGCGGGTGACACCGTGATCGCGACGGTCGCGACGATGCTCGGCGCCGGTGTGCCGCTCGTCGACGCCGTGGTGCTCGCGAATCGCGCGGCCGGCATCGTGGTCGGCAAGCTCGGCACGGCCACGGTGGACTACGACGAACTGTTTCACTGAGTGCATTCGGCGGCGCGACGAGCGCGCTGCACGAGTGGCTCGCACTTTTCAGGCAGGACGATCATGACCCTCATCGTTACCGGCGCAGCCGGTTTCATCGGCGCGAACATCGTCAAGGCGCTCAACGAGCGCGGCGAGACGCGCATCATCGCGGTCGACAACCTGACGCGCGCGGACAAGTTCCGCAATCTCGTCGACTGCGAGATCGACGACTATCTCGACAAGACCGAATTCGTCGAACGCTTCGCGCGCGGCGATTTCGGCAAGGTACGCGCGGTATTTCATGAAGGTGCCTGTTCGGACACGATGGAAACCGACGGCCGCTACATGATGGACAACAACTTCCGCTACAGCCGCGCGGTGCTCGATACCTGCCTCGCGCAGGGCACGCAGTTCCTGTATGCATCGTCGGCCGCGATCTACGGCGGCTCGACGCGTTTCGTCGAGGAACGCGACGTCGAGGCGCCGCTGAACGTATACGGCTATTCGAAGTTCCTGTTCGACCAGGTGATCCGTCGCGTGCTGCCGAGCGCGAAGAGCCAGATCGCGGGCTTCCGCTATTTCAACGTGTACGGTCCGCGCGAGACGCACAAGGGACGCATGGCGTCGGTCGCGTTCCACAACTTCAACCAGTTCCGCGCGGAAGGCAAGGTGAAGTTGTTCGGCGAGTACAACGGTTATGCGCCGGGCGAGCAGACGCGCGATTTCGTGTCCGTCGAGGACGTGACCAAGGTGAACCTGTTCTTCTTCGATCATCCGGAGAAGTCGGGCATCTTCAATCTCGGTACGGGCCGGGCGCAACCGTTCAACGATATCGCGTCGACGGTCGTGAACACGCTGCGCGCACTCGACAACCAGCCACCGCTGACGCTCGCGCAGCAGGTCGAGCAGGGATTGATCGAATACGTGCCGTTCCCCGATGCGCTGCGCGGCAAGTACCAGTGCTTCACGCAGGCCGACCAGACGAAACTGCGCGCGGCCGGCTACGACGCACCGTTCCTGACCGTGCAGGAAGGCGTCGACCGCTACGTTCGTTGGCTATCCGGCCAGGTTTAAACCGGCGCGTTGCATCGATAGACTGGGTCTCACGGTCGGCAGCCGCCGGCCGTTTTTCTTCGGAGATCCAGCACATGATCAGGAAATGGTTTGCCGCGGTGGTCATGCTCGGCGCAGTGGCGTCGGCCTGGGCGGCCGTCGACGTTAACACCGCGAACGAGGATGCGCTCGTCGGTATCAAGGGCATCGGTCCGGCGCGGGCGAAGGCGATTCTCGACGAGCGCGGCGCACGCGGCCCGTTCAGGAATGCAGACGATTTCGCCACGCGCGTGAAGGGCATGGGCGGGCATACCGTCGAGCGGCTTCAGCAGGAAGGGTTGACGATCGGTGCGGTGGCGGGCGCGGCGCCGTCGGCCGCAGGCAAGCCGGCGGCAGCGAAACCGGCCGCCGCACCGGCTCGCACCGCGCAGAAATAACGGGTCGCACGTATCCGCAAAGGGCTCCTTCAGCCGCCGTCGTTGCGACGGCTTCCCGCGGCATGCCGCGGGTTTTTTGCATGGGGCGGCGTACGCGGCGATCGCGCACCGCGCGGCGCGCGTATTCCATCGTCGCAATGGGGTTGCCGGCGCGCGTGCTGGTGCTGGTTTACAATCGATCGATTGATCGGCCTCGTACTCACGGTATATCCATGGCTTACAAAACTATCGAAGACACGATCGGCAATACGCCGCTCGTGCAACTGGTCCGCCTGCCGGACGACGAGATTCGCGCCCGCAACAACGTGGTGCTCGCGAAGCTCGAGGGCAACAATCCGGCAGGTTCCGTGAAGGATCGCCCGGCGCTGTCGATGATCGGCAAGGCCGAGGCGCGCGGGCGCATCAAGCCGGGCGATACGCTGATCGAGGCGACGAGCGGCAACACGGGCATCGCGCTCGCGATGGCCGCGGCGATCCGCGGCTACAAGATGGTGCTGATCATGCCGGAGGATCTGTCGGTCGAGCGTCGCCAGAGCATGGCGGCGTATGGCGCCGAAATCATCCTGACGCCGGTGAAGGGCGGGATGGAACTGGCGCGCGACCTCGCGGAACAGATGCAGCGCGAAGGCAAGGGCGTGATCCTCGACCAGTTTGGCAACCCCGACAATCCCGTCGCGCACTACGAAGGAACGGGGCCGGAGATCTGGCGAGATACCGAGGGGCGTATCACGCACTTCGTGTCGGCCATGGGCACGACGGGCACGATCATGGGCACGTCGCGCTACCTGAAGGAACAGAATCCGGCGATCGAGATCGTCGGCGCGCAGCCGGAAGACGGCTCGCGTATTCCGGGCATTCGCAAGTGGCCGGAAGCGTACATGCCGACCATTTTCGATCGCAGCCGCGTCGACCGCGTCGAGAGCGTGAGTCAGGCTGCGTCGGAAACGATGACGCGCCGGCTCGCGGCGGTCGAAGGTATCTTCGCGGGCATTTCGTCGGGCGGCGCATGCGAAGTCGCGTTGCGCATTGCGCGCCAGGTCGAGAATGCGACGATCGTGTTCATCGTCTGCGATCGTGGCGACCGCTACCTGTCCACGGGCGTGTTTCCCGCCTGAGCGCGCGAGGGGTGCGCGATCGGCGCATCGATAAAAAAGCGCCGCTTCTGCGGCGCTTTTCTTTGACGGCCAGTGCTTACTGCGACTGCGTCGCGGCAGCGGCGGGTTGTAGCGCGCCGCTCGCTTCCATCTGTGCTTTCACTGCCTCGCCGAGCTGGTACACGGTGAGCGCGTAGAAGAAACTCCGGTTGTAGCGCGTCAGCACATAGAAGTTCTTCAGGCCAAGCATGTATTCGGTCGCGCGCCCGGGCGTCGGCAAGTCGACCACGGTGACCGGCGTGCCGGCTTCGGTCGTGATGTTGACCGTCGGCTCGTTCAACGTCATGCCCGCACGCAGCAGTTGCGACAGCGCCCAGTGCGGCTCGGGCTGGCCGTCGGCGGCGGCCTGCGCGATGCCCAGGCTGCCTGTATCGGGCGTGATCTGCCAGACCACCGGACGGTCCGTTTCCCAGCCGTGCTGCTTCAGGTAGTTCGCGACACTGCCGATCGCATCGACAGGACTGCTGCGCAGATCGACGTGGCCCGTGCCGTCGAAGTCGACCGCATATTCGCGGATGCTGCTCGGCAGGAACTGCGGAATCCCGATTGCGCCGGTGTACGAGCCGAGCACGGTGGTGGGGTCGAGCTGGTTGTCGCGGGTCCAGACCAGGAAGTCTTCGAGGTTCTTGCGGAACGTGGCCTGGCGGCTGTCGCGGTTCGGCGTGTCCGGGTAGTCGAACGTGAGCGTCGTCAGCGCGTCGAGCACGCGGAAATTGCCCATGTAGCGGCCATAGATGGTCTCGACGCCGATGATGCCGACGATCACCTCGGGCGGCACGCCGAACTGCTCGGACGCGCGCTGCAGCGTGGCCTGGTTCGCTTTCCAGAACTTCACGCCCGCGTTGATGCGGATCGGCTCGATGAAGCGCGAGCGATAGACGCGCCAGTTCTTGACCGTCGGCGACGGGGCCGGCTTCACGAGCTTGACGGCCGTCGCCGAGTAGCTGATGCGCGAGAACAGCGCATGCAGGCTTGCCGAATCGAAGCCGTTGCGGCTCACCATCTCGTCGATGAACGCGTCGACCTTCGCATTGTTCGCGTAACGCTGTGGAACGATTTCCTCTTCGAAGGTCTGGCCTTGCGGCGTCTCCTGCTGCGGTTGGGCTTGGGCGACGAGCGTGCCGGCGGGCTTCGCCGGCTGCGTCTGCGCGGCGGCAGGTGCGGTGCCGAGGGCAGCGGCGAGGGCAGCGGCGACGAGCGGAGCGCGAACCCGGAACAGCGCGGAAAGAAGGGCGGCAGGCTTGCTGGAATTCATGTCGAAGCGGGCGGACAGGGCGATTGTGTTCGGCGCAGTATACCCGACGCATCCGGCGCGCCGGGCCGAAGCTGGCCCCCGTTGTGGTAAGTTAGCGGCGAATTCGCGGCAGACGATGGACATCATTGATGGAGACCTGCGACGCACCGTGCGCCGCGGATGACAGCTTATGGCAACCGCTTTCTATACGCACCCCGACTGCATGCTGCACGAGATGGGGGAATGGCATCCGGAATGTCCGGCCCGCCTGTCGGCGATCCAGGATCAATTGATTGCGAGCCGCATCGACGACCTGATCGTGCACGAAACCGCACCGTTCGCGAGCGAGGTCGCGCTGGGCCGGGTGCATACGCAGGCGCACATCGACTACATTCGGAGCATGACGCCGGTCGACGGTTACGTCGAGATCGATCCTGACACGCTGATGAATCGCGACACGTGGCGCGCGGCACTGCGCGCGGCCGGCGCCGCGATCGCGGCGACCGACGCGGTGATCGAAGGCCGCTACGCAAATGCGTTCTGCGGCGTCCGTCCACCCGGCCACCATGCGGAGCCCGCGCGCGCGATGGGCTTCTGCTTCTTCAACAACGTCGCGATCGCCGCGCGGCACGCGCTCGACGTACACGGCATCGAGCGCGTCGCGATCGTCGATTTCGACGTGCATCACGGCAACGGCACCGAGGCGGCGTTCGCGAACGACGAGCGCGTGCTGATGTGCAGCTTCTTCCAGCATCCGCTGTATCCGTTCTCGGGCGTCGATCATCAGGCGCCGAACATGGTCAACCTGCCGATGCCCGCACGCAGCAACGGGATGGCGATCCGCGAAGCCGTCGACATGTTCTGGCTGCCGCGCCTCGACGCGTTCAAGCCGCAGATGCTGTTCGTGTCGGCCGGCTTCGATGCGCATCGCGAGGACGATATCGGCAATCTCGGCCTCGTCGAAGCCGATTTCGAATGGCTGACCGCGCGGATCGTCGACGTGGCGCGCCGGCATGCGCAGGGCCGTATCGTCAGTTGCCTCGAGGGCGGCTACAACCTGTCCGCGCTCGGGCGCAGCGTCGTCGCGCACCTGCGCGTGCTGGCCGGGATCTGATTCGCGATTGACCGGCCGGGCCGGGCGCGTTCAGCGCGCCGGCACGCGCGCATGAATCCACGCGATCAGCGCGTCGATCACGCGGTCGCGTTCGAGATCGTTCATCGTTTCGTGGAAGCCGCCTTCGTACAGCGTCAGCGTACGATCGGGCGAACCGACGTGCGCGCCGAACGCCCGGCTGCCGTCGGGTTCGGTCAGCTTGTCCTCCGTGCCGTGATAGACGAGCACCGGCACGCGCAACGCGCCGCGGCCGCTCTCGATGCGCGCCATCGCATCGAGGATTTCCGCGCCGGTGCGTGCGGGCACGGCGCCGTGATGCACGAGCGGGTCGGCGCGATTGGCCGCGACGACGGCCGGATCGCGCGACAGCAGGGCCGCATCGATCCTGATCGCGGGGAAAGTAGGCCATGCACGGCTGATGAGGCGGCTGAGCGCAAGCATCCAGCGCGGCACGTCGCGCCCCGGCGCAAGCGCCGGACTCGACAGCACGAGGCCGGCCAGCGCATGGCCACGAGCCGGTGCACGTTCGATCGCGTAGAGCGCCGCGACCGCGCCGCCCATGCTGTGCCCCATCAGGAACAGCGGCGCATCGCCGCGCGCGGCGTCCGCGACCAACGTATCCGCGTCGTTCAGGTAGCCGTCGAAACGCTCGACCCACACGCGTTTGCCCGGCGACTGGCCATGCCCGCGCAGATCGATCGCAAGCACGTCGATGCCGGCTGCGTTCAGCCGGCCGGCGAGCGCGGCATAGCGGCCCGCGTGTTCGGCCAGGCCGTGCACCAGCGCGATCGTCGCGCGCGGCGGCACGCTGCCGTCGCCGGCCGGCCAGCGGTACGACGCCAGTTCGAGCCCGTCCGCGGTACGCAGCCGGCCCATGTGCGGCGCGGGCGCCGAAGGCGCCGATCCGGCGATGGCGGCGGGTGCGGCGGCCGGCGTGGTGGTGGCGCTCATCTGGCGTGTCTCCGGTTCGTTGGCAAGTGCGTTCCCGATCATAGTCGCGACCTTCCCAGAGGGACGAAGCGGCGCTCCTCTAATTTCGTCCGGTTATGAAAAGATCGAAATCGATTATTAAGGGGAATGAGGGGTTTGCGGTAAAATCGCCGGCTATTCCAGATGCATCGGCGGCCGACTGGCGGGCCAACTCGCCGGCCGGCCGCCGTTTTGTTTACATGATCGAATTACGCAATCTTTCGCAGCGTTTCCCCGGCCCGGGCGGTTGGGTCGAAGCGTTGCGCAACGTCAACCTGACGATCCCGCAAGGCGAGGTGTTCGGCATCATCGGCCGAAGCGGCGCCGGCAAGAGCACGCTCGTGCGCACCATCAACCTGCTCACGCGGCCGACCGAAGGCAATGTCGTCGTCGGCGGGCGCGACCTGATGCTGCTGTCGGCCGCTGCGCTGCGCGAGGCGCGCCGCGAGATCGGCATGATCTTCCAGCACTTCAACCTGCTGTCGTCGCGCACGGTGTTCGACAACGTTGCGCTGCCGCTCGAACTGGCCGGCGCGAGCCGTGCCGACATCGAGGCCGCCGTGTTGCCGCTGCTCGACCTGGTCGGGCTGTCCGCGCAGAAGGATCGCTATCCGGCGCAGATCAGCGGCGGCCAGAAGCAGCGCGTCGGCATCGCCCGCGCGCTGGCGAGCCAGCCGAAGGTGCTGCTGTCGGACGAGGCGACGTCCGCGCTCGATCCCGAAACCACGCGTTCGATCCTCGATCTGCTCAAGCGCATCAACCGCGAACTCGGACTGACGATCGTGCTGATCACGCACCAGATGGAAGTGATCAAGCAGGTCTGCGATCGCGTCGCGGTGCTCGACGCGGGGCGCGTGGTCGAAGAGGGCCGCGTGATCGACGTTTTCCTGCAACCGCATCACGAAGTCACGCGCGCGCTGATCGGCGACGTGATCGCGCAGGAGCTGCCGCCCGCGCTGAAGGCGCGCGTGGCCGAGCGGCTGAAGACGGGCAGCGGGCATCTGCTGCGGCTCGCGTTCACGGGCTCGGGTGTCGACCAGCCGATCCTGTCGGAAACGATCCGCCGGTACGAACTCGATTTCAACATCCTGCACGGCCAGATCGACGAGATCCAGGGGCAGGCATTCGGTTCGCTCGCGGTGCTCGCCGGCGGCGAGCCGGGCAAGGTCGGGCAGGCGCTCGCGTTCCTGCGCGAGCAAGGTGTGGTGGTAGAGGAGCTTTCGTATGTTGAGTGAGATGTTCGATATGTTCGTGCAGTCGTTCTGGGAGACGCTGATCATGGTCGGCATCTCCGGGGCGGTCGGCGCGCTCGTCGGCCTGCCGCTCGGCGTGCTGCTCTACCTGACCGATCGCCAGGGCGTGTTGCAGAACCTCGCGGTGAATCGCGTGCTCGGCGGCATCGTGAACGCGGTCCGCTCGACGCCGTTCATCATCCTGCTGGTCGCGGTGATTCCGTTTACGCGGCTCGTCACCGGTTCGTCGATCGGCACGGCCGCGGCGGTCGTGCCGCTGACGCTCGCAGCCGCGCCGTTCATCGCGCGTCTCGTCGAAACGGCGCTGCGCGAGGTCGATCGCGGGCTGATCGAGGCCGCGCAGTCGATGGGCGCGACCACGTCGCAGATCGTATTCAAGGTGCTGTTGCCCGAATCGCTGCCGGGCGTCGTCGCGGGCCTGACGATCACGTTCGTGTCGCTCGTCGGCTATTCGGCGATGGCGGGTGCGATCGGCGGCGGCGGGCTCGGCGATCTCGGGATCCGCTACGGTTACCAGCGCTATCTGCCGGAAGTGATGTGGACGGTCGTCGCGATCCTGATCGTGTTCGTGCAGATCGTGCAATCGTTCGGCGACTGGCTGGTGCGCCGGCTGAGCCACAAATAAGACCAAACCGATCCGATAGGAAAGACACGATGCAACGACGCTTCATGCTGAAGTTTGCGGCGGCGCTGGGCGCGGCCGCGCTGTTCGCGGGCGCGCATGCGCAGGCGGAAACCATCAAGGTAGGGGTGACGGGCGGTCCGCACGCGCAGATCATGGAAGTGGTGAAGAAGGTCGCGGCGAAGGACGGCCTGGAGATCCGCATCGTCGAATTCTCCGATTACGTGCAGCCGAACGCGGCGCTCGCGTCGGGCGACCTCGACGCGAACAGCTACCAGCACGATCCGTATCTGCAGGCGCAGGTGAAGGATCGCGGCTACAAGCTGCTCAAGGTCGCGGACACCGTCACGTTCCCGATGGGCATCTATTCGAAGCGCGTGAAGTCGCTGGCCGAACTGAAGCCGGGCGCGCGCGTCGCGGTTCCGAACGATCCGACCAACGGCGGCCGCGCGCTGCTGTTGCTGCAGAAGCAGGGGCTGTTGAAGCTGCGCGCGGATGCTGGGCTGAAGGCGACGCCGCTCGATATCGTCGACAATCCGCGCAAGCTGAAAATCGTCGAGCTCGATGCGGCGCAGATCCCGCGCTCGCTCGGCGACGTCGACGCGGCCGCGATCAATACCAACTACGCGATGGAAGCGGGGTTGAAACCGAAGCAGGACGCGATCGCGATCGAGGGCCCCAACGGCCCGTACGCGAACATCCTTGCGATCCGCGAGGCGGACCGGAACAAGCCGTGGGTCGCCAAGCTGATTGCGGCGTATCACTCGGCCGACGTGAAGCAGTTCATCGAAGGCAAGTTCGGCGGCGCGGTCGTTGCTGCCTGGTAACGGTGGAGCGCGGACGCCCGGCGGGATTAGAGTCGATGATCGAAAACCCGGGCTTTGCGTCCGGGTTTTTTCTCTTTTAAAATAGAACGACCGTTCGCTATCATTGGCGCGTCGCCAAGAAGCGGTATCCTCGACAACCATGATGGTTGGGGCCGCCTGGCCGCGCAGTCATGAGGTCGCGCTATAAAATGGCCTCTGGTCGTATTCGTAACTTTGGAGCGTGTGCATGAAAATCCTGGTGCCAGTGAAAAGAGTGGTCGACTACAACGTGAAGGTCCGCGTGAAGTCGGACAACACGGGTGTCGACATCGCGAACGTGAAGATGTCGATGAACCCGTTCGACGAAATCGCCGTTGAAGAAGCCGTGCGCCTGAAGGAAGCGGGCGTGGCGACCGAAGTGATCGCGGTGTCGGTGGGCGTCGCGCAAGCGCAGGAAACGCTGCGCACGGCGCTGGCGATCGGCGCGGATCGCGCGATCCTCGTCGAGTCGAACGACAGCGTCGAGCCGCTGGCCGTCGCGAAGATCCTCAAGGCGCTGGTCGACAAGGAACAGCCGCAGCTCGTGATCCTCGGCAAGCAGGCGATCGACGACGATTCGAACCAGACGGGCCAGATGCTCGCTGCGCTGGCCGGCCTGCCGCAGGCGACGTTCGCGTCGAAGGTGACGATCGCCGACGGCAAGGCAACCGTGGCACGTGAAGTCGACGGCGGCGCGGAAACGCTGTCGCTGACGCTGCCGGCAGTCGTGACGACCGACCTGCGCCTGAACGAGCCGCGCTACGTGACGCTGCCGAACATCATGAAGGCGAAGAAGAAGCCGCTCGAAACGGTGAAGCCGGAAGACCTGGGCGTTGACGTCACGCCGCGTCTGAAGACGCTGAAGGTGGCCGAGCCGCCGAAGCGCGCAGCCGGCGTGAAGGTGCCGGACGTGAAGACGCTGGTCGAGAAGCTGAAGACCGAAGCCAAGGTGCTGTAAGAGGGAGCGGAAAGAAATGACGATTCTGGTGATTGCAGAACACGACAACGCGTCGATCAAGGCCGCGACGCTGAACACGGTGGCGGCTGCTGCGAAGATCGGCGGCGACATCCACGTGCTGGTCGCGGGCCACAACGCGCAAGCGGCTGCCGACGCGGCCGCGAAGATCGCAGGTGTGTCGAAGGTGCTGCTGGCCGACGCGCCGCAGCTCGAAGCAGGCCTCGCGGAAAACGTCGAAGCGACCGCGCTGAACATTGCAAAGGACTACTCGCACATCCTCGCGCCGGCGACGGCCTACGGCAAGAACATCGCGCCGCGTATCGCCGCGAAGCTGGACGTTGCGCAGATCTCGGACATCACGGCGGTCGATTCGGCCGACACGTTCGAGCGCCCGATCTACGCGGGCAATGCGATTGCGACGGTGCAGTCGAGCGACCCGATCAAGGTCATCACGGTGCGTGCGACGGGCTTCGATCCGGTGGCGGCGGAAGGCGGCAGCGCAGCGGTCGAGAAGATCGAAGCGGCAGCCGACGCCGGCAAGTCGCAATTCGTCAGCCGTGAAGTGACGAAGCTGGACCGTCCGGAACTGACCAGCGCGAGCATCATCGTGTCGGGCGGCCGCGGCCTGGGCAGCGGCGAGAACTACACGAAGGTGCTGGAGCCGCTGGCGGACAAGCTCCAAGCGGCACTCGGCGCATCGCGCGCGGCAGTCGACGCCGGCTATGTGCCGAACGACTACCAGGTCGGCCAGACCGGCAAGATCGTCGCACCGCAGCTGTACATCGCGGTCGGTATCTCGGGCGCGATCCAGCATCTGGCCGGGATGAAGGATTCGAAGGTGATCGTCGCGATCAACAAGGATCCGGAAGCGCCGATCTTCAGCGTGGCCGACTACGGCCTCGTCGGCGATCTGTTCTCGCTCGTGCCGGAGCTCGTGACCGAGCTCGGCTGACGCGGCGTGACGCTTCAGCGGTAAAGCACACGAGAAGAGGGGCGCGACGAGCGCCCCTTTTTTGTGTGTCTGTCCCGTCCTGAAATAGGTTGACGCTTTTTCGCCGAAGCGAAGAGGCGCGAGCGTCGCTCGTCAGGAAGATTCCGGATCGTACCGTGCCGTGCGGAACGTATCGTCGCGCACGCACGACTGGTAGCGTCGATTCGATCGCCGTGCGACGGCAGCATGCGCACGTTGACTGAAGCCTCGTGCCGAATCGACATTCGCGGTCGCTGCACGCCGCAGCCTCCGAAGCGAAAAAGGCGCCCTCGGGCGCCTTTTTCGCTGATGCAACGGGCCCGCATCGCGGGCCGTTCCGATTTACGCGTATGCCGGGCGCGTCTGGCTGGGCACGTCCTTCAGATAACGATGCACCGACAGATCGTCGGCCTGGATCGCGGGCATCTTGCCCGAGATCAGGTCCGCGAGCAGTTGACCCGAGCCGCACGACATCGTCCAGCCGAGCGTGCCGTGGCCGGTGTTCAGGAACAGGTTCGACACCGGCGTGCGGCCGACGATCGGCGTGCCGTCCGGTGTCATCGGGCGCAGGCCTGTCCAGAACGTGGCCTTCGACGTATCGCCGCCGCCCGGGAACAGGTCGTTCACGCACATCTCGAGCGTTTCGCGGCGCGCCGCGCGCAGCGTCTTGTCGAAGCCGACGATTTCCGCCATGCCGCCGACGCGGATGCGCTGGTCGAAGCGCGTGATCGCGATCTTGTAGGTCTCGTCGAGCACGGTCGACACGGGCGCGGCGGCTTCGTTGACGATCGGCGCGGTGATCGAATAGCCCTTGAGCGGATAGACGGGAATCTTCATCAGGTTCGAGATGAAGCGGGTCGAATACGAGCCGAGCGCGACGACGTACGCGTCGGCACGCACCGTCTCGCTGCCGCACTGCACGCCGGCGATCTTGCCGCCCGCGATCGCGAGCGCATCGATCGGCGTGTTGTAGCGGAACTTGACGCCGAGCGATTCGGCGAGGGCGGCGAGGCGCGTCGTGAACAGCTGGCAATCGCCTGTTTCGTCGCCCGGCAGGCGCAGGCCGCCCGTCAGCTTGTGCGAGACGGCGGCGAGCGCCGGTTCGGCTTTTTTCAGTTCGGCCGGCGACAGCAGTTCGAACGGCACGTTCGCTTCCTGCAGCACGGCGATGTCCTTCGCCGCGCCGTCGAGTTGCTGCTGCGTGCGGAACAGTTGCAGCGTGCCGCCCGTGCGGCCTTCGTACTGAATGCCGGTGTCGGCACGCAGCGCCTGCAGGCAGTCGCGGCTGTATTCGGCGAGACGGACCATGCGCCCCTTGTTGACCGCATAGCGCTCGGCCGTGCAGTTGCGCAGCATCTGATACATCCACTGGAGCTGGAAGCGCGTGCCGTCGAGGCGGATCGCGAGCGGCGCGTGCTTTTCGAACATCCACTTGACGGCCTTCAGCGGCACGCCGGGCGCGGCCCACGGCGCGGCATAGCCGGGCGAGATCTGGCCTGCGTTCGCGAAGCTCGTCTCCAGCGCCGGGCCGGCTTCCCGGTCGATCACAGTGACTTCATGGCCGGCGCGCGCAAGGTAATACGCGCTTGCCACGCCCACTACACCGCTGCCCAGAATGACGACTCGCATAGTTGCTCCAGATGGAAGGGACCAGATTGAGGCCGGGCGCACCTGCGGCTCCGTGTAACCTCTAGCTGATCTAGTTTTTCGAGCTATGGTATTGTCGAATGTGCAGTTTTTGTTATCGTATTTTTTCGGTTTTCAGCATAAACAAATGAGAACGCAACGTCAGCCCGTACGCTCGCTCGACAAGCTCGACCGGCGCATTCTGAAACTGCTCCAGGACGACGGCCGGATGGCGATGAAAGACCTCGCGGAACAGGTCGGACTGACCGTTACGCCGTGCATCGAGCGCGTGCGGCGCATGGAGCGCGACGGCGTGATCACCGGTTATCACGCGCGGGTCGACCCGGGCCAGCTGGGCGCCGCGCTGCTGGTGTTCGTCGAGATCACGCTCGGCCACAAGGGCGGCAACATGTTCGAGCAATTCCGCCGGGAAGTGATGAAGATCGACGAGGTGCTCGAATGCCATCTCGTTTCCGGCGATTTCGACTACCTGATCAAGGCGCGGATCGGCGAGATGGCCGACTACCGGAAGCTGCTCGGCGACATCCTGTTGCAGTTGCCCGGTGCCGTGCAGTCGAAGAGCTACGTCGTGATGGAAGAAATCAAGGAAACGCTGACGATCGCCGTCGGCGAGTGACGTACCGGCGGCCCGTTTGTCGGGCCCTTTATCCCGCTCTTGGCATGCTGCGCCCAATACTGTATAAATGTACAGTATTGGGCGCAGGCGAATGGGTGGGCACATGGACGATCGGTCCGACAACGAATTTCCGGTAGCGCCGCCCGTGCCCCGCAAGGGGCGCGGTGCGGTCGACAACCTGCAGGGGCGGTATGAAATCGCGCAGCGCGAAGCGGTGGACGACGGCTGGACGTACGAGTCCGACGATGCCGATTTCCCCGCGCCGCTGCGCACGCAGGTATTCGAGGAGCGGGCGAAGAGCATCCTGACGCACAATCAGTCGCCCGATATTCCGTTCAGCGTGTCGCTCAATCCGTATCGCGGCTGCGAGCACGGTTGTATCTACTGCTTCGCGCGGCCGACGCACAGCTACCTCGGGCTGTCGCCGGGGCTCGATTTCGAAAGCCGCATCTACGCGAAGGTGAATGCGGCCGAACTGCTCGAGCGCGAGATTTCGCGCAAGCGCTACGTGCCGGAGCCGATCGCGCTCGGCGTCAACACCGACGCATACCAGCCGGTCGAGCGCGACCTGCGCATTACGCGCAGCGTGATCCAGGTGATGCACGATCGCGGGCTGCCGTTCGCGGCGATCACGAAATCGTCGCTGATCGAGCGCGATCTCGACCTGCTCGCACCGATGGCCGAACGCGGGCAGGTGATGGCGGCGGTCACGATCACGACGCTCGATGCCGAGCTCGCGCGCACGCTGGAGCCGCGTGCGGCCACGCCGGCGCGGCGGCTGCGCACGATTCGCGCGCTGCGAGATGCGGGCGTGCCGGTCGGCGTGAGCATTGCACCGGTGATACCGTTCGTGACCGAGCCCGACATGGAGCGCGTGCTGGAGGCTTGCGCGGAAGCCGGCGCGACGCATGCGAGCTACATCATCCTGAGGTTGCCGTGGGAGGTCGCGCCGTTGTTCAAGCAATGGCTTGCCGCGCATTTTCCCGATCGTGCGGAGCGCGTGATGAACCGCGTACGCGACATGCGCGGCGGCAAGGATTACGACTCCGATTTCTCGAAACGGATGAAGGGCGAGGGGATCTGGGCCGACCTGTTGCGGCAGCGCTTCCGCCAGGCCGTCAAGCGGCTCGGGTTGAACGAACGCACGAACGGTATCCTCGATCTGTCGCGGTTCAGCGGTGCGCCTGCCGCCGGGGTGCCGGCACCGCGTGTCGCGGTGCGTGCGGCCGGCGCGAAGCCGCGCGACGACATGCAGTTGAACCTGTTCTGACCGGCGAGCCATGCAGTCGCCGGTGTGCCGTATCGACCGTATGGGTCGTGCTTACTGCGAAATCTGCTTGGCTGCTTCGACCTGCGATTCGAAGTACGTCTGGAACGACAGCGCGAGTGCGGTCATCAACAGGAACGCGCCGATCAGCAGCGAGAAGATCACGACGAAGATCACGGTCCAGCCCGACCGGCTGTGCTTGCCGGTGTCCGCGTTGAATTGCGCATCCCATTTTTCGTCGGGGCGCAGCCCGTAGACGAGTGCGGCAAGAAACGCCGCCAGCAGCGAGATTGCGCCGGGTACCGCGAGCCACCAGCCGAGGCCGGCGCTGCGCTGGGTTGCGGCGAGCAGGAGGAAGCCCGGGATGCCGACGATCGTCGCGAGCAGGTGGGCCCAGCCGTACACATCGCGAAAGCCGTACAGATAGAAGCGGTGCGCGCCGAGCGATCCGAGCAGGAACGCGAGGGCGGCGGTGAGCGTCTTGGAGCGGAAGCGGCGGGGCGATGCGGTGCTGCTGGACATGGATGGCGGCGTATTGTCGTTGGCATGGGCGGGGCCGGCAGGCCGGCGCGGGCGCGCGGCCCGGCACGCATTCTACGATGCCCGGTCGGGCCCGGTCACGCCTCGCCTGCGTCAAGGTGCCGCATAGGTCACGCGGTAGATCGCGCCCGCGTAATCGTCGCTGACGAGCAGCGAGCCGTCCGGTAGCGGCAATACATCGGCCGGGCGTCCCCATACGGTGCCGTCGGGTCGCAGCCAGCCCGTGATGAACGGTATCTGGCGCGCGTGGCTGCCGTCCGCCGATGCGATCACGCGCATCACGCGGTAGCCGACCTTCGTGCTGCGATTCCACGAGCCGTGTTCGGCAATGAAGACATTGTTGCGATAGGGCGCCGGAAACATCGTCCCGGTATAGAAGCGCATCCCGAGCGCCGCGACGTGCGCGCCGAGTTTCAGGACGGGCGGCACGTAATGACGACAGACGTCGGCGCCGCCGAATTCGGGGTCGGGCGTATCGCCGCCGTGGCAGTATGGAAAGCCGAAGTCGAGGCCGGTGCGCGGCGCACGGTTCAGCTTGTCGTCGGGTACGTCGTCGCCCATCATGTCGCGCCCGTTGTCGGTGAACCACAGCTCGCCCGAGTCAGGGTGCCATGCAAAGCCGACCGTATTGCGTATGCCGCGAGCGATCACTTCACGCCCGCTGCCGTCGGCGTTCATCCGCGCGATGATCGCGTAGCGGCCGCGATCGGCGAGGCACGCGTTGCACGGCGCGCCGACCGGCACGTACAGCTTGCCGTCGGGGCCGAACGCGATGAATTTCCAACCGTGATGGTGGTCGGTCGGCAGCGCATCGGTCACGACGACGGGCGCGGGCGGTCTGGCGAGCCGGTCGTCGATATGGTCGAGGCGCAGGATGCGCGAGACGGCGGATATATAGAGGGCGCCATCGCGATAGGCGACGCCGACGGGCATGTCGAGCCCGGACGCGATGACGTAGTGTGCGCTGATCCGGCCCTCGTGCATTGCGAACGCGTGGACGCGGCCGTCTCGCGTGCCGACATACAGGATGCCGCGCGGCGACCACGCCATTTCGCGCGCGGCCGGTACGGCGTCGGTCAGCACGCTCACATGGAATCCGGGCGGCACGACGAGTTCGTTCACCGGCAGCGGCGCGGCAAACGCCGCGGCGGACGCGACGCAGGCAAGGCCGGCAAGCAGCGCCGCCAATTGGCGCTGCGCGCGGCGCATCGGGGTGGCGCGAAGGGGCGGCATGATGGTCGAGCGCATCCTGGACACGACGATTGTAGGCCCGGCCGACGGGCCGTCCGCGGATTTTTACGCGTAAGTGTTTGTTGTACCTCTGGTTTCCGGCTATAATCGCGTGTTTCAGTAGTTTCGAACCCGGTTTTCCCGAAGGACATCATATGGTTATCATCCGTCTGGCTCGTGGCGGCTCGAAGAAGCGCCCGTTCTACAACATCGTTGCTACCGATTCGCGCAACCGTCGTGACGGCCGCTTCATCGAGCGCGTCGGCTTCTACAACCCGGTCGCCACGAAGGGCGAATCGCTGCGTATCGCTCAGGATCGCCTGACGTACTGGCAAGGCGTTGGCGCGCAACTGTCGCCGACCGTCCAGCGTCTCGTGAAGGAAGCGCAAAAGGCGCAACCGGCTGCCTGACATGGCGCGGTGTGCCGGTCGTGCCGGCTGTGAGGTGCATTGATGGCGGGTCACGATTCCGGTAATGCAAGGCGCGGGCGTGCGTCATTCGGCGCATTCGTCCGCAAGCCGGTCGAGCGCGACACGGTCGCGAACGCCGGTCAGGCTGCCGAACAGGGCGGCCCCGAAGCGACGCAAGCCTGGCCCGACGATGCCGTCGAGGTCGGGGCGGTGGTCGACGCCTACGGCCTGAAGGGCTGGGTCAAGGTGGCGACGCATGCCGATGCCGGTCGCGGTGGCGACGCGCTGCTCAGCGCGCGTCGCTGGTGGCTGGAACGCGGTGCGGAGCGGCTTTCCGTCCGCATCATGCAGTCGAAGACGCACAGCGACACTGTCGTTGCGCAACCCGCGGGTGTCGGCGACCGCGATGCTGCGCTGTCCATGCGCGGCTTTCGCGTGTTCGTGCGCCGGGAAGATTTCCCGGCACTGGCCGCGGACGAATTCTATTGGGTCGACCTGATCGGTCTCGATGTCGTCAACGAGCAATCGGTGGCGCTCGGGAAGGTGAGCGGGATGATCGACAACGGCGTGCATTCGATCATGCGCGTCGAGTATCCGGCAACCGGCAAAGACGGTCAGCCGACCACCGGCGAGCGGTTGATTCCGTTCGTCGGCGTCTACGTCAAAACGGTGGATCAGGCGGCGCGTCGCATCGTCGTCGACTGGGAAGCCGATTACTGAAATGAACCAGGTTACCGAGAGCGCGGTGCAGTTCGACGTCATCACGCTCTTTCCCGAGATGTTCCGCGCACTGACCGACTGGGGAATCACCAGCCGGGCCGTCAAGCAGGGGCGCTTCGGGCTGCGCACCTGGAACCCGCGTGATTTCACGACGGACAACTACCGTACGGTCGACGATCGTCCGTACGGCGGCGGTCCGGGCATGGTGATGCTGGCCAGGCCGCTCGAAGCCGCGATCGACGCCGCGAAAGCGGCGCAGGCGGAGCAGGGCATCGCGAGCACGCGCGTCGTGATGATGTCGCCGCAAGGCGCGCCGCTCACGCATGATCGTGCGGTGCGGATGGCGCAGGAACCCGGCGTCGTCGTGCTGTGCGGTCGCTACGAAGCGATCGATCAGCGCTTGCTCGACCGTTGCGTCGACGAGGAAATCAGCCTCGGCGATTTCGTGCTGTCGGGCGGCGAACTGCCGGCGATGGCGATGATGGATGCGGTCGTGCGGTTGCTGCCCGGCGTGCTGAACGATTCGCTGTCGGCCGTGCAGGACAGCTTCGCCGACGGCCTGCTCGATTGCCCGCACTACACGCGCCCCGAGGAATACGCCGGCGTGCGCGTGCCGGACGTGCTGCTCGGCGGGCATCATGCCGAGATCGAGCGGTGGCGGCGCCAGGAAGCATTGAGGAATACGTTGCGGAAGCGGCCGGACCTGATCGTCCGGGCGCGCCGCGAGAAGTTGTTGAGCCGCGCCGACGAGGCGTGGCTCGCGAACCTCGCACGCGAAGCGAAGGACGCCTCCTGAGGCGGCTGCGCGAGCGGGAATTGGCGGTGCCGTACATGCGTGTGCGGCGCCTGATGTGAATCCATCCTCTATCGGGACCAAGCCTGGAAGCAGGCGGGTTGAACGCCGACACGATGGCATAAGGAGTCAGTAATGAATCTGATCGCAAAACTTGAGCAGGAAGAAATCGAGCGCGCGCTCGCCGGCAAGACGATCCCCGATTTCGCCCCGGGCGACACGGTGATCGTGAACGTGAACGTGGTTGAAGGTAACCGCAAGCGCGTTCAGGCTTACGAAGGCGTCGTGATCGCGATTCGCAATCGTGGTCTGAACTCGAACTTCATCGTCCGCAAGATCTCGTCGGGCGAAGGCGTCGAGCGTACGTTCCAGACGTACTCGCCGCTGCTGGCAAGCATCGTCGTGAAGCGTCGCGGTGATGTGCGTCGTGCGAAGCTGTACTACCTGCGCGAGCGTTCGGGCAAGTCGGCTCGTATCAAGGAAAAGCTGGTGTCGAAGGATCGCGCCGCCGCAGCTTCCCAAGAGTAAGGGCTGTAAGGAAAAAGCACCCAACCGGGTGCTTTTTTCATTCTGGCGCGACAATATGCTCGACACGACACGAACCCGAGAGCCCCATTGAATCGCCGCCCCATCATCGATCCCGAAGTATTGCCGGTCGAAGGCACCGGCGCCGGCCTGCCGGTCATCGATTCCCGGCTGATGACGCCGTCCGGCCTGCGCGAACGGTTCGCGCGCACGCTCGAATGGAGCGTCGAGCCTGGCGAAGCGAGGCTGCAGGAAGGCGTCGATCCGCGTAGCGCGGCCGTCCTCGTGCCGCTCGTCGTCCGCGAATCGGGCCTCACCGTATTGCTGACGCAGCGCGCCGATCACCTGAACGACCACGCCGGACAGATCAGCTTTCCCGGCGGTCGTCGCGAGCCGTTCGATCGCGACGCGACCGCCACCGCGTTGCGCGAGGCGAAGGAGGAGATCGGGCTGGCCGCCGAACGCGTCGAGATTCTCGGTGCGCTGCCCGACTACCTGACCGGCACGGGTTTCTGCGTGACGCCGGTGGTCGGCCTCGTGCATCCGCCGTTCACCGTGCAGGCCGACACGTTCGAAGTCGCCGAGATTTTCGAGGTGCCGCTCGCGTTCGTGATGAATCCCGCGAACCATCAGGTGCGTGTGTTCCGGTGGGAAGGCGGCGAGCGTCGTTTTTTTGCCATGCCCTATCCGAATGAGAAACCGGACGGGCATTACTTCATTTGGGGCGCAACTGCCGCCATGTTTCGCAATCTGTATCGCTTCTTGGCTGCCGGCTAGGCGGGCGCGCCGGCCGGCGCGCGCCGCCGGCTGCCTGGCGAGCGCGCCGTGCAGCCATGCGCGGCTGACGCTGTGCTATCGTTATGCAAAAAATGACATAACTCCGAAGACGGCGCCACGCATGACTTTCTTTTCGGTTCTCCTCGCCCTCATCATCGAACAGGTCCGCGCGTTGTCGCCGAGCAATCCGGTGTTCGCGCTGTTCCAGTTTCATGCGGAAACCGTCGCGCATGGCCTCGACGCCGGCAAGCAGAAGCACGGAATCCTTGCATGGCTCGCGGTCGTGCTGCCGTGGGTACTGATCGTCGCGCTGATCTATTTCCTGCTGTACAAGGTGAGCTTCGTGCTCGCGTTTCTGTGGAACGTCGTCGTCGTGTATTTCACGCTCGGCTTCCGCCAGTTCAGCCACTACTTCACCGATATCCATCTCGCGCTCAACAACGACGACGTGCCGCGCGCGCGCGAAATCCTGCACGAGTGGACGGGTATCGACACGGTCGACATGCCGGTCGGCGAAATCGTCCGTCATACGCTGATCCACGCGGTCGTCGCGTCGCATCGCCACGTCTTCGGCGTGTTCTTCTGGTACGTGCTGCCGCTCGGCCCGGCGGGCGCCGTGCTGTACCGGATTTCCGAATACCTCGCGCGCAGCTGGTCGACGCCGGGCGACGACCGCACCGCTGCCTTCTCGACGTTCGCGCAGCGCGCGTTCTTCGTGATCGACTGGATTCCGTCCCGGCTGACGGCGCTCGGCTTCGCGATCGTCGGCAATTTCGAGGATGCGATCTACGCGTGGCGCAACCATACGCGCCAGTGGCCCGACCCGAACGACGGCGTGCTGCTGGCCGCCGGCAGCGGGGCGCTCGGCGCGCGTCTTGCCGGGCCGCTCGCGGAGCCGTCGAGCCTCGATGCGCTGGCGGTCGGCGACAGCGGTCCGTTGACGGTTGGTGACGATTGCACGCCGCGCACGCTGCAGTCGGCGGTCGGCCTCGTGTGGCGCGCGGTGATCCTGTGGATGATCCTGTTGCTGATGCTGACGCTGGCGGTCTGGGTATCGTGACGCGCTAGCCCGGCGCCCGACGAAATGAACAGGCCGGCTTGATGCCGGCCTTTTCGCTGTGCGTCGGCGCAATGCGTTCAGTCGTCGAGCGGGTCGCGCACGGCGCCGCATTGCCAGCACGCGGTGAATTGCGCTTCGAGCGCTTCGCCGCACTGCCGGCAGCGCCAGGGTGCGGCGCCGGCAGACGGGCCGTGCGATGCGGCATCGAGGAGCCGGCGGGCGAGTGCGTCGTCGCGTTCGTCGTCGAGCCACAGTTCGGGCGTGCACGCGTCGGCGGGCAGGCCACCGAGCGCGCCGGTCGCGTAGCAGTTGTGCAACTCGCAACCGATGCCGGCCACCTGGAGCACGTTGGCCCAATGCTGCGCGGTCGCGAGGTCGGGTGCCTTGAAACGCATCGCCGCTCCTGTCGATGAAGGCCGGCCCGTCTGGCGCCGGCCGGCCGTCGCACACGTCGCGCGATCAGCGGACGATCTGGCTCGCCTCGTGCACGAGCTGCGCGTACAGCGCGTGCCGGGACGGCGCGATGCGGCCGTCGGCGACGGCTTCGAGGATCGCGCAGCCGGGCTCGTGCAGATGATGACAATTATAGAAACGGCAGTCCGCGAGCAGCGGCCGGAATTCCGGGAACGCGCGCTCGAGGCGGCCTTCGGTCAGGTGGTAGAGGCCGAATTCCTGGAAGCCCGGCGAATCGATCAGCGCACCGCCGCCTTCCAGCGGGTACAGGCGCGTGAACGTCGTCGTGTGACGGCCGCTGTTGAGCGCGGCCGAGATCTCGCGGGTCGCGGCTTCGGCGTCGGGCACGAGCAGGTTCACGAGCGTCGACTTGCCCATCCCGGACTGGCCGAGCAGGATCGTCGAATGGCCGGCGAGGTGCGGCATCAGTTGCGCGCGCGCGTCGTCCGGCGCGCCTTTCACCGACAGCTCGAGCACGTCGTAGCCGAGCGCGCGGTACGGCGCGAGGCGTTCGCGCGCGACCGGCAGCGCGGCCTCCACGTCGATCTTGTTCAGCACGACGAGCGGCTTCAGCTCGTTCGCTTCGGCGGCGATCAGCGCGCGGCCGAGCAGATCCTCGCTGAAATAGGGCTCGGTCGCGAGCACGATCAGCAGTTGGTCGAGGTTGGCCGCGAACAGCTTCGACTTGAACTGGTCGGAGCGGTACAGCAGGTTGCGCCGTTCGCCGATCTCCACGATCACGCCCTGGTCGGCCGACGCGAGTTCGTACGCGACGCGGTCGCCGACCGCGACGTCGCTCTTCTTGCCGCGCGGGAAGCATTGCAGCATCGGGCCGCCGTCGTCGGGGGCGACGATGTAGTGGCGGCCGTGCGCCGCAATCACGCGGCCTTCGGCCCGTTGCGCGCCCGATGCGCGCGGGGCCGGCTTGCGGGAGGTCGGCCGGCTCATGCGTGCTGCAGCAGGCGGTCGATCCGCTGCGACGCAGGCGGATGCGAGTAGTAGAAGGCCGTGTAGACGGGGTCGGGCGTCAGCGTCGACGCGTTGTCTTCATAGAGTTTCACGAGCGCGCTGACGAGATCCTGCGCGTCGGTCTGGCTGGCCGCGAACGCGTCGGCCTCGAATTCGTGTTTGCGCGACGTGAGGCTGCTGAACGGCGTCGCGAAGAACAGGAATACCGGAATCGCGAGGAAGAACAGGATGAGCGCGGCGCCCGCGTTGCTGGTGTCGAGCGACGGCGTGACGCCGAGCCCCGTATAGAACCACGTGCGTTGCGCGAGCCAGCCGAGCAGCGCGAGCAGCACGAGGCTCAGCACGAACGACACGAGCATCCGCTTCATCACGTGGCGGCGCTTGAAGTGGCCGAGCTCGTGCGCGAGCACGGCTTCGATCTCCTGGCCGGACAGGCGCGCGAGCAGCGTATCGAAGAACACGATCCGCTTGGATGCGCCGAAGCCCGTGAAGTACGCGTTGCCGTGCGCCGAGCGGCGGCTGCCGTCCATGACGAACAGGCCCTTCGCCGCGAAGCCGCAGCGCTTCATCAGCGACTCGATGCGTGCGCGCAGCGCGTCGTCCTTCAGCGGCTCGAACTTGTTGAAGAGCGGCGCGATGAAGGTCGGGTAGATCAGCAGCACGAGCATCTGGAACGCGACCCACACGATCCAGGTCCACAGCCACCACAGGCTGCCGGCCTGGTTCATCAGCCACAGAACGACGAACAGCAGCGGCAGGCCGAGCACGGCGCCGAGCAGCGAATTTTTCAGCATGTCGGCGAAGAACAGCCGCTTCGTCATCCGGTTGAAGCCGAAACGCTGCTCGATCCCGAACTGGCGGTAATACTCGAACGGGACGTCGATCGCGCTCATGATCACGAGCACCGCGGCGACCAGCGCGACCTGCTGCCCGTAGCCGCGGCCGAGCCAGCCGGTCAGCAGCGAGTCGAGCGCGCCGACGCCGCCGAGCAGCGTGAGGCCGACCAGCACGGCCGCGCTGACGACGATCTCGAGCATCGTCAGCCGGGTGCGCTCGACCGTGTAGTCGGCCGCGCGCTGGTGGGCGGTCAGCGGGATGGTGGCGCTGAATTGCGCGGGCACGCCGTTGCGGTGCGCGGCGACGAAGCGGATCTGCCGCGACGCGAGCCACAGCTTGGTGACGACCATCGCGAGTACGGCGATCGCGAACAGCAGGGTGAACGAAAAGGGTGACATCGAAGGCGCCAAAGGGTTCTATGCGAGAATTATATGTTCTTGCGGACCGGCCCCGCTGATGCGATGCCGGCCGCCCGGGCGGCGCCGCATCGGCGCGCCCGGTCCGCCATTTTCCAGGATGAATCATGACCGATACCGCCGCTTCCGCCAGCCAGCCCGCGCTCGTGCGCAACGAGTTGAACCTCGTCTGGCTCGACATGGAGATGACGGGCCTCGACCCGGAAAACGACCGCATCATCGAGATCGCGGTCGTGGTGACCAATTCCACGCTCGACGTTGCCGTCGAGGGCCCGGTGTTCGCGATTCACCAGAGCGACGAGACGCTCGCGAAGATGGACGACTGGAACAAGTCGACGCATGGCCGCTCGGGGCTGATCGACCGCGTGCGCGCATCGACCGTGACCGAGGCGGAAGCCGCCGCGCAACTGCAGGCGTTCCTCGCGCAGTACGTGTCGCCGGGCAAGTCGCCGATGTGCGGCAACTCGATTTGCCAGGACCGCCGCTTCATGGCGCGCTGGATGCCGGAATTCGAGCGGTTCTTCCATTACCGCAACCTCGACGTCAGCACGCTCAAGGAGCTGTGCCGCCGCTGGCAGCCCGCCATCTACAAGGGTTTCCAGAAGCGGGCGATGCACACCGCGCTCGCCGACATCCACGAGTCGATCGACGAGCTGAAGTACTATCGCGAGCATTTCCTGATTCCGGCCGCATCGGCGCCGGCAGGCGACTCCGTGCCGGCCGCCTGAGCGGGCCGGCACGCGCGCGGCGCGCGAGCCACGTTCAGCGCCGCGCGCTTTTCGGCCGGAACGCCGCGACCACTGCGGCGTCGGTCTCGATATACGGGCCGCCGATCAGGTCGATGCAGTAGGGCACCGCGGCGAAGATGCCGGGCACGGTCGATTTGCCGTCGGCATCGCGCAGCCCTTCCAGCGTCTCGCGGATCGACTTCGGCTGGCCGGGCAGGTTGATGATCAGCGCCGCATGGTCGGCCGTTTCGCGGATCACCGCGACCTGCCGCGACAGGATCGCGGTCGGGACGAAATTCAGGCTGATCTGCCGCATCTGTTCGCCGAATCCCGGCATTTCCTTCGTCGCCACGGCCAGCGTGGCTTCCGGCGTCACGTCGCGGCGCGCGGGACCGGTGCCGCCCGTCGTCAGCACGAGATCGCAGCCGGCGACGTCGACCAGTTCGGTCAGCGTGGCCGAGATCGTCGGCGCGTCGTCCTGGATCAGGCGCGTTTGCGCGCGCCACGGCGAGACGAGCGCGCCGGCGAGCCATTCCTGCAGCGCCGGGATGCCCTTGTCCTCGTAGACGCCCGTACTCGCGCGGTCGCTGATCGACACGAGGCCGACCACGAGCTCGTCCGGATGGTTACGCTTCGTCGTCATGGTCGTCTCCGGTGGCGTCGTCCCCTTCGTCATCGCCGCCGGGCGTGCCGCTCGCGGTCTTGATCCACTGGAACAGCTCGCGGAAATAGCGCGGGGGCTTGCCTTGCTGGGCTTCCTTGCGCGCGTTGCGGATCAGCGTACGGCCTTCCTGGATGTCGGCGTCGGGGTGCTGGCGCAGGAATTCGGTCAGCGCGTCGTCGCTCGCGAGCAGTTGCTCGCGCGTGCGCTCGATCCAGTGCAGCCGGGCCGTCGCGGCCTTGTTCACGCCGCGTTGCGCGTCGAGCGCGGTGCGCAGCGCGGCCGTTTCGTCGTCGGTTAGCGAGCGCATCACGCGGCCGACGTACTGGAGCTGGCGGCGCTTGCCTTCGTGATCGGTGATCCGGCGGGCCTCGCGCACGGCGTCCGCGAGATCTTCGGGCATCGGCATGCGCTTGAGCGCGTCCTTCGGCAGATCGACGAGTGCCTGGCCGAGTTCCTGCAGCGCGTGCATTTCGCGCTTCAACTGGGATTTGCTGGGGCGATCGTAGCCATTGTCGTCGTCCTCGACGGCATGTTCGATCGGCTGGATTCGGGTTTTGCGTGTCATGGACCGCATTGTATCGCGGCGCGGATACCCCAAGCTTGTCTGTGTCCGGCCCCGGACCTTGCTATGATCGCGGGATACGCAACATTTTGACCATGCGGGCGCCCGCCCGCCACCGGATACCAAGACGATGGCAGCCAATCTCGACGTACAAGCGCGCTATTTCCCGCACACGCAGGACCAGCTCAAAGAAATCGCATCGGACATCCTTCGCCATGCGAAGGCGCTCGGCGCGACGGACGCCGCGACCGAAATCTCCGAGGGCGACGGCCTGTCGGTGTCGGTGCGCCGTGGCGAGGTCGAAACGATCGAGCACAACCGCGACAAGATGGTCGGCGTCACCGTGTTCATCGGCAAGAAACGCGGCAACGCGAGCACGTCGGATTTCTCGCCGGCCGCGATCAAGGATACCGTCGCCGCCGCCTACAACATCGCGCGCTTCACGGCCGAGGACGAAGCGGCCGGTCTCGCCGAAGCCGAGCTGCTCGAAACCGACCCGCAGGACCTCGATCTGTACCATCCGTGGGCGCTGACGGCCGACGACGCAGTCGAGCTTGCCCGCCGCGCGGAAGACGCCGCGTTTGCGGTCAGCCCGCAAATTCGCAATTCGGAAGGTGCGAGCGTGTCGGCGCAGCACTCGCAGTTCGTGCTCGCGACGTCGCGCGGCTTCCTGGCCGGCTATCCGTACTCGCGCCACTACATCGCATGCGCGCCGATCGCGGGCAGCGGCCGCCACATGCAGCGCGACGACTGGTATTCGTCGAAGCGCAGCGCGATCGATCTCGCCGCGCCCGAAGCGGTGGGCCGTTACGCGGCCGAACGCGCGCTCGCGCGGATGGGCGCGCGTCGTCTCGACACGCGCAAGGTGCCCGTGCTGTTCGAGGCGCCGCTCGCGGCCGGCCTGCTCGGCGCATTCGTACAGGCGGTGAGCGGCGGCGCACTGTATCGCAAGACGTCGTTCCTCGTCGACAGCCTCGGCAAGCCGGTGTTCGCACCGCACATCCAGATCGTCGAGGATCCGCACGTGCCGCGCGCGATGGGCAGCGCGCCGTTCGACGAGGAAGGCGTGCGCACGCGTGCGCGCAGCGTCGTGAAGGACGGTGTCGTCGAAGGCTATTTCCTGTCGACCTATTCGGCACGCAAGCTCGGCACGCAAACCACCGGCAACGCGGGCGGCTCGCACAATCTCGCGCTGCGCAGCGCGAACACGCAGGCGGGCGACGACTTCGACGCGATGCTGAAGAAGCTCGGCACGGGGCTGCTGCTGACCGAGTTGATGGGGCAGGGCGTGAACTACGTGACGGGCGACTATTCGCGCGGTGCTGCGGGTTTCTGGGTGGAGAACGGCGTGATCCAGTATCCGGTCGAGGAAATCACCGTTGCCAGCACGCTGCAGGAGATGTTCCGCCATATCGTCGCGATCGGTGCGGATTCGATCGTGCGCGGTACGAAGGAAACCGGCTCGGTGCTGATCGAGCAGATGACGATCGCAGGGCAGTAAGCCGCACGCGGCGCAGGCCGCCAGAAAACGAAAGCCCGACCGGCGCGCGAAGCCGGTCGGGCTTTTTTCATCGTGCGGAAGAAGACGTCAGCCGCGCTTGCGTTCGTAGACGACGAACGCATAGCCGAACGTGTTCGGCGCGGCAGCCTGATGCGCGTCGCGCGAGATTTCCTGCCAGTGCGCGGCGTCGGGCGCCGGGAACGACGCGTCGCCGTCGAAGTCGGCGTCGATCTCGGTGACGACCAGCCTGTCGGCGAGCGTGAGACCTTCCGCGTAGAGTTGCGCACCGCCGATCAGGAATACCTCCGGCGCGCCGTCGCGCTCGGCGAGCGCCAGTGCGTCGGCGAGCGACGTGACCGTATCGCAGCCGTCGAAACGGCGCGTGGCATCGCGCGTGACGACGATATTGCGGCGGCCGGGCAGCGGCCGGCCGATCGATTCGTGGGTCTTGCGGCCCATCACGATCGGCGCGCCCATCGTCGTGCGCTTGAAGAACGCGAGATCCTCGGGAAGTTTCCAGGGCAACTGGTTGTCGCGGCCGATGATGCCGTTGCGGGCACGCGCGACGATCAGGGTCAACGTCGTCATGAAAGTCGGGAAAGAGGGGAACGGGGCCGATTTTACCGGAACGACGGCGTGCGCCGGATTCCGCCCGCCCGCACGGGGACCGGCGTTTCCGGCGTCGTGCGCCGCGACGCGCGATGCCCCGCGTCGCGGCGGCCCGTCCGAATAAAAAGAGTGCCCGCCGGGGGACGGAGCACCAAAACGTTTTATGTCGCGAGATCGGCGAAGCCGGTTCCGCTCGACGGCATCCCGTTCGACCGGCTCGTCAGTTCAATACGTTATCCTGATCGAATTGAAGAGGCACATGCATCAGGGATGCGTATTGCCTCGCGCATTGCCTTCCATCGCATGCCGGATGTCGCCCGGTTGCGGCGCCGGCAGCGGCATCGGCAACTGGGGCGGTGGCGGGATCTCGTCCCACAGCGTCACGGAGGCGCTGGCGGCCGGCAGCGATTGCGGTGCCGACACGGTCAGGATGCCGAACCCGTTGCCGTGCTGCCTGCTCGACGTGTTTTCGGCAAGCAGCATGGCGCGATCCGGCTGCATGCCATCGTCCGCGCATGCCGGAGCAGGCGGGCCGGCGGTCGAGAGCGCGAGCGCCATCGGCACGAAAGAAAGTAAACGAGGTTTTCGCATGGCGGATGTCTCCGATCGTGTACGTATTCAGCGAAATACATGCCACCGTACCGGGGCCATTGCCGCCATTGCGACTCGCGCTCGAGCGTTGCGAACGGTGGCCGAAAACGCCTGAAAATGTTTCAGGCCTGAAACGATGGGGCTCGGGAATACTGCTGATTCAATCGACACGCTTCAAGGATGAAAATCGGCGCGTGTGTCGATGACGAAACCGTTCCTGCGCATGTGCTATGTGCAGAGGATTGATCTGCATCGACTCCCGAGCGATTCGGCCGTGTCGCCATCGGCAATGAAACGGATTTGTCGTATTCGGTGCCTATAACCGGGTTGTCTCGATCAAAAAATTACTGGACGCGAGACAAGCGCCATCATGCGAGGCTGTGTCGTTGCCGCGCATCGGCATGGCGAATCGAGCCACCTCTGGCTGACCCGATTCGATCCTTTTGCACGCAATCCGACGTGTGCAGCAATCGTTGGACGGTTGATGAACGGGGTGAGCATATGGGAGCCGATCAGCGGCACGTGGTCTACTATTCGCGCGAACCGAACGACGCGTTGCGCGGCCATTTCGACGAATGCGGCTGGCGCGTCGACTTGGCCGAGACCGTGCGCGATGTGCGGCGCGTCGTGCAGCACGGCGTGGCCACCGCCGGCCTGCTCGATTTCTCGCCGGGCTTCAAGCCGTCGGACCTGCGCGAACTCGAATCCTGCCTGAGCATCCAGCACATCGGCTGGATCGCGGCGACGCGGCGCGGCCAGTTGCAGGACGCGACGCTGCGCCATCTCATTCGCGACTATTGCTTCGACTACGTGACGATGCCGTACGAAACGGCGCGGATCGTCGAAACTGTCGGTCATGCGCACGGCATGGTCGCATTGACCGATCCCGTTTCGCCGCCCGTCGGCGCGGGGCGCAGCGAAGGCGAGATGGTCGGCACCTGCGATGCGATGCTCGGGCTCTTCAGGACGATCCGCCGTGTCGCGGCGACCGACGCACCGGTGTTCATCTCCGGCGAGTCGGGCACGGGCAAGGAATTGACGGCGGTCGCGATTCACGAGCGCTCGGCGCGCGCGCAGGCGCCGTTCATCGCGATCAATTGCGGTGCGATACCGTCGACGCTGCTGCAGGCCGAACTGTTCGGCTATGAGCGCGGCGCGTTCACCGGCGCGAACCAGCGCAAGATCGGCCGCGTCGAGGCAGCCAACGGCGGCACGCTGTTTCTCGACGAGATCGGCGATCTGCCGCTCGAAAGCCAGGCGAGCCTGCTGCGCTTCCTGCAGGAAGGCAAGATCGAGCGGCTCGGCGCGCATGCGTCGATGCCGGTCGATGTACGCGTGATCTGCGCGACGCACGTGAACATGGAGGCGGCGCTGCGTGAAGGGCGCTTTCGCGAGGACCTGTTTCACCGGCTGTGCGTGCTGAAGATCGAGGAGCCGCCGCTGCGCGCGCGCGGCAAGGACATCGAGGTGCTCGCGCGCCACATGCTCGAGCGCTTCAAGGGCGATGCGCATCGGCGCCTGCGCGGTTTTTCCCCGGATGCGGTCGCGTCGCTGTACGGCTATTCGTGGCCCGGCAACGTGCGCGAGCTGATCAACCGTGTGCGCCGTGCGATCGTGATGTCCGAAGGCCGGATGATCACCGCCGCCGATCTCGAGCTGAACGACTATGCGACGCTCGCGCCGGTGTCGCTGCTGGAGGCGCGCGAGGCGGCCGAACGGCAGGCGATCGAGCAGGCGCTGCTGCGCCATCGCGGCCGTTTTGCGGATGCCGCGCGCGAGCTCGGCGTGTCGCGCGTCACGCTCTACCGGCTGATGTGCGCGCACGGCATGCGCGATCGTGGCGACACGCTGGCAGGGTTTTCGGCGCCGTTGCCGGAGCTTCCGCGCCACGCTTGTTAAAATCGGCGGGTACGGTCGCCTCTCGCGGCCGAAGGAACCCGCATGAAACAGTATCTCGATCTCGTTCGTACCATTCTCGATACCGGCGCCTGGCAGGAGAACCGCACGGGGATCCGTACCATCAGCATGCCGGGCGCGATGCTGCGCTTCGACCTGCAGCAAGGCTTTCCGGCCGTGACGACCAAGAAGCTGGCGTTCAAGTCGGCGATCGGCGAACTGGTCGGCTTCCTGCGTGCGTCGCGCAGCGCGGCCGATTTCCGCGCGCTCGGCTGCAAGGTGTGGGATGCGAACGCGAACGAGAACGCGCAGTGGCTCGCGAACCCGTATCGCCAGGGCGTCGACGATCTCGGCGACGTATACGGCGTGCAATGGCGCCAGTGGTCTGGCTACAAGGTGCTCGATGCGAGCGCCGACGCGCAGATCGCCGATGCGACACGCCGCGGCTTCCGGATCGTCACGCGTTTCGACGAGGATGGCGCGCCGAAGGTGCTGCTGTACAAGGCGATCGACCAGTTGCGCCAGTGCCTGGACACGATCATGGAGAACCCGTCCGATCGTCGTATCCTGTTTCACGCGTGGAATCCGGCCGTGCTCGACCAGATCGCGCTGCCCGCGTGCCATCTGCTGTACCAGTTCCTGCCGAACGCGACGAAGCGCGAGATCTCGCTGTGCTTGTACATCCGCAGCAACGACGTCGGTCTCGGCACGCCGTTCAACCTGACGGAAGGGGCCGCGCTGCTGTCGCTCGTCGGCCGGCTGACGGGCTACACGCCGCGCTGGTTCACGTATTTCATCGGCGACGCCCACATCTACGAGAACCAGCTCGACATGCTGCAGCAGCAGCTCACGCGCGAGCCGTACGAAAGCCCGCGGCTCGAGATTGCCGAGCGCGTGCCCGAGTACGCGAAAACGGGCGTCTATGCGCCCGAATGGCTGGAGCAGGTCGAGCCGTCCGATTTCTCGCTCGTCGGCTATCGCCACCACGAGCCGCTGACCGCACCGATGGCGGTCTGATCGCGCGGGCGAGCCCGCACGGTTTCATCGATCCGTACCCTGCAAAAAGGCTCGACCGGTATTAGCCGGTCGAGCCTTTTTGTTTCATCTTTGCTGCACTTACTGGCGATGCCGCTCGTCGTGGCCGCCCTGCGGCGGCGGATTGCCCGGATGCGGCGCCTCGACGTGCGGCGCCGGCTGCGGCCGCGGTTCCATCCGGGGAGCAGGCATCGACGGGCGCGGTTCCATGCGGGGCGCCGGCTGCGGTCGCGGCTCCATGTGCGGCGCCTGCGGCTGCGGACGCGGCACGTCGTGCACCGCGGGCGCGGGCGGACGGTACTCGTTCACGCGCGGCGGCGCGACCTCGCGATGCGGCGCCGGTTGAGCGAAGTCCGGGCGTGGTTGCGGCGCGGGGGCGGCCCGTTCCGGTTGCGGCTGCGCATGCCGGGCCGGCGTCTGGAAATCAGGGTGCGGACGCGGTTGCTGAATCTGCGCGGTATTGTCGACCCGCGGTTGCGGCCGCGCGCGCGGCGCTTCGTTGCGGCCGCCGGGCTGTACGCCTTGCGGCGCCGGCACGCCGTTCGGATGCGGCACCGCGGCGCTGCGCACGGGGGGCAGCGCATTCTCTCCTGCCGCATGCAGTGCGGTGGGTGAATCGGGGCGTTGACGCGCCATCGGCGTGTGCGGCTGCATCCACACGGGGGACGGCGCGTTCGCCGCGTGCGCGTTGCCGGTCCCTGCCGGAGCGTTGTTCGCGCCCGGTGGATGCGGGACGCCGTTGCCGGGCGCGAACGCCTGATGCGGCATCGGGTTGCCGGGTGCCGGCAGCGTGCCGCCGTTGGCGAATCGCGGTGCGTTGGGGCTTTCGCCGTTCGGCGGCCGCGCGACATTCGACATGCCCGGCGTCGGCGCGCCAGGCCGCGCGGCCTGCTCGCCGGCCGGCGGGCCTTCGCGCGACGCACGGGGCGGCTGCACGACGGGGCCGTGCGGATTCACGAGCTGCACGTTGTGCATCGCCCATGCGCCGCCGCCCTGCGACTGACCCGGAACGCGGACCGGGCGAGCCGTATAGTCGGCTGGCACGTTCGTCTTCACGACGGGCGCGCCGGCGCCCGGTACGCGCCCGCCTTGCTGCGCGAGGTGGGCGGCGGCCTGGTCGCGATACGCGGGCGGCACGGCCGGATTGCGCGTCGCGACGTACGGGTGCTGCGCGATCGCCGCCGGCGGGCGGTAGCTGGCATTGCGCAGCCCGCCGGTGAAGCTCTGGCGCACCGGCGCGATGCCGGGCGTGCCCGGCGTGACGTGCGCGTTGCGCCATTGCTGCGGATCGACGTGCTGCGAGAAATGCGCGACCGGCTGGCCGTGCACGAACGCGGTGGCCGGCACGGCCGTGATCGCGTGCGGTGCACGGAAGTTCACATATGTCTTGTTGATGTTGGTGATATTGGTGATGTTCGTCACGTTCACGGTCTTGTTCACGTTGACGTTGTTCACCACGATGTTGCGGTTGACGCGGTCGTAGTAGTGCGGGCTCCAGCCGCCCCAGCCCGGATGCCACGGTTCGCCGGGGCCGAGCGCGAACCATGCGCAACCGGCCGCGGCGACGCCGCCGACCGTGAGCGCAACGCTCCAGTCGGAACCGCCGCCGCCACCGCCGCCCACGAACGCGACGAGCGCCGGCGCATAGGCGGGCGGCTGGCTGACGACCATCGGGCCGGGCACCCATGCCCAGTTGTCGTCCACGTACGCCCAGCGGCCGTAGTGATACGGCGCGAAGCCCCACGGCGCGTCGTCGACCCAGGTCCAGCCCCACGGCGCCTGCCAGATCCAGTGGCCGTCGTGATACGGCGCCCAATCGGCCGGCGTGTCGTTCGGCACCCATACCGCGCCGTAATTCGGGGTTTCGCGCCACGTGCCGTTCGCGTCGAGATCCTGGTAGCCGGGAATGTCGCGGGACACGTAGCGGGCGGACACCGAGCGCGTTTCGGCCGCGTCGCGGCTGGCGGCCCACTGGTCGAGCGCGTCGGGGCCGGGTGCACCCGATTGCTGCGCGACCTGCAGGTCGGTGCCGGTGAACACCACCTGCTGCCCCGGCGACAGCGGATACTGCCCGTTGCTGCCGTACACGGTTGCGCTCCCGCTACGTACCGTCACCGTCGTGCTCGCGCCGTTCGGCGCCACATCGACGCGATAGTCGCCGGGGCCGGCGATGCCGAGCGCGAGGTTCGGCGTGTCGATTTCGTACGATCCGCCGGCCGGCAAGTCGCGCACGTGTGTCGACACGGTGCCGAGCCCTACCTTCAATTGCGTCGTCGTGTCGTCGAGGTTCAGCACCGACAGGCTCGTCGATTCGCCGAGCCGCACCGCGGTCGAGCCGATGTGCAGTTCCGAGCGCGCGCCGGCATCGTTCCAGAGCTGATCGCCGGTCGTCAGCGGCCGGTTCACCGCCGCATACGACCACGTATCGGTGCCGGCCGGTTCGGTCGTCACGGCACCCGACAGGTAATTGAGCCGCGCGACGCGGCCGGGCGGATCGCCGGCCGGTTGCCGTGCCGCGGCGACATTCGGCGGCGCATCGGCCGATTGCGCGAAGGCGGGCGGCAGCGTCGCCAGCGCGACGAACGCGAGCAGCGTGTAGCGGGCGGTGCGCTTGAGCGTGAAGAGGGAGGCCATGGTGAGCGTCATCGTTGTGATCGCGGCGCGTCGATTCGTGCCGTCCAGTTCACGATATCCGCTTGGCCTGTTTCAAGGCACGGTGTTTTGTAAGTCGAATGGCACGCGATGTAACAAAACCTGTCCATCGCGCGCTGTTGTCGTGCGGCTGCAATGCCGGCGTCAAGCGGACGTAAGCCACGCGTCGAAAACCTGCTGTCCGGGAACCGTGACGCGCAGCACGCGCGGTCGGGCAGCGCGCTCGATCCAGCCGTGCGCGCAGAAGCTTTCGAGCAGTGCCGCGCCGAGCGCGCCGCCGAGATGCGAGCGCCGCTCGCTCCAGTCGAGGCAGCCGCACGCGAAGCGTCGCCGGCGCGTGCGTTGCTGCGCGACGTCGATGCCCCATTGCGCGAGCGCCTGCGTGCCGAGCTCGGTGGTCTCGATCGCGTCGCCGTTCGCGAACAGCCAGCGGCGCGCGGTGAGGCCGTCGAAGATCCGTACCGCGAGCTCGCCGGCCATGTGGTCGTAGCAGGTGCGTGCATAGCGCAGTTCGGCCGGGACCGTGCGCGACGGCGGCGGGACCGGGCGATGCGGCGCGGCCGCGCGGGCGACGTTCGCCAGCGCTTCGAGCGAGGCCGCGATGTCGGCCGACGCAATGCGGTAGTAACGATGCCGGCCGCGCACGTCGAGGGCCAGCAGGCCGCCCTCGGTCAAGCGCGCGAGGTGCGCGCTGGCCGCGGACGGCGACAGCCCCGCGATCATCGTCAGTTCGCCGGCCGGTCGCGCGCTGCCGTCCATCAGCACCCATAGCATCGCGGCGCGGCCGGGATCGGCGATCAGCGCGCCGATGCGGCTCAGGCCCGGAAAATGGTGGTCGTCTTGATCGGTCATCGTCGTGTCTCGTCGAGCGGGATGAAGGCAGTGTAGTCCGTGCGCGCATTCGACGTTTCGCTTTCGGATGAAATGTCGGATGCAGCGACGGTGCCGCCGCGCGGGCCGGCCTGCAGCCCGTTGCAGGGCACGCGTAGAATGGCCGGACGCGGCGGCAGCGGGCCGCCGCATGAGACGCGATGCAACGATGAAGACGATTTTCTGTGTGTTGGCGGCGGCGCTCGTGTGCGCCGCCTGTGCACCCGGCGGCACCGGCGCGACCGGCGAGCGCGGCGGCAGTATCGAGATGTACGGAACGATCGACCAGGGTGTCACGGTACGCCGCTGAGCGGCGCTGGTCCGGCGCGAGCCGGCATGGTCGCCGCAGCCCCGCCACGCGGGGCTTGCCGCGCCGCGTTGCCGCAGTGCAACGTATAATGGCCCGATGACGGCGCCCCTGCCGCCTGGAGCCAGAACAATGCCTCAACCGTCCCCCGTGCCGGCTGCCCTCGACCGCACCGAAACCGTATTCCGCTTCCTTGCCGAGCCTTCGTCCGTGAATTTCGGCGGCAAGGTGCACGGCGGCGCGCTGATGAAGTGGATCGACGAGGTCGCGTATGCGTGCGCGGCCGTCTGGTCGAGCCGCTATTGCGTGACGGTCAGCGTCGGCAACATCCGTTTCCAGCGTCCGATCCTGGTCGGCAATCTGGTCGAGTTGAAGGCGCGCGTCGTCGCGACGGGCCGTACCAGCATGCACATCCATGTGTCGGTGCACGCCGGCGATCCGAAGGGCGGCGTGCTGCGTCAGACGACCGATTGCCTCGTCGTGTTCGTCGCGGTCGACGAGAACGGCAACCCGGTGCCGGTGCCGCCGTTCGTGCCCGAAACCGACGAGCAGCGGGTGCTGGCGAAATACGCGGCCGACGTGCGGGCCGCGCTCGACAAGATCGTCGAGATGAAGCCGGAAGAAGTCGCGAAGGGCACCGTCTGAGTGCCGCGGGCGCCGCGCCTTCCGCGCCGCGCCCGCCGTCCTGCCGTTACCGCGTGCCGATCATCTGCTCGGGACGCACCCATGCATCGAATTCCGCCTCGGTCAGGTAGCCGAGCGCGAGCGCGGCCGCCTTCAGCGTCGTGCCTTCCTTGTGCGCCTTCTTCGCGATCTGTGCGGACTTGTCGTAGCCGATGTGCGGATTGAGCGCCGTCACGAGCATCAGCGATTCGTTCAGCAACAGGTCGATCCGCGCGCGGTTCGGCTCGATGCCCACCGCACAGTGATCGTTGAAGCTCTGCGCGCCGTCGGCGAGGAGACGCACCGACTGCAGCACGTTGTGCGCGATCATCGGCCGGAACACGTTCAACTCGAAATTGCCGCTCGCGCCGCCGAAGTTGACCGCGACGTCGTTGCCGAACACCTGGCAGCACAGCATCGTCACGGCTTCCGACTGTGTCGGGTTCACCTTGCCCGGCATGATCGAACTGCCCGGCTCGTTTTCCGGAATCGACAGCTCGCCGAGCCCGCAGCGCGGGCCGCTCGCGAGCCAGCGCACGTCGTTCGCGATCTTCATCAGGCTGGCCGCCACCGTCTTCAGCGCGCCGTGCGCGAAGACCAGCGCGTCGGCGGCGGCCATCACCTCGAACTTGCTCGGCGCGGTCACGAACGGCAGCTTCGTCAGCCGGCCGATCTCGTCGGCCACGCGCACCGCGAACTCCGGATGCGCGTTCAGCCCCGTGCCGACCGCGGTGCCGCCGAGCGCGAGCTCGTACAGGTGCGGCAGCGACGATTCGACGTGACGGATGCCGTGGTCGAGCTGCGCGACATAGCCGGAGAACTCCTGGCCGAGCGTGAGCGGCGTGGCGTCCTGCAGGTGCGTGCGGCCGATCTTCACGATGTCGGCGAACGCCTTCGACTTCGCGTCGAGCGTCGCGCGCAGCGTGCGCAGCGCCGGCAGCAGGTGATTGACGATCGCGTACGCGGCCGCGACGTGCATCGCGGTCGGGAACACGTCGTTCGACGACTGGCCGCGGTTCACGTCGTCGTTCGGATGAACCTTGCGCGCTTCGCCGCGCTCGCCGCCCATCAGCTCGCTCGCGCGGTTCGCGATCACCTCGTTGAGGTTCATGTTGGTCTGCGTGCCGGAGCCCGTCTGCCACACCGCGAGCGGGAACTCGCGCGGATGCCGGCCGGCGATGATCTCGTCGGCGGCTTCGATGATCGCGCGCGCCTTGTCGTCGGCGAGTACGCCGAGCGACTGGTTGACGGCCGCCGCGGCACGCTTGACGATCGCGAGCGCGTGGATCAGCTCGGGCGACTGCTTCTCCGTCGAAATCCGGAAATTCTGCAGCGAGCGCTCGGTCTGCGCGCCCCAGAGCCGGTCGGCGGGCACGGCGATCTCGCCGAACGTGTCGCGTTCCATCCGAACTGCTTCGTTCATGATGCACTCCTCCAGGAAAGGGGAAAGGCCGCGCGTCGTCGCGCGGCGTCAGGCGTAATCAGACGTATCGTGAGGCAGTCGCGCCGCTGGCGCGGCGTCTCGAGGGGTTCCGATGGACAAGCATAGCGCCGGCTGCGATTTTGCGTCGTGTCGCGCCTAGCGGGCCGTCACGATGAGCGACGTGGTCTTGCGGTGAAAGCGCCATGCCATCAGCGCGGCGACACTCGCGAGCCCGGCCGCGAGCCCCCACCACAGGCCGCGCGCGCCCATGCCCGCGTGGAATGCGAACCAGTAGCCGGTCGGGAAGCCGATGCCCCAGTAGCCGAAGGTCGCGGCGAGCATCGGGATGCGCGTGTCCTTCAGGCCGCGCAGCGCCCCCGACGCGACGGTCTGCATGCCGTCGACGATCTGGAATACCGCGGCGATGCCGAGCAGCGACGCGGCGAGCGACACCGTGGCCGCGTTGGCCGGGTCGTCGAGGTGCAGGTACAGGCCGACGATCGTATGCGGCGCGACGATCATCACGAGGCCCGACAGCGACATGAAGCCGACGCCGAGCGCGAGCGCGACGAAGCCCGCGTGCCGTGCGGCGACGGGCGAGCCCGCGCCGATCCAGTAGCCGACGCGGACGTTGGCCGCCTGGCCGATCGCGAGCGGCACCATGAACGACACCGACGCGACATTCAGCGCGATCTGGTGCGCGGCGAGCGACGTCGCGCCCAGCACGCCGACCGTGAGGCCGGTGGCGAGGAACAGCATCGATTCGACCCCGTACGTGATCGCGACCGGCCAGCCGATGCCGATCAACTCGCCCATCACGGGCAGCTTCGGGCGCGCCGCGGTCACGAAATGGCGGAAGCGCTGCCGGCCGTGCAGCAGCCAGATCAGCGCGAGCGCGGTGAGCCAGATCGTGATCGTCGTCGCGACGGCCGAACCGAGAAAGCCGAGGCGCGGCAACCCGAAGGCGCCGTGGATCAGCCCGTAGTTCAGCACGCCGTTGACGCCGACGCCGCCGATCGACACCCACAGGAGCCGCCGCGCGGCACCGATCGCCGGCAGGAACGCGCGCATCAGCCCGACGCCGATCAGGCTGCCGAGCGCCGCGAAGCGCAGGATGCCCGTGTATTCGCCGACATGATGCGCGAGCAGCGGTGGCTCGTGGAACATCAGCAGGATCGGTTCGGCAAGCGACAGCGCGACGATGGCCGGAATCGCGAGCAGCACGGACAGCGCGAAGCCTGTCCAGTAGATGTGCGGCACGCGATCCTCGGCCTGGGCGCCGCGCGCATGCGCGACGCTCACGCTGACCGACGACAGCACGCCTTGCAGGATCGTCACGATGACGAAGAAGAAGTTCGCGCCGAGCCCGCCCGCCGCGAGCGAATCGGGGCCGAGCGAACCGAGCAGCACCGTGTCGGTGACGCTCATCGCCATCTGGGAAAGTTGCGCGATCGCGAGCGGCGCGGCGAGGCGCGCGGTATCGGCGGCATGACTGGATAGGGACGGCGGCGCGGCGGCCGTCCTCGTAAGACCGGAATGCGACATGGAATGGGCGCTCGCGCGGGTGCGGGCCCGCGCTATATGTATTTATTTTGAGAGACGGCTAGCTTACGGCTTTATTCGTACCGTGTCGAACGCGCGCGCCGATGGCCATGTCGCGGGCAGGGGGAACCCGCGCGGGCGCTAGGCCTCGCGCACCGCGATGCGCGTGTCGCCGAGCAGCACGACCTGGCCCGCGCGGATCTTGCAGGTCTTGCGAAGCTCGATCGCGCCGTCGACTTTCACGGCGCCGGACGCGACGATCAGCTTCGCGGTGCCGCCGCTGTCCGCGAGGCCGGTGATCTTGAGAAGGTTGTGCAGCTCGACGTATTCGCCGGTCAGCGTGAAATCCAGATTGGGCATAACGAGGAAGGTGCGCGACGCGCGGGAGGAAACGCTCCGCATCATACGGCACCGCGCGCCCGCACGCGAGCGCGGGCGGCCGCCGGCGGATGTAAAGGACTGTGAGCGATTCGTCAGCAAATGAAACGGTGGGTAACAGTCTGAGAGATTCGCGAACCGGCCGCGCGGGCGGCCGGTCTTCTGTCGTACCTGCTGCGCGTTGCGGCGGGGAACGCGCCGGACCGCTTCGCTGCGGCCCGGGCGCACAACTTCTTGAGGAGAATTGCCATGTCCAAGATTCGTACGATGCTGATCGGTGCCGCGCTGACGGCGTTCGCCACTTCGGCCGCATTCGCCCAGACGGGCACGACGGCGCAAGGCGCGGCCGGTGCCGGCGTGCAGGCGCAGACGCCGGCGGCAGGTGTCGGTGCGGGCGCGCAGGGCGGTGCCGGCGCGAACATGTCGGGCAATGCGACGGGCGGTGCGACCGATGCAGTCGGCGCGGCGGCCGATGGCGCGAAGGATACGACGTCGTCGGCCGTTCATTCGGCCAAGAAGCACACGAAGCATGCGGCGAAGTCGGCCAAGGGCCATGCGGGCTCGGCCAAGGCGAAGGCCGACGAGGCGACCGAAGGCGGCGCATCGGTCGGCGCGCAGGGCGGTGCATCGGCCCAGGGCGCCACGCAGTAAGCGTGCGCGACGCCGTCGCGACGCTTGCCTGGAACGGCGCGGCGCGACGGCAATCGTCAGGCGGCCCGGTTCGCTTCGCGCGACCGGGCCGTTTTCGTGGGGTGATGCGTTGCGCGGGACGAGCGCGCTCAGGGCCGGCGCTGGCCTTGCCCCTGTCCCTGGGCCGGCCGTACGGCGGCCGGCGTGAACACGCTGCGAAGCCACGCGGCCAGGCGCGCGAAGACGTCGTACGGTTCCTCGACGAAGATCTCCGGCTTCAGCAGCCGCAGGTATTCCATGATCTGCTGCGCTTCCTGCTTCTGGAACGAGCCGTGCGCGAGCCCGAGCCGCAGCAGCCCGCGCAGTTCGCCGAGCTTGTCGCGCGCGGTGCTGCCGACGCTCATCTCGCACGCGAGCTTGGCCTCGTAGATCCGCTGCCGCAGCGATTCCGCGAGCCGCCATGCAGGCGTCTGCATCTGTTCCTCGAGCGTCTGGATGTCCTGCGCCGCGCTCTTGATCTGCGACGCGAGCGGGTCGATCAGCGACGCGTCGCCCTGCGCTTCGGCGACGATCGCCTTCGCCCAGTCGCGGCATGCCTTCGCGAGTTCGTCGGGGGTCCATTCCGAGCGCGACGCGAAGCCGAAGCCGAATTCGCTCGCCTGCCGCATCAGGATCGCGACGACGTCCGGAAATTCCTTGTCGAGCGTGCGCTTGGCCCACGCGTACTGGCCGCCCTGCAGCATCCGCTGCACGGCGTGTTCGGTCAGCGGCACCATGTTGTCGAGCAGCTTGGCGCGCAGGAAATCCTCGAACGACGGCGTCGCGAATTGCGGGTCGAGTTTCAGCGACACGCGGACGAACGCATCGTAGTCCTTGCGCAGGGACTCGAGCGTGTCGTCCTTGAGGGAAAGGGTGATCTGGCCCATGAATCGTCTCGATGGCGGCCCGCGCAAGCCGGCGCCGGCGCGGTGCACCGGGGACGGGGCACGGCGTCGACTGACCGATGCGCGCCGGGGCCGGTGGCGGGTCTTCATCTCCTATATCGGCGCACCGGGCGGAAACTTGAGCGTGCGCGACGGAGCCTGCGCTCAGGCGGGCAGCCAGTGCGGCAGTACGACCCCTTGCCACAGGAAGAACACCGCGAGCCCGGCGGCGATCGTCACGAGCGGGCGGCGGGTCGCGGCCGATACGAGCACGGCCGCGAGCGCGCCGACGAGCTGCGGGTTTCGCCAGGTCAGCTCGGCCGTGCCGCCGTGCGGCGAGACGGTCATCGGCACGATGATCGCGGTCAGTACGGTGACCGGCACGAAGCCGAGCGCGGTCCGCACGAGCGGCGGGAACGTCAGCCGCTCGCCGAACAGGAACAGCGTCGAACGGATCGCATACGTGATGACGGCCATCCCGAGGATCAGCAGCGCGTAACTCACGACGCAGCCTCCGGGCGGGAGCCGGCGCGCGTGCGATCGTGCAGCAGCGTGAGCACGACGCCGATCGCGACGCCGGCGGCGACCGCGCCGAGCAGCCCGAGCTTGTACGGCCAGCCCTGCCAGAAGTACGCGAGCGTGCCGGCCGTGGCGGCCGCCGCGAAGTAGCGCAGCGTGCCGAGTTGCGGGACGACGATCGCGATGAAGGTCGCCGCCATCGCGAAATCGAGGCCGAGCGACTGCAGGCCCGGGAATGCCGTGCCGAAGCCGATGCCCGCGAGCGTCCAGACCTGCCAGTTCAGGTACATCGCGAGCCCGGAGCCGAAAAAGTAGTGGGGGCCGATCGTACCGGGCGGGTAGTGCCGGTAGTGTCCGTAGGCGACCGCGAACACCTCGTCGGTCATCAACGCGCCAAGCGTCGCGCGCCAGCGCAGCGGCAGGTGTGCGACATAGGGCGCGAGCGTCGCGCTGTACAGCAGGTGGCGCAGGTTTACGATCAGCGTCGTGGCGAGCACGACGGCGAAACCCGCGCTGCCGGCGATCAGGCCGAGCGCGATGAACTGCGCGGAGCCCGCGAACACTGCGAGCGACATCAGCGCGCCGTGCCATGCGGCGAGCGGGCCGCCGCCGACGAGCGTGCCGAAAATCACGCCGAACGGTGCCGCGCCGATCATCATCGGAATCGTGTCGCGTGCGCCGTCGAGCCATTCGTTGAGCGGGCGGCGCGGGGGCGATGCGGGTGTCTTGTTCAAGAAGCGCTCCTCCATGAGGGGGAGGATAGCGGGCCGGTGGCGAGCCGGCTTGTATGTTCTTGCGCTCGCCGGAGCGGCGCCGGTTCGCGTGCCGGCCGGCGCGGGTCGCGGCGCGGCCGACGGCCGCGGGAAGCCGCGCGTCAGCTTGCCTGCCAGCGCCCGGGCGGCACGCCGAACATCCGTTTGAAATGCCGCGTGAAATGGCTCTGGTCGACGAAGCCGCTGGCCGCCGCGACATCGGCGACGGGGATGCCCGCGCGCAGCGGCGCCAGCGCCCGCTGCAGCCGCAGCTGATTGCGCCACGCATGCGGCGGCATGTCGACCGTACGGGTGAACAGGCGCGCCGCGTGAAACGGCGACAGGCCGGCCGCCTGCGCGACATCGTCGAGCGTCACCGTGCACGTCAGATCGGCGGCGAGCCGCTCGCGCATCGCGTCGACGCGCGGTTCGTCGGCCGCGAGCGGCGCCGGCTGCGGCCGCACGACGGCGTGGCGCGCGATCAGCGTCGACAGCGCGTCGAGCATCGCGGTTTCGGCGGCGAGCGGATCGTAGATGCGCGGCGCGCCGGTGGCCGGACCGCCGGCCGCCGGCGCGTCGGCCGACTGCACGGGCGCATGCGACGACAGCGCTTGCTCGCTGCCGGCTTCCAGCATCCGGTGCGCGAGCGTGAGCCGGGCCGCGAGATCGGCGTCGCGGATCACGTCGGGCGCAAACCACGGCGCATCCTGCGGGCGGCCCGCGATCGAACTGGCGAGTTCGCGGATGAATTCGACCGGCATGTAGCTGACGCGATAGCACCAGCCCTCGTCTGCGGCACGCGACCCCGTATGGACTTCGCCGGGATTGATCACGGGCACGGTGCCCGTTTCGGCGACATGGCCGGTGCCGCGATAGGTGAAGCGTTCCGCGCCTTCGAGAATCACGGGGATCGTGTATGCGTCGTGCCAGTGAGGCGCGAACGCGTGATCGCGATAGGTGGCCGTGAGGAGATCCGCGTCCGGCACGAGCGGCGTGCGCCAGTAGCGTGCGGAATCGGGAAGGCGGGTGGCGGACATGAGCGGGCGCGGGAGCGGTCGAACCGACAGTGTATCGCTCGCGCGCCCGGCGGGAGCGGGCTTACTTGACCGGAATCGTCGTGCCGGCCGGCATCGGCACCGCGGTGACGGCGTTCTTCGGGCTGCCGCTGACGATGCGGTCGCTGTAGGTCAGGTAGACGATCGTGTTGCGTTTCTTGTCGACCACGCGCACGACGTGCAGCGTCTTGAAGATGAACGACATGCGTTCGCTGAACACGTCGGTCTGCTGCTTGAGCGGTTCCTTGAAGCTGATCGGGCCGACCTGCCGGCACGCGATCGATGCCTCGCTCGGATCCTCGGCCACGCCGAGCGTGCCCTTGATCCCGCCGGTGCGGGCGCGCGACACGTAGCAGGTCACGCCGTTCACGATCGGATCGTCATAGGCCTCGACGACCACGCGATCGGAGCCCGTGACGCGGAAATGGGTATTGACGCTGCCGACTTCCTCCGCCTGCGCGAACGGCGCTGCAGCGAACGCGGAGAGCAGGAGGGCGAGAGGGGCGGAGAGCAGTAGGCGATGCTTCATCGACGGAACCGGATGCGAATGCGGGACAGAGACTCTAGCATGCGCGTGACCGGGCCACGAAAAGCGGAAGGGCGGAACGGCGGCCGGAAAAAACAAAAGGCCCGTCGAATGACGGGCCTTTCGCTATTTGGCTCCCCGACCTGGGCTCGAACCAGGGACCTACGGATTAACAGTCCGGCGCTCTACCGACTGAGCTATCGGGGAATAAATCGGTACATCTGCGTGTTGCTTCGTTCAACAAAAAACCCGTCCACTTTCAACGGGCCTTTGCGTTTTTGGCTCCCCGACCTGGGCTCGAACCAGGGACCTACGGATTAACAGTCCGGCGCTCTACCGACTGAGCTATCGGGGAACAAACAACAACAGCAGAGAAACGAGATTGTATGGAGTGTTCGCTAACCTGTCAATACTTTGGAGCCGCAGCGAATAAAATTTTTTCAGTCGCCGTCGTGCGATCAGCGTTCGAGCAGGTGCAGCTTGTCCTGCACGTCCTTCCACTCGTCCGCGTCGGCGGGCGCCGGCTTGGTCTTCGTGATCGACGGCCAGTTCTTCGCCAGCTCCGCGTTCAGCGCGGTGAACTGCTGCTGGTCGCCCGGAACGTCTTCTTCGGCATAGATCGCATTGGTCGGGCATTCTGCGACGCACACGGCGCAGTCGATGCACTCGTCCGGATCGATGGCGAGAAAGTTGGGACCTTCACGGAAGCAATCCACCGGGCACACATCCACGCAATCCGTGTATTTGCACTTGATGCAGCCTTCGGTCACAACGTGAGTCATTAAAACGCTCCTGCTTGGCGGTATATATGGGGTGGCGTTTGCGCCAAAAGCGGCATTGTAACTGAAGCGCAAAACCCGCATGGCGTGGTCGGCTATCCGGCTTATATCGTTTCGTGATTAGTTTATGGTGGGCGCAAGACGGACACAACCGCGCGCCGGGCACGAGCGCGATGCGGCGTGGCGGGGGGCGGTTTCGCGATGGTCCGGCACGCATTCGGGTAACATGGTCGATAAACCGGGCGGCGCGCGGTGCGTCGGGGCCGGTCACGCTATTGGCGCTGCCGTCATCATGATCATCACTTCGCTGCTCGACACGGATCTCTACAAGTTCACGATGATGCAGGTCGTCCTGCATCACTTTCCCGCTGCAAACGTCGAATACCGTTTCCGGTGCCGCACGCCCGGCGTCGATCTCGTGCCGTACATCGACGAGATTCGCGACGAGGTGCGCGGCCTGTGCTCGCTGCGCTTTTCCGACGTCGAACTCGACTATCTGCGGCGGATGCGCTTCATCAAGAGCGACTTCGTCGACTTCCTCGCGCTGTTCCACCTGAACGAGAAGTACATCTCGATCACGCCGTCGCCGAAAGGCAACGGCGAGATCGACATCGTGATCGAGGGGCCGTGGCTGCATACGATCCTGTTCGAGATCCCGGTGCTCGCGATCGTCAACGAAGTCTATTTCCGCAACACGCAGCGCGAGCCCGACTATCGCGAAGGCCGCGAACGGCTGCGCGAGAAGATCAAGCTGCTCGGCGCGAAGCCCGAATTCGCCGACTGCAAGATCGCCGACTACGGCACGCGCCGGCGCTTCTCGAAGGTCTGGCACGAGGAAGTCGCGCTCACGCTGCGCGACGGGCTCGGCCCGCAGTTCGCGGGCACCAGCAACGTGCTGTACGCGATGAAGCACGGCATCACGCCGCTCGGCACGATGGCGCACGAATACCTGCAGGCGTGCCAGGCGCTCGGCCCGCGGTTGCGCGATTCGCAGATCTACGGCTTCGAGATGTGGGCGAAGGAGTATCGCGGCGACCTCGGGATCGCGCTGTCGGACGTCTACGGCATGGACGCGTTCCTGAACGACTTCGACATGTACTTCTGCAAGCTGTTCGACGGCGCGCGCCACGATTCGGGCGATCCGTTCGACTGGGGCGAGCGGATGCTGCGTCATTACGAGGCGAACCGGTGCGACCCGCGCACCAAGGTGCTCGTGTTCTCGGACGCGCTCGACATTCCGAAGGTCATGCAGCTGTACGAACGGTTCCGCGGCCGCTGCAAGCTTGCGTTCGGCGTCGGCACCAACCTCACCAACGATCTCGGCTACGTGCCGCTGCAGATCGTGATCAAGATGGTTCGCTGCAACGGCCAGCCGGTCGCGAAGCTGTCGGATTCGCCGGGCAAGAGCATGTGCGACGACAAGGCGTATCTCGCGTACCTGCGCCAGGTGTTCGGCATCGCGCAGCCGGTCGAGGAAGACGCGTCGAAGTAGGCGCCGGCCGTTCGGCCGAAGGTGTGTCGCAGCAGGGGTGGCCGGTATAATCCGACGTATTGCACGCAACGTCACGAGGACCGTTCATGGACACTTCCGCTGCCCGTCGCCAGATCCTCGCGCGCATCCGCGCGGCGCAGGGGCGCGCGGCCGAATCCGATGCAGCGGAGCGCGACGGCGTCGCCGACTACCTTGCCCGTCATCCGCAAGGCCCGCGCCCGCCGGTGCCGGCCGACCTCGTCGCCGCTTTCGTCGACGAAGCGCAGCGCCTGTCGACCACGGTCGACGAAGTCGCGACGCTGGCCGACGTGCCTGCCGCCGCCGCCCGCTATCTTGCCGCTCACGGCCTGCCGGCTCAGGCCATCGCATGGCGCACGCTGGCCGATCTCGACTGGGCCGCCGCCGGCCTGTCGGTCGAGTGCCGCAAGCCGCGCGACGGCGATCTCGTCGGCCTGACCGGCTGCTTTTGCGCGACCGCCGAAACGGGGTCGCTGGTATTGCTGTCCGGCCCCGACACTTACGCATCGGCTGGCCTGCTGCCGGAAACCCACATCGCGATCGTGCCGGCGTCGCGCATCGTCGCCGGTCATGAAGACGCGTTCGCGCTGATTCGCGCGGAGCGCGGCGAACTGCCGCGCGCGGTCAATTTCGTGTCGGGCCCGTCGCGCACCGGCGACATCGAGCAAACGATCATTCTGGGTGCACACGGTCCGTACCGCGTGCACGCGATCGTCGTACGGGGCGCATGACGCGCCCGCTGCCTTCACCCTTATTTCGAACAAGGAAGTTTCGCATGAAACGACATGCCGCCTGGGCGGGCATGGCGTCGGGAATCGCGCTTGGCGCCGCTCCCGCGCTCGCATCGGCCGCCACGCTCGACGGTGCCACGCTGTCGGCGCTCTGGGGGATCCCATTCGCCGGGATCCTGCTGTCCATCGCGCTGTTTCCGCTCGTCGCCCCCGTGTTCTGGCATCACCACTTCGGCAAGATCGCCGCCGGCTGGGCGATCGTGTTCCTCGCGCCGTTCGCGGTCGCGTTCGGCGCCGGCACCGCGTTCGGCACGCTCGTGCATGCGCTGCTCGAGGAATACATTCCGTTCATCGTGCTGCTCACCGCGCTCTATACGGTCGCGGGCGGCATCTGCGTGAACGGCAACCTGCATGGGTCGCCGAAACTGAATACCGCGATCCTCGCGCTCGGCACGCTGCTCGCGAGCGTGATGGGCACGACGGGTGCCGCGATGCTGTTGATCCGGCCGCTCCTGCGCGCCAACGACAACCGCAAGCATGTCGTGCACGTCGTGATCTTCTTCATCTTCCTCGTCGCGAACGCGGGCGGCTCGCTGTCGCCGCTCGGCGATCCGCCGCTGTTCCTCGGCTTCCTGAACGGCGTGAGCTTCTTCTGGACGACCACGCATCTCGCGCTGCCGATGCTGTTCATCTGCGTGGTGCTGCTGACGCTGTTCTTCGCGCTCGATACGTATTTCTACCGGAAGGGCGGCGAGGAGCGGCCGGCCGCGCTCGATCCGACGCCCGACGGTGCGGCGCTGTCGATCGACGGCAAGATCAACTTCGTGCTGCTGGCGGCCGTGATCGCGCTCGTGCTGATGAGCGGCGTGTGGAAGCCGGGCATCTCGTTCGACGTGTGGGGCACGCACGTCGCGTTGCAGAATCTCGTACGCGACGTCGCGCTCGTGGCGGTGACGCTCGTGTCGCTCGCGCTGACGCCGCGTTCCGCGCGCGAGGGCAACGCGTTCAACTGGGCGCCGATCGAGGAGGTCGCGAAGCTGTTCGCCGGCATCTTCGTGACGATCGCGCCGGTGATCGTGATCCTGCGCGCGGGGGCGGACGGCGCGTTCGCGCAGATCGTCCATCTCGTCACGGGGCCCGACGGCAAGCCGATCGATGCGATGTACTTCTGGGCGACGGGCATCCTGTCGTCGTTCCTCGACAATGCGCCGACCTATCTCGTGTTCTTCAACCTCGCGGGCGGCGATGCGCAGACGCTGATGACGACCGGCGCATCGACGCTCGCCGCGATTTCCGCCGGCGCGGTGTTCATGGGCGCGAACAGCTATATCGGCAACGCGCCGAACTTCATGGTGAAGGCGATCGCCGAATCGCGCGGCGTGAAGATGCCGAGTTTCTTTGCGTACCTCGGCTGGGCGCTCGTCGTGCTGATACCGGTATTCCTGCTGACGTCGTGGCTTTTCTTCCCGGCGTAAGCTGACGATTTTCAACCCCGAGCGGGCGGTCCCGGCGGCGCACGGCGCTACGACCCGTCCGCGGCATGCGGAGATGGCGATGCAGAAGATCCTGGTCGCGCGTCCGATCTTTCCGGACGTGATCGAACGGCTCGAGCAGTATTTCGAAGTCGACTGGAACGACGGCGACGTGCTCACGCCCGACGCGCTCGCCGCGCGTCTGGCCGACAAGGACGGCGCGCTGACGGCCGGCGACCCGGTCGGCGCGGCGACGCTCGCGGCCGCGCCGCGCCTGCGCGTCGTGGCGAACATGGCGGTCGGCTACAACAACTTCGACATGGCCGCGTTCAACGCCGCGAACGTGCTCGGCACCAACACGCCCGACGTGCTGAACGAGTCGACCGCCGATTTCGGCTGGGCGCTGATGATGGCCGCCGCGCGTCGGATCGCCGAATCCGAACACTGGCTGCGCGCCGGTCACTGGCAGAAGTGGGCGTACGACGGCTTCCTGGGTGCCGACATCTACGGCTCGACGCTCGGCGTCATCGGGATGGGCCGCATCGGCCAGGCGCTCGCGCGCCGCGCGCGCGGCTTCGGGATGCAGGTGATCTATCACAACCGGTCGCGAGTCGCGCCCGAGATCGAAGCCGAGCTCGATGCCGAATACGTGTCGAAGGATGCGCTGCTCGCGCGCGCCGATCATGTCGTGCTCGTGCTGCCGTACACGAAAGAGAACCATCACACGATCGGCGCGGCCGAGCTCGCGAAGATGAAACCCACGGCGACGCTGACCAACATCGCGCGCGGCGGGATCGTCGACGATGCGGCGCTGGCCGCCGCGTTGCGCGACGGGACGATCGCCGCGGCCGGCCTCGACGTGTACGAGGGCGAGCCGAGCGTGCATCCGGCGCTGCTCGAAGTGCCGAACGTCGTGCTGACGCCGCATATCGCGAGCGCGACCGAAAAGACGCGCCGCGCGATGGCGAATCTCGCCGCCGACAACCTGATCGCCGCGCTGGGCGAGGGGCCGCGTGCGGGGCAGCCGCCGAATCCGATCAACCCTGACGTGATCGGGAAGCCGCGCGCATGACGATGACGTTGTTGCTTGCGGCGGTCGTCGTGCTGGCCGTCGCGCTCGCGGTGGCGATCGTCGCGCTCGTGCGCGGCGGCGGCCGCCACGACGACGCGGCCGTGCTCGGCGACCGGATCGAGGATGCCGCGCATGCGCAGGCGCGCGCGGTCGAGCGGCTCGAACGCGAATTACGCGGCGAGATCGTCGAAAATGCGCGCGGGTCGCGTACCGAGCTGGCTGGCAGCTTTGCCCAGTTGCAGCAGACGCTCGCCGCGCAACTGACGAGCGTGGCGACCGTGCAGAACAGCCAGATCGAGGGGTTCGCGCAGCAGCTCGGCAAGCTCGTCGCCGGCAATGTGCAGCAGTTCGATGCGATGCGCGAGAGCGTGCAGCGCCAGGCCCAGCAGGCGCGCGACGAACAGACGGGCGCGCTGCGGCTGTTCGGCGACACGTTGAACCGGCAGCTCACGCAACTGACCGAGGCGAACGACCGCCGGATCGGCGAAGTGCGTGCGACGCTCGAACAGCGGCTGAAGGAAATCGAGACGAACAACGCGGCGAAGCTCGAGGAGATGCGCCGCACCGTCGACGAGAAGCTGCACGCGACGCTCGAGCAGCGGCTCGGCGAATCGTTCAAGCTCGTGTCGGACCGGCTCGAACAGGTGCATCGCGGGCTCGGCGAGATGCAGACGCTCGCGGCCGGCGTCGGCGACCTGAAGAAGGTACTGACCAACGTGAAGACGCGCGGCACCTGGGGCGAAGTGCAGCTCGAGGCGCTGCTGGAACAGATGCTGACGCCCGACCAGTACGCGAAGAACGTCGCGACGGTGCCGAAGAGTACCGAGCGCGTGGAATTCGCGATCCGGCTGCCGGGCCGCGCTGCCGGCACGCGCGACGCGCCGCCGGTGTGGCTGCCGATCGACGCGAAATTCCCGCGCGAAGACTACGAGCGGTTGATCGACGCGCAGGAGCGCGCCGATGCGGTGGCCGTCGAGGAGGCGGCGCGTGCGCTCGAGGCGCGGGTGCGGATGGAAGCGCGCACGATCGCCGAGAAGTACGTCGCGCCGCCGCACACGACCGATTTCGCGCTGCTGTTCCTGCCGACCGAGGGGCTCTATGCGGAGATCCTGCGCCGCCCGGGGCTGACCGACCTGCTGCAGCGCGACTATCGTGTGACGGTCGCCGGGCCGACCACGCTCACCGCCCTGTTGAACAGCCTGCAGATGGGGTTCCGCACGCTCGCGATCGAGCAGCGCTCGAGCGAGGTGTGGCAGGTGCTCGGTGCGGTCAAGACGGAGTTCGGCAAGTTCGGCGACGTGCTCGCGCGCACGAAGGCGCAGCTCGAAACGGTCACGCGTTCGATCGAGTCTGCCGAGCAGCGCACGCGTGTGATGAGCCGCAAGCTGAAGCAGGTCGAGGCGCTGCCGGGCGATGCGGCGGCCGGCCTGCTCGGCGCGGAAGGGGCCGAAGGCGCCGATGCGGACGACGCGTGACGCGCGTTGGCGGCTGATCTGCCCTAGCATTCCTGAACCGTCCAACTTCTGGGGTTCAGTTTACGCGGCGCCCGTTTTCGTTGGCGGCGGTCGCCGGCGCGGCCGGCTCGCGCTCAATGCGCGGCGAGCGTGCCCAGCGCGTCGCCCGTCACGCGCACGATGCGCCACTCCGGCAGCACGGTTGCCCCCATTTTTTCGTAGAAATCGATCGCCGGCTGGTTCCAGTCGAGGACCGACCATTCGAAGCGCGCGCAACGGCGCTCGACGGCGAGTGCCGCGAGATGACGCAGCATCGCGGTGCCGAGGCCCGTGCCGCGCTGCGACGGCTGCACGTACAGATCCTCGAGATAGAGCCCGCGGCGGCCGAGGAACGTCGAATAGTTGTGGAAGAACAGCGCGTACGCGACGATCGCGCCGTCGCGCTCGGCCACCAGCGCTTCGGCAGCGGGGTGCTCGCCGAACAGCGCGTCGGCGAGATCGGCTTCGGCCGCGACGAACAGATGCGCGAGCTTCTCGAACTCGGCCAGCTCGCGCATCAGCGCGAGGATCGCGCCGATGTCGCGCGGGTCGGCCGCGCGGATCAGCGGCGTGCCGCTCACGCTTCCTCCGGCGGATCGGACAGCACGATCTCGATGCCGCCGAAGCGCGACGCGACCCAGTTGTACGCATGGCACGCGATCCACAGCAGCACGAAACCGAGGATCGCGTTCAGCAGCAGTGCGCTCAGGATCGTGCTCAACTCGACCATCCCGTAACGGATATACGCGACGAGAATGCCGAGCAGCACGATCGGCACGCTGAACGTCAGGTAGACGAGGATCAGCGCCTTTGCGGTCTGCCCCGCGGCGATCGACGAGATTTGTTTCTTCATGTGCGGATTGCCCCCGTAGTGATATACCGATTGGAATTCAGACCAGGCCGTCGAGCGGCAGGATGTCGACCGGGGCGCCCGCGTCGACTGCCGCGGTATCGTGGCCCAGGACGATGAAACAGTTGGCGGCTGCGAGACCGCTCAGCGACGCGGAGCTTTGCGATCCGGCCGGTGCGACGTGCCATTGGCCGTCGGCGGCGCGCGTCGCGATGCCGCGCAGGTATTCGGTGCGGCCGGGACGCGTCTTCAACGGCTGCGTACTGAGCGCCGTGTACATGGCCGGCGGCGGCGTCTGCGCGCCGGCCAGCGTCAGAAGTGCGGGGCGCACGATCGCGTAAAACGTCACGGCGGAGGCGACCGGATTGCCGGGCAGCCCGAAGAACAGCGCGTGGCCGGCGCTGTCGCCCTCGCGTGCGAGCGTGCCGCACGCGAGCGGCCGGCCGGGCCGCAGCGCGAGACTGGCGAACGTCACGTCGCCGAGCCGCGCCATCACGTCGCGCGTGAAGTCGGCTTCGCCGACCGACACGCCGCCCGACGTGATGACCGTATCGGCCTGCGCGGCGATGGCGTCGCGCAATGCGGCCTCGAGCGCGGCCGGGTCGTCGCGGACGATTCCGAGATCGATCGTGTCCACGTGCAGCCGTTCGAGCATCGCGATCAGCATCCCGCGATTGCTGTCGTACAGCGCGCCGCGGCCGAGCGGTTCGCCGGGCTCGCGCAGCTCGTCACCGGTCGAGAACACGGCGACGCGCACACGCCGGCGCACCGTGACGTCGGTGACGCCGAACGACGCGAGCAGGCCCAGATCCGATGGCCGCAGGATACGGCCGGCGGCCAGCGCGCAGGCGCCGCGTGCGAGATCCTCGCCGGCCTTGCGGCAGTTCGCGCCGCGCGCGACGTCGCGCGCGGCGAAGCGAATCGTGTCGCCATCGACGCGTACGCGTTCCTGCGGAATCACCGTGTCGCATCCGGCCGGCATCGGCGCGCCCGTCATGATCCGCACGCAGGCATGGGCCGCCACGCCGCCGTCGAACGGATGGCCGGCGAACGCGGTGCCGGCGACCGTCATCGCGACCTCGCCCTGCGCCGATGCGAATGCTGCGCTGCTGCCGTCGAACGCATAGCCGTCCATTGCCGAGTTGTCGTACGCGGGAATGTCGAACGGTGCGCTCACGTCGGCCGCGAGCACGCGGTCGAGCGCATCGCGCAGCGTCACCGTGTCGTATGCGTCGACCGGCGCCGCGAAGCGGCACGCGAGCGCCTGTGCGTCGGCGAGCGACAGCGGGGCATCGGGGCCGGGTGCGGTTCGGGAAGCGGGCGAGGATTGCGTGATCATCAGTCGGACTGCGCCGCAAGGCGTATCGGGTTCGTGGCCGGTGGCGCGAGGAGGGTGCCTGGGCGCGGGTTTCGCGTGCGGCGGGCGCCGGGCGGGAACGGCGCGAGCCGTCAGCGGCGGGCTAGCGCGGCGAGTTCCTGCCAGGAGTTGGCATTGTAAAACGCACGCTCGTCGCGAAACTCGACTTCGACCGTCTTGTGGCGTGCGTACCACGCACGCACCTTGCGGTCGCCTGCCGCGAGCCGGGTGGCCAGGTCGTCGGCCAGCGACGTGCGCAGCAGTGCGAACGTCGGCTGCGGCGAGCGCATCTGCTGCGCGTCGACGGTAACCGCCATCGCGATGTCGGCCTGCTGCGCGTCGAGTGCCGCATGCAGCCGCGCGACGAGGTCGGCGGGCAGATAGGGCGTATCGCATGGCGAGCACGCGAGCAGCGGCGCGCGCGCCGCGCGCATGCCGGCAAGCAGGCCCGCGAGCGGCCCGGGGAAGTCGGAGGTTTCGTCGGCGACGATGCGCGCGTCGAACGGCGCACCGAGTTCGGCATAGCGATCGGCATGGCGATTCGCGCTGATCAGCGTCTCGTCGACCTGCGGCGACAGCCGGCGCAGCACGTGCAGCGCGAGCGGCGTACCGTCGAGCAGTTGCAGGCCCTTGTCGACGCCGTCCATGCGGGTCGCGCGCCCGCCTGCGAGCAGCAGGCCGGCGATCGACGGAGAGGCGGACGCGGGAGCGGACATCGGGCGCGGGCGGAAAGAGCGGCGTGCGTCAGCCGCCGATATACGACATTTCGACGCGCTTGCCGGCGCCTTCGGGCGCGGCGTCGGACGAGGCGCTGCCGCGCAGCTGCGAATAGCGGTCGGTGCGCGCCTGCCAGATGCGGGCGATCGCGGTCGCGATCTCGGCATCGCTTGCGCCGCCGCGCACGAGCGCACGCAGGTCGTGGCCGGTCGACGCGAACAGGCACAGGTACAACTTGCCTTCGGTCGACAGTCGCGCGCGCGTGCAGTCGCCGCAGAAGGCTTGCGTGACGCTCGAGATCACGCCGATCTCGCCGCTGCCGTCCGCATAGCCCCAGCGCTGCGCGGTTTCGGCCGCCGTGTGCGGCTCGAGCGGCACGAGCGGGAAGTGTTCGGCGATACGTGCGACGACGTCCGCCGACGGCAGCACCTCGGTCATGTTCCAGCCGTTCGACGTGCCGACGTCCATGTATTCGATGAAACGCAGGATCACGCCGGTGCCGCGGAACCGCTCGGCCATCGGCAGGATCTCGCCGTCGTTGGTGCCGCGCTTCACGACCATGTTGACCTTGACCGGCGCGAGGCCCGCGGCCTGCGCGGCGAAGATGCCGTCGAGCACGTCGGCGCTGGCGAACTCGGCATCGTTCATGCGCTTGAACAGCGTATCGTCGAGCGCATCGAGGCTGACCGTGACGCGCGTGAGCCCGGCGTCCTTCAGCGCGCGCGCCTTGCGGGCGAGCAGCGAGCCGTTGGTCGTCAGCGTCAGGTCGAGCGGGCGGCCGGCGTGCGTCGTCAGACGCGCGAGCCGCTCGATCAGGAATTCGAGGTTCTTGCGCAGCAGCGGCTCGCCGCCCGTGATGCGGATCTTCTCGACACCGTGTGCGACGAAGAGCCGCGCCACGCGCTCGATTTCCTCGTGCGTGAGCAGCGCGCTGTGCGGCAGGAACGGGTAGTCCTTGTCGAAGACCGCGCGCGGCATGCAGTACACGCAGCGGAAATTGCAGCGATCCGTCACCGAAATGCGCAGGTCGCGCAGCGGCCTGGCGAACGTGTCGGCCAGCGTGCCGTCGGGGGCATGCGCGACGCCGGAGACGTCCGGCATCCCGCTGACGTTGGCGAGAGGAATGATGCGTCGGGACATGTTGGAAGAAGTGCAGACCAGACTGCTATTTTAGCCGCAACCGGCCGGCGGGTCCGGTGGGCGGAAACCCGCAGCGCGGACATGAAAAAGCCCGCCGGAGGCGGGCTTTTCCTGGTCGTGCGATGCGCCGTTCAGTGGTGCGTCGTTTCGACTTGCTGCATCGGGGCCGTATCGACCGGCGGCAGCACCTTGCGCTCGCGCGGCACGCGGGCCGGGCGCGGGAGTCGCGACGCGGCTTCCTGCGCGGCCGCGAACTTGTCGGCGTCCGTGTTCACCCAGACGAGACCGGCCTGCTCCAGCACGGCATCCAGGCTCGCCGAAGCGGGCGCGGCTGCCGGTTGCGCGGGAGCGGCAGCCGGTGTCGGGGCGGGAGCCGGTGCCGGTGCAGCGACGGCCTCGGCCGGTGCTGCCTCGACCGGCGCCTCGACCGCCACCGGAGCGGCTTCGGTCGCGACGGCCGGTGCGGCTGGCTCGATGGGCGCGGCTTGCGGCGCTTCGACAGCGGCCGGTGCGGCTGCCGGCACTTCGAACGCATCGGTCGGCGACACCGCGACCGGCGCCGGGCCGGCTTCCGGGACCGCCGGTGCGACCGGTGCCGGTTCGGCTGCCTCGACGGCGACGACAGGCTCGGCCGGCGCGGCCGGTGCCGCTTCGGCTGCCGGTGCCGGCTGCGCTTCGACGGCGGCCGGAGCGGCATGCTGCTCGGCGACGGCTTCCGCGGCGACCGCACTTGCAACGGCCGCGGCGACTGCCGGTGCGGCCGTGTGGGCCGGCTCGGCTGCGACCGGTGCGTTCGGCGTCACGGCTTGCGCTGCGACTTCGCCTTCGGCGCCTTGCTCGGCCTGGTCGACTGCGCCATCTTCCTCGCGCTCGCGACGACCGCCGCGGCGGCCGCGACGGCGACGGCGGCGTTCTTCGCCGTCACGTGCGCCAGCTTCCGCATCGGCTGCCGGTTCCGCGCCGGGCAGGGCTTCTGCGACGGCCTTGTCGGTTTCCGGTTCCGGGTGGTTTTCGCCGCGGGTGACGGTTTCGAGCGTGGCCGCATGCTGGGTCGGCTTACGGCGTTCGCCGCGCTCGCGACGCTCGCCGCGTTCCTGTCGCTCGCCACGGCCGGCTGCTTCGACGCCTTCCGGCTGTTCGACACGCTCGCGCGGTTCGCGGTTTTCACGCGGTTCGCGCGGCTCACGGCCTTCGCGCGGCTCGCGGCCTTCGCGCGGGCCACGGCCCTCGCGACCCTCGCGGTTTTCCCGGCCTTCGCGCAGTTCACGACCCTCGCGCGGCTCACGGCCTTCACGCGGTTCGCGCACTTCCTTGCCTTCGCGTTCCTGGCGTTGCGGCTGGCCACGGCCCGCCGCTGCCTGATCGCGGCCGCCCTGCGCCTGCTGGGCGCCGCCGCGACGGTTGCGATTGCGATCGCCGCCGCGCTGCTCGGTCTTTTCGGTGCGCTCGCGAGCCGGACGGGCTGCCTGCTCCTTCGCCGGTGCCGGCGCGACCGGTGCGGGTGCCGGTGCCGGCGACACGCCGAACAGACCTTTCAGCCAGCCGATGAAGCCACCGCTTGCCGAGGCGACGGGCGCCGCCGGGGCCGCAACGGGCTCGACCGGACGCTGCGGGGCCGGGCTCGGCGCCGGACGCTCGGGCGTGATGCCCTTCACCGCGGCTTCCTGCTTCGGCTTCACTTCGGCCGCACGCTTGCTGTAGCCGGTTTCCGACTCGAGCTCGCGGGCCGCTTCCTCGGCCATCTTCCAGGACGCGCGCGGATCGTCGAGGCGCGCGTCGTCGTGACGCAGGCGCTCGAGCTTGTAGTGCGGCGTATCGAGGTGCTTGTTCGGGATCAGCACGATGCCGACCTTGAAGCGCGACTCGATCTTGTTGATTTCCTGACGCTTTTCGTTCAGCAGGAAGGCGGTCACCTCGACCGGCACCTGGCAGTGGATCGCCGCGGTGTTTTCCTTCATCGCTTCTTCCTGAATGATCCGCAGGACCTGCAGCGCGGACGATTCGGTGTCGCGGATGTGGCCGGTGCCGTTGCAGCGCGGGCACGTGACGTGACTGCCTTCCGACAGCGCCGGACGCAGACGCTGGCGCGACAGTTCCATCAGGCCGAAGCGGGAGATCTTGCCCATCTGGACGCGCGCGCGGTCGTGCTTGAGCGCGTCCTTCAGGCGTTGCTCGACTTCACGCTGGCTCTTCGCCGATTCCATGTCGATGAAATCGATCACGATCAGGCCGCCGAGGTCGCGCAGGCGCAGCTGGCGGGCGACTTCGTCGGCCGCTTCGAGGTTCGTGCGGGTGGCCGTTTCCTCGATGTCCGCGCCCTTGGTCGCGCGCGCCGAGTTCACGTCGATCGCGACGAGCGCTTCGGTGTGGTCGATCACGATCGCGCCGCCGGACGGCAGCGGGACCGTGCGCGAGTACGCGGTTTCGATCTGGTGCTCGATCTGGAAGCGGGAGAACAGCGGCACGTCGTCGTGGTAGCGCTTCACTTTCGCGACGTTGTCCGGCATCACGATGTCCATGAATGCCCGGGCCTGATCGTGGATTTCATTCGTATCGATCAGGATTTCGCCGATATCCGGCTGGAAATAGTCGCGGATCGCGCGGATCACGAGGCTCGATTCCAGATAGATCAGCATCGGCTGGCCGGCGTTGCCGCTTTGCGACGCGGCCTCGATCGCGCGCCACAGTTGCAGCAGGTAGTTCAGGTCCCACTGCAGTTCCTCGGCGCTGCGGCCGATGCCCGCGGTACGGGCGATCATGCTCATGCCGTCCGGAATCTGCAGTTGCGCCATCGTTTCGCGCAGTTCCTGGCGCTCGTCGCCTTCGATCCGGCGCGACACGCCACCGCCGCGCGGGTTGTTCGGCATCAGCACGAGGTAACGGCCGGCGAGCGAGATGAAGGTGGTGAGGGCGGCGCCCTTGTTGCCACGCTCTTCCTTCTCGACCTGGACGATCAGTTCCTGGCCTTCGCGCAGGGCATCCTGAATGCGCGCGGAGCGCATGTCGATGCCGTCCTTGAAGTACTGGCGGGCGACTTCCTTGAACGGCAGGAAGCCGTGGCGGTCTTCGCCGTAGTTGACGAAGCACGCTTCGAGCGACGGCTCGATACGGGTGATGACACCTTTGTAGATATTGCCTTTGCGCTGTTCGCGCCCGGCGGTTTCGATGTCGATGTCGATGAGCTTTTGCCCATCGACGATGGCGACGCGCAGCTCCTCCTGCTGCGTCGCATTGAACAGCATGCGTTTCATGAACGGCTCCAGGCGGCTCCGCTGCCGGCGCCTCGCGGTTGTCAGGCGCGAGGGCGGGAACGACGGCAGGCCGCACCTTGTTGTGTTGTCACGAGCACGCTGGAGCGGGAACGCTGGCGGGGAGAATTGCCTGAAGAGGCGCTTGGGCCCGAAAGACGGGGCCGGCGGCCATAGGGCACCTGCGAATACGGCTTCAAAGCACGGCGTTCACACACCGCACGCTGCAAAAGCGCGCTAAGCCTGTCCGGGCATTGCCACGGGCGCGCACAATGCGTCGCGCGCGCCGACGGGCGGCAGATGCTGCGGCTTTGGCCGCAGCGGGGAGTATCGAATCCAGCCCGACTTTCCCGCTTGGGGTGTACTTCCCTGGTTTGACGTCGCCAAGCCCCGCACGCTTCGCGGGGCCAAATCGGGCGCAACGCCGTAATTTTCGCAACCGGCAGCCTGCGGACGTACTTCGCGCCGCCGGGCTGCCGATCAAATTCTTTTCAACCAACTTTCCGTTACCGCGGCGCCTTGCCGACCGAATCCGCCTGTGGGCGCGATCCTTGCCGACGGGCGGCGCCGTGCGTGCAACTTGCTGCTTCTCTTTGATTAGGGGCGAGCAGCGGACCCCCGGCGCAAGTAAAATACCAGTTTGCGCTTGCGCCTTGCCCAATTCAGCCGGGGCCGGCCGATCAGGCCACCCACAACGTCAGGCTGGGCAAAATTATATTCAGTATGAATGAGTTAGGCAAAATATCCCAGAATTCGGTCGCAAGCGGCCAGGTATCGACGATCGAGATCGACGAAAACTCGGCCGGTCAGCGGATCGACAATTTCCTGTTGCGCGTCTGTAAAGGCGTGCCGAAAAGCCATATTTACCGGATCCTGCGCAGCGGCGAAGTGCGGGTCAACAAGGGCCGGATCGATGCGCAGTACCGCCTGGCGCTCGGCGACCTCGTCCGCGTGCCGCCGGTGCGCGTGGCCGCGGCCGATCTCGCGCGCGCCGACACGCCCGTCGTGCCGCCCGCGAATTTCGACGTGCTGTACGAGGACGACGCGATGCTCGTCATCGACAAACCGGCCGGCGTCGCGGTCCACGGCGGCAGCGGCGTCGCGTTCGGCGTGATCGAGCAGATGCGTCAGGCGCGCCCGCGTGCGAAATTCCTCGAACTGGTGCACCGGCTCGACCGCGAGACGTCCGGGATCCTGATGCTCGCGAAGAAGCGCACGGCGCTCGTGGGCCTGCACGAGCAGATCCGCGAGAACCGGATGGACAAGCGCTACTTCGCGTGCGCGCACGGCGAATGGCAGCCCGACTGGGGCCGGCGCCGCGCAGTGAAGGCGCCGCTGTTCAAGTATTCGACCCCGGAAGGGGAGCGCCGCGTGCGTGTGCAGGACGACGGGCTACCGTCGCATACGGTGTTCAACCTCGTCGACCGCTGGTCCGACTATGTGCTCGTCGAAGCGGAACTCAAAACGGGTCGGACCCATCAGATCCGGGTGCACCTCGCGCATCTCGGCCTGCCGATCGCGGGCGACGCCAAGTATGGCGATTTCGCACTGAACAAGGCGCTGGCGCGCGCGAATGCGCAGCCGTCGTTGAAACGGATGTTCCTGCATGCGCACCGGCTGCGGCTTGCTCATCCGCTGACCGGCGAGGCGCTGCAGTTCGACGCGCCGCTGCCGGCCGAATGCCGGCGCTTTCTCGACCAACTCAGCGCATTGCGCGATACCGCCTGAACCGCATGGCCCGACAGCAATTTGACCTGATCGTCTTCGACTGGGACGGTACGCTGATGGATTCGACTGCGCACATCGCGCACAGCATCCAGGCCGCGTGCCGCGATCTCGGCCTGCCCACGCCGTCCGACGAGGCTTCCCGCTACGTGATCGGCCTTGGCCTGCGCGATGCGCTGCGGATCGCGGCTCCGACCCTCGATCCGTCCGACTACGCGCGGCTGGCCGAGCGCTACCGCTACCACTATCTGCTCGACGACCAGCGCATCGAGCTGTTCGCCGGCGTGCGCGAGCTGCTCGCCGAGCTGCGTGACACGGGCTATCTGCTCGCCGTCGCGACCGGCAAGGGGCGGGTAGGGCTGAACCGAGTGCTCGACCAGTCGAAGCTGACGAGTTGGTTCGACGCGACGCGCTGCGCGGACGAGACGTTCTCGAAACCGCATCCGGCGATGCTGCACGAGTTGTCGCGGGAATTGGGGCAGGACCTGTCGCGCACCGTGATGATCGGCGACACCACGCACGACCTGCAAATGGCCGCCAGCGCCGGCGCGGCAGGCGTCGGGGTGTCGTACGGTGCGCACACGGCCGACGCGCTGGCGGCGCTCGCGCCGCGCTTCGTCGCGCCGGACGTCGGCGCGCTGGCCGCATGGCTGCGGGAGCACGCATGAGCGCGGCGCCGGACGCCGTGCGCGTGTGCGCATCGGACGCGCTGATCGACGGCGGCGCCGGCGTGCGCGTCGACGCGACGCTGCGCGGCGAGCCGGCCGTCGTGTTCTTCGTGCGCTACGATGGCCGCCCCTACGGCTACCTGAATCGCTGTGCGCATGTGCCGATGGAGCTCGACTGGGCCGAAGGGCAGTTCTTCGAGTCGTCGGGTCTCTATCTGATGTGCGCGACGCACGGCGCGATCTATGCGCCGGATACCGGCAAGTGCGTCGGCGGCCCGTGCCGCGGCGGCCGCCTGCGGCCGGTCGAGGTCGACGAGCGCGACACGCCCGACGGGCGTGCGGTATTCTGGGTGCCCGATGCCGATCTGCATCCTGCCACTCCCGCCACGACCGACTGACGACACCATTGCATGGCCGACCAACCGAATTCCCCGGATTCTTCCTCCCGTCCCGACGACCGTGAACCAGGCTGGGAGCGCGCGGCGCTCGAGCGGATCGCGCTCGCGGCCGTCAAGGAGCAGCGCGCGGCACGGCGCTGGAAGATCTTCTTCCGCTTCGCGTTTCTCGGCGTGTTCGTGCTGCTCGCGTTCGCGCTGATCGATTTCTCGAGCGATTCGAAGTTTTCGTCGAGCGGGCGGCATACGGCGCTCGTGACGATCGACGGCGAAATCGCGGCCGGCGTCAACGCGAACGCCGACGACATCAACACGGCGCTCGACGCCGCGTTCGACGACGACGGCACGGTCGGCGTCGTGCTGCGGATCAACAGCCCGGGCGGCAGCCCGGTGCAGGCCGGCATGGTCTACGACGAGATCCGGCGGTTGCGCGGCAAGTATCCGAGCAAGCCGCTGTACGTCGTCGTGACCGACATGTGCGCATCGGGCGGCTATTACATCGCGTCCGCGGCCGACAAGATCTTCGTCGACAAGGCGAGCATCGTCGGGTCGATCGGCGTGCTGATGGACGGGTTCGGCTTCACCGGGCTGATGGGCAAGCTCGGGGTCGAACGGCGCCTGCATACGTCGGGAGAAAACAAGGGTTTCTACGATCCGTTCTCGCCGGAAACGCCGAAGATGGATGCGCACGCGCAGGCGCTGCTCGATCAGGTGCATGCGCAGTTCATCAAGGCCGTGAAGGATGGCCGCGGCAAGCGGCTGCACGAGACGCCCGACATGTTCTCGGGCCTGTTCTGGACCGGCGAGAAGAGCGTCGAGCTCGGGCTCGCCGACGGCTACGGCACGACCGACACGGTCGCGCGCGACGTGCTGAAGGCGCCGGATCTGGTCGACTATACGGTGAAGGAAAGCCTGACGAATCGTGTCGCGCGCAAGTTCGGCGCGGCCGTCGGGGGCGCCGCGATGAAGGCGCTGACGGCCGGCGGCGCGTCGGTCAACCTGCGCTGACGGCCGCCGGCCGACGGCAGCAATCGGCGGGCCGCGATGGCCCGCCTTTCATTTTCATCGGTCGCGGCATCAGTTCGCGAGCAGCAGGAAGATCGCGGGGCGCTTGTGCAGATTCGGCGCGGGCGCCTTTTTCCAGTCCGCCACCGTGCGGCTCGCGATCGTCTCGGTCGCAAGGGTCAGATCGGCCGCCACGCAAATCTGCGTCGACGGCGCGCAGGTCGCGACCAGCGTGTCGAGCATCGCGTGATTGCGGTACGGCGTTTCGATGAAGATCTGCGTCTGGCGCGCCTTGCGCGACAGTTGCTCGAGTTCGCGCAGGCGCTTCGCGCGCGCGGCCGCATCGACCGGCAGGTAGCCGTTGAACGCGAAACTCTGGCCGTTCAGGCCCGACGCCATCAGTGCGAGCAGGATCGAACTCGGCCCGACGAGCGGCACGACCTTCACGCCGCGCTCGTGCGCGCGGCGCACCAGCAGCGCGCCGGGGTCGGCGACTGCCGGGCAGCCGGCCTCCGACACGAGGCCGGCGTCCGCGCCGGCCAGCACGGGCGCGAGCAGCCGGTCGACGGCACCTGCCGGCGTATTCACGTTCAGCTCGCTGATCTCGATTTCCTGGATCGGACGCGTCGTGCCGATCTTCTTCAGGAACGCGCGGGTCGTTTTCGCGTTTTCGCCGATGTAATAGCCGAGCGTGCCGGCGCGCGCCTGCACGGCCGCGGGCAGCACGGCGGCGAGCATCGATTCGTCGCCTTCGCCGAGCGTGTTGGGGACAAGATAAAGCGTGCCGGCGGTCATGCGCGGTCTCCTCGGGTGATGGCAAACAGCGGGTAGTCGGCGGCGCGCAGCATCCGCGTGAGGGCGATCAGCGGCAGGCCGACGAGCGCGGTCGGGTCGTCCGAGTCGATCGCGTCGAGCAGTGCGATGCCAAGCCCTTCGGATTTCGCGCTGCCGGCCACGTCGTACGGCGTTTCCGCGCGCAGGTAGGCGTCGAGTTCGGCTTCGGGCAGCGAACGGAAGCGCACGTGCGTGACGATGTCCTCGATCTGCGCGTCGTCCGTACGGCTGTCGTACAGGCAGAGCGCGCTGTGGAATTCGACTTCGCGGCCCTGCATCGACACGAGTTGCGCGAGCGCGCGCTCATGCGTGCCGGGCTTGCCGATCTGGCGCCCGTCGAAGGTCGCGACCTGGTCCGACCCGATCACGAGCACGCCGTCCGGCGCGTCGATCGTCGCGGCCACGGCGCGCGCCTTCGCGCCGGCGAGACGCAGCGCGGTCGCGGCCGGCGTTTCGCCGGCGAGCGGGGTTTCGTCGAGGTCGGGCGACACGACGTCGAACGGTACGCCGAGGCGCTCGAGGAGCGCGCGGCGGTAGCGGGAACTGGAGGCAAGAATCAGCCGCGGCGGGCGGCGAACGGTATCCGGCATGGTCGGTTGGATCGGTGAGTCGTCAGGTGTGGCGCGGCGTTGCGCGGACGCAAGCTTAAGTGATTGACCGCAAAAGGTAAAACAGGTATGCTTTCCCGCTTTTCATCGGCAGGCTTTCGCTGTGGTGGCGCCTGCCGGGTCTTCGGAAGTAAAGTACGGCATCCCTCGATGAGCCGTACGCGAGCGGTGCCAAGCCGGATCCCGCAAGTCAGCCTGTAGGCAGGAGCGCACATGAACACTTCTTCTGGCAAACCTGCAGCAGCCCTCGATCCGCATGCGGTCGACCTGTTCGAGTTCGCTCGCAGCGGGCGGCAGGCGGCCGGGGCAGTGCGCCTCTCGCAACTGCCGCGCATGTTAAACGAAGTGCCGACGGACGCGCCGGATCGCGACACGGTCTTCACGTGGCAGGCGGAAGGGTTCACGCAGAAAGAGTTGCAGGACGACGGCGCCGACGGGCAGCAGCCGTATCTGCGCCTCGCGGTGCACGGCCATGCATGGCTCACGTGCCAGCGCTGCATGACGCCGTACGATCAGGCGTTTGACGTCGACATGACGTACCGGATCGTCGCGACCGAAGAAGAAGCAGAGGAATTTCCGCTCGACGACGATGAAGCCGATGTGATCGTGGGCTCACGCCAGTTCGATCTCGTCGACTTGATCGAAGAGGAATTGCTGCTTTCGTTGCCGCTCGTGCCCAAGCACGAGGTTTGCCCGGCAGTTCACGAAAGCCTCGTGTCGGGCGCGAGCGGTCCCGCGGAAGAGTCGGACGAGGAGTCCGACGAAGCCGGGGACGAAGGCAAACGGCCGAATCCGTTCGCAGCGCTGCAAGCGTTGAAGAAGGACGGTGACGGCACCAAGAAACACTGAGCAGTTGTGGCGCGGGAAGGCGTAGGGCTTTGGGCCAGGGTAGTTAAGCGCCGGATCGGGCTGTGTTAGAATCCGGAAAATTATTTAGGAGTTAGTCATGGCAGTCCAGCAAAACAAGAAGTCGCCGTCGAAGCGCGGCATGCATCGTTCGCACGATTTCCTGACGGCAGCGCCGCTGGCAGTCGAGCCGAGCACGGGTGAAGTGCACCTGCGTCACCACGTCAGCCCGAACGGCTACTATCGCGGCAAGAAAGTCGTCAAGACGAAGAACGACTAAGCGTCAAGTCACGCGTTGCGCGCTACGCTCGCCGTTCGCGTGACAACTGGTTCGCTTGACACTTTCCTGGCTCAACAAAAAGGCGGCATTCAACTGCCGCTTTTTTGTGCCTGAAATTCGTCGCATTCCATGACCGTAAAGCTCACAATCGATTGCATGGGAGGCGACCACGGCCCGTCCGTGACCGTTCCCGCGGCAGTCAAGTTCGTCCGCGCGCATCCCGATGCGCACCTGATGCTCGTCGGCATCGAAAGCGCGATTCGCGCTCAGTTGAAGAAGCTGAAAGCCCTCGACGATCCCGCGTTGACCATCGTGCCCGCCACCGAAGTCGTGGCGATGGACGACCCTGTCGAAGTGGCGCTGCGCAAGAAGAAGGATTCTTCGATGCGCGTCGCGCTCAACCACGTCAAGGAAGGCGCGGCGCAGGCCTGCATTTCCGCCGGCAATACCGGCGCGTTGATGGCCGTTTCCCGCTACGTACTCAAGACGCTGCCCGGCATCGAGCGGCCCGCGATCGCGTTCGCGCTGCCGAACCCGACCGGCTACACGATGATGCTGGACCTCGGCGCGAACGTCGACTGCGAACCGCAGCATCTGCTGCAGTTCGCGGAGATGGGGCACGCGCTGGTGGCCGCGCTCGAAGGCAAGGAGCGCCCGACGATCGGCCTGCTGAACATCGGCGAAGAGGTCATCAAGGGCAACGAGACGATCAAGCGCGCAGGCGAGCTGCTGCGCGCCAGCACGCTCAATTTCCGCGGCAACGTGGAAGGCAACGACATCTACAAGGGCACCGTCGACGTGATCGTCTGCGACGGCTTCGTCGGCAACGTCGCGCTGAAGACGTCGGAAGGGCTCGCGCAGATGCTGTCGGACATCATCCGCGAGGAGTTCGGCCGTTCGCTGATGTCGAAGCTGATGGCGCTGCTCGCGCTGCCCGTGCTGATGCGTTTCAAGAAGCGCGTCGACCACCGCCAGTACAACGGCGCGGCGCTGCTGGGGCTGAAGAGCCTCGTGATCAAGAGCCATGGTTCGGCCGACGCCTACGCGTTTGAGTGGGCGATCAAACGCGGGTATGATGCCGTCAAAAACGGGGTGCTGGAGCGCCTCGCGCGCGCGATGGCGGATAATTCGGCGTCGCTCGGCGACGGCGAGCACGACGCGGGCGGCGCGGGCCATGCAAGCCCTGCCGCAGGCCATCACGCCGAACCTTCCGCTGCGCAATCCTCTAAAGCATAAATGGCCCAATCGACTCTCTATTCCCGCGTGCTCGGCACGGGCAGCTACCTGCCGCCCGACCGCGTCACGAACCAGCAGTTGACCGATCGTCTTGCGAAGGAAGGCATCGAGACGAGCGATGAATGGATCGTGGCGCGTACGGGCATCCATGCACGCCATTTCGCCGCACCCGACGTCACGACGAGCGATCTCGCGCTCGAGGCATCGCGTCGTGCGATCGAAGCGGCCGGTGTCGATCCGCAGTCGATCGACCTGATCATCGTCGCGACTTCGACCCCCGATTTCGTGTTCCCGAGCACCGCGTGCCTGCTGCAGAACAAGCTCGGCATCAAGAACGGCGGCGCGGCATTCGACGTGCAGGCCGTGTGTTCGGGCTTCGCATACGCGATGGCGACGGCCGACAGCTTCATCCGCAGCGGCCAGCACCGTACGGCGCTCGTGGTCGGCGCGGAGACGTTCTCGCGCATTCTCGACTTCAAGGACCGCACGACCTGCGTGCTGTTCGGCGACGGCGCGGGCGCGGTGATCCTGTCCGCATCGGAAGAGCCGGGCGTGCTCGGCAGCGCGCTGCACGCGGACGGCAGCTACTCGAACATCTTGTGCACGCCGGGCAACGTCAATCGCGGCGTGATCGACGGCAGCGCGTTCCTGCACATGGACGGGCAGGCCGTGTTCAAGCTCGCGGTCAACGTGCTCGAAAAAGTCGCGATCGAAGCGCTCGCGAAGGCGAATCTCGCGCCCGAGCAAATCGACTGGCTGATTCCGCACCAGGCCAACATCCGCATCATGACCAGCACCTGCCGCAAGCTCGGCCTGCCGCAGGAGCGCATGGTCGTGACGGTCGACCAGCACGGCAACACGTCGGCCGCGTCGATCCCGCTGGCGCTCGACGTCGCGGTGCGCGACGGCCGCATCCAGCGCGGTCAGCACGTGCTGATCGAAGGCGTCGGCGGCGGCTTCACCTGGGGCGCGTCGGTCTTCCGCTTCTGATCCGCGGCGCGCGACAAGCCGCGCGCGGATCTCCAACCGGCGCGCCGCTCTCGTGCGCCGTTCGAATCGATTCAATTGGGGACGATATGAAATTCGCATTCGTTTTTCCGGGGCAGGGCTCGCAGGCGATCGGCATGCTCAACGCATTCGCCGATCTGGCCGTCGTGCGCGAGACGCTCCAGGAAGCGTCCGACGCGCTCGATCAGGATCTCGGCAAGCTGATCGCCGAAGGTCCGGCCGAAGAGCTGAACCTGACCACCAACACGCAGCCCGTGATGCTGACCGCAGCGTACGCGTGCTACCGCGCGTGGCAGCAGGCAGGCGGCCCGGCGCCGTCGATCGTTGCTGGCCACAGCCTCGGTGAATACACGGCGCTCGTCGCGGCCGGCGCGATCGCGTTCAAGGACGCGGTGCCGCTCGTGCGCTTTCGCGCGCAGGCGATGCAGACGGCCGTGCCGGTCGGCCAGGGCGGCATGGCCGCGATCCTGGGCCTCGACGACGACGCGGTGCGTGCGGTATGCGCCGAAGCCGCGGAAGCGGGCGTCGTCGAAGCGGTGAACTTCAATGCGCCCGCGCAGGTCGTGATCGCAGGCAGCAAGGCCGCGGTCGAAAAGGCATGCGAAATCGCGAAGGCGAAGGGCGCGAAGCGCGCGCTGCCGCTGCCGGTGTCGGCGCCGTTCCATTCGTCGCTGCTCAAGCCGGCGTCGGATCAGTTGCGCGACTATCTCGCGAACGTCGACGTGAAGGCGCCGCAGATTCCGGTCGTCAACAACATCGACGTCGCGGTGACGAGCGATCCGGCTGCGATCAAGGATGCGCTGGTGCGCCAGGCCGCGGGCCCGGTGCGCTGGGTCGAGTGCGTGCGGCACATCGCGGGCACGGGCATCACGCACGTGATCGAATGCGGTCCGGGCAAGGTGCTCGCCGGCCTGACGAAGCGCATCGACGGCAATCTGACGGGGGCGTCGGTGTTCGATCCGGCTTCGCTCGACGAAGCGCTCAAGCTGGTGACCGCCTGACGCGGCGCCTTTTCCCAAGCAACGGATATTCGATCCATGGACAAGACTCTCGATAAACAGGTTGCGATCGTGACCGGCGCGTCGCGCGGCATCGGCCGTTCGATCGCGCTCGAACTCGCGCGTCTGGGCGCGACGGTGATCGGCACGGCGACGAGCGAATCGGGCGCCGCCGCGATCACCGCGGCGTTCGCGGAAGCAGGTGTCGCGGGCCGCGGCGCGGTGCTGAACGTCAACGACGCGGCGGCTGCCGAAGCGCTGATCGACGCGACCGTGAAGGAATTCGGTGCGCTGAACGTGCTCGTCAACAACGCGGGCATCACGCAGGACCAGCTCGCGATGCGGATGAAGGACGAGGACTGGGATGCGGTGATCGACACCAACCTGAAGTCGGTGTTCCGTCTGTCGCGTGCGGTGCTGCGCCCGATGATGAAGGCGCGCGGCGGTCGTATCATCAACATCACGTCGGTGGTCGGCTCGGCCGGCAATCCGGGTCAGGTCAACTATGCGGCCGCGAAGGCCGGCGTCGCGGGGATGACGCGCGCACTCGCGCGCGAAATCGGCAGCCGCGGCATCACCGTGAACTGCGTGGCGCCGGGCTTCATCGACACCGACATGACGAAGACGCTGCCGGAAGAACAGCAGGCCGCGCTCAAGACCCAGATTCCGCTCGGCCGCCTCGGCAGCCCGGAGGACATCGCCCATGCCGTCGCGTTCCTCGCATCGCCGCAGGCCGGTTACATCACCGGCACGACGCTGCACGTGAACGGCGGCATGTACATGTCGTAACGGTTTTCGTTTACCATCCGCGCCGTATCCCGTTTTTCAGGCGGATCGGCGCTTGATCGACCATCAAGCCAACGCGCGTTTTGGCGTCAGCAAACCTGATAAAATGCGCGCACTTGTAAATCTGAACTTTCCCTCGGAGGGGTAATGGACAACATCGAACAACGTGTCAAGAAGATCGTCGCTGAACAACTGGGCGTCGCCGAAGCCGAGATCAAGAACGAAGCTTCGTTCGTGAACGACCTGGGCGCCGACTCGCTCGACACGGTCGAACTGGTGATGGCGCTCGAAGACGAGTTCGGCATGGAAATCCCGGACGAAGAAGCAGAGAAGATCACGACCGTTCAGCAAGCGATCGACTACGCTCGCGCAAACGTCAAGGCGTAAGCGCCTTTCGCGCTTGTCCGCCACGTCGCCGCGATCTTCGCGATTGACGCGCCATCCTGCCGGCTTCGCGCCGGACGGACTAACAGCCACAGGGCTCGCAGGGCTGATTCCTGTGGCCACTGTGGCTTTTGTTTTTGTCATCCAATAATGGAAAAGAGGTTACCGTGAGCCGCCGTCGTGTTGTCGTTACAGGCCTGGGGCTGATTTCGCCTGTTGGCAATAATGTTGCCGACGGCTGGGCCAATCTCGTCGCCGGCAAGTCCGGTATCGCCACCGTCACGAAGTTCGATGCGTCGAACCTCGCGTGCCATTTCGCGGGCGAAGTGAAGGGTTTCAGCGCCGAGGAATACATCCCGGCGAAGGAAGCCCGGAACATGGATACGTTCATCCATTACGGCATCGCCGCCGGCGTCCAGGCCATCCGCGACAGCGGGCTGGAAGTGACCGAAGCCAATGCGGAACGCATCGGTGTGCTGGTCGGTTCCGGCATCGGCGGCCTGCCGATGATCGAAGACACGCACCAGACCTACGTCGATCGCGGCGCGCGCCGCATTTCGCCGTTCTTCGTGCCGGGTTCGATCATCAACATGATCTCCGGTCACCTGAGCATCATGTTCGGCCTGAAGGGCCCGAACCTCGCGGCCGTGACGGCCTGCACGACCGGCCTGCACAGCATCGGCCTCGCCGCGCGCCTGATCCAGGCCGGCGACGCCGACGTGATGGTCGCGGGCGGCGCCGAATCGACGGTGTCGCCGCTCGGCATCGGCGGTTTCGCGGCAGCGCGCGCGCTGTCGACCCGCAACGACGATCCGGCTACCGCGTCGCGTCCGTGGGACAAGGACCGCGACGGCTTCGTGCTGGGCGAGGGCTCGGGCGTGATGGTGCTCGAAGAGTACGAGGCGGCGAAGGCGCGCGGCGCGAAGATCTACGCGGAAGTCGCGGGCTTCGGCATGACGGGCGACGCGTACCACATGACCGCGCCGAACATGGACGGCCCGCGCCGCTGCATGGTCGCGGCGCTGCGCGACGCCGGCATGAACCCGGACGAGGTCCAGTACCTGAACGCGCATGGCACGTCGACGCCGCTGGGCGACAAGAACGAGTCCGACGCGGTGAAGGCGGCCTTCGGCGAGCACGCGTACAAGATGGTGGTCAACTCGACGAAGTCGATGACGGGCCACCTGCTGGGTGGCGCGGGCGGCCTCGAATCGGTGTTCACGGTGCTGGCGCTGCACAACAACGTGTCGCCGCCGACCATCAACATTTTCAACCAGGACCCCGAGTGCGATCTCGATTACTGCGCGAACACCGCGCGTGACATGAAGATCGACGTGGCCGTGAAGAACAACTTCGGCTTCGGCGGTACCAACGGCACGCTGGTGTTCAAGCGCGTCTGACGTCGAATCGCTTGACGAGTCCATTCGATGCTCCGGCCGGGCGCCCGCAGCGCTTTGCGTTGCGGGCCTCGGCCGTGTCGTATCTCGTGCTGGCCGTATTCGTCGCGTCGGCTGCCGCGTCGGCGTACCTGTTCTGGGCGCCGCGCGCGGGCGTTGCCGCCGGCGCGGGCGTGTCGGCCGCGACGGCGGCCCTGCTGGCCGTATGGGCGGTGCGGGCCTGCGCCCGCCGGCTGCCGGCCGAGCTGCGGATCGATGCCTTCGGGGAGATTGCGGCGTTTGGCCGCACCGGGCAGTTGTTGGCCCGCGGCCGCGTGACGGGCCACGCGCACTGGAGCAGCCTGCTGCTGGTGCTGTCGGTCGGGCAGGGTGCCCGGCGGGCCCGGCCGCTGCTGATTCCGGCCGACGCGCTCGACGCCGCATCGTTCAGCGCGCTGTCGGTGCTGGCGAGGACGGCCGGGGCGGCGGGGCGGGCATGACGGCGGCGCGGTTACCGGCCGTAACCAGCGCCCGGCGCCGGAACGCTACAATAACGCTCCGCGTTGCATCCCTAGTTAACGGATTTGTCAGGTGAGTGAAAAAGAAATCGATCAGGCTCTGGTCGAGCGCGTACAGAAGGGCGACAAGGCGGCGTTCGAACTCCTGGTCTCCAAATACCACCGCAAGATCATTCGGCTGATCTCGCGCCTCGTGCGGGATCCCGCCGAGGTCGAGGATGTGGCCCAGGACGCGTTCATCAAGGCGTATCGTGCGTTGCCGCAATTCCGCGGCGAATCGGCGTTCTATACGTGGTTGTACCGAATTGCCGTCAACACGGCGAAGAACTACCTTGCGACGCAAGGCCGCCGGGCGCCGACCTCGACCGAGGCCGATGCGGAGGAAGCGGAAACTTTCTCCGACGCAGACCAACTAAGGGATATCAACACGCCTGAGTCGATGTTGATGAGCAAGCAGATTGCCGAGACGGTCAACGCTGCAATGGCTCTGCTGCCCGAAGAACTGCGCCAGGCAATCACGCTGCGCGAGATCGAGGGCCTGAGCTACGAAGAGATCGCGGAAATGATGGGCTGTCCGATCGGGACGGTCCGATCGCGGATCTTCCGCGCGCGCGAAGCAATCGCTGCCAAATTGCGTCCGCTGCTCGATACGCCCGAAGGCAAGCGCTGGTAAGCGCGACGGGCGGAACGACGCGGGTCGGGGTCTAGTAACGGATAGAGTCGTGAAGTCACGACGGGGTGTGCAAGATGGGGAGCATCATGGGGTCGGTCAATACGCAATCGCAGGCGTGCTCGCGCGGCGAGCGCATTTCCGCGCTGGTCGACGGCGAAATGTTCGACGGCCCGGATCACGGGCAGTTTCTGGCTGAACTCGACCGCGCGGATCGCGCCGTATGGGCCCAGTACCACTTGATCGGCGATGCGCTGCGCTCGGACGAGCTCGCGCTGTCGCCCGCGCTGAGCGTCGCGTTCACCGCGCGCATGTCGGCTGCGCTCGAAAGCGAGCCGCACCTGCTGGCGCCGGCGGCCGCGCCGGTCGCACGCAAGCTGCTGTCGCTGCGCCGCCGCGTCGTGCCCGCGTTCGCGGTGGCCGCCGCGGCCGCCACGCTGACGTGGATCGTCGTCCCGCAGATGCAGACGGCCGGCGCCCCGGGCGCCGTCCAGGTCGCATCGGCAGGCGCGCCGCAGAACGGCAACCTGCAGCGCGTGACGGTTGCGCAGGCATCGACCCAGCCGGGCCTGCAGGACGTCAACATCATTCGCGACGCCAGCCTCGACCAATACCTTGAAGCGCACCAGCAATTCGCGCAGCAGCCCGTCGTCACGGGTTCGATGCCGCTGATCCGCGCTGCCGTGACCACCACGCCAGGCCAATAACCCCGATGCGGACATTGCAGTTGAATCACGCCATCTCCGGATGGAAGCGGCTGCCGGCCCTTTTGCTTTGCGCAGCCGCCCTGTTGTCCGTTCAATCCCTTCCCGCCAGCGCCCAGCAACCGGACGATCCCGTCGCGACCCGCAAGGGCGCCGCTGACTGGCTCGACCGCGTCCAGCAGGCGGCGCAGCAGCAGAGCTACGAAGGTACGTTCGTCTACCAGCGCGGTGGGTACGTGCAGTCGTCGCGTATCGCGCACGTCTCGTCCCGCGACGGCGAGTTCGAGCGGATCGAGACGCTCGACGGCAAGCCGCGCAAGCTGCTGCGGCACAACGACGAGCTGTATACGTTCGTGCCCGAGCGCAAGCTGTGCGTGGTCGAACGCCGCCAGACGCGCGACTCGTTTCCCGCGCTGCTCGGCGCGAGCGGCGAGCACGTGATGTCCGTCTACGATGCGAAGTCGCTCGGCAAGGACCGTGTGGCCGGGATCGACGCGCAGGTCGTCGAGCTCGTGCCGAAAGATGCGTATCGTTTCACGTACAAGCTGTGGGCCGACCCGCGCACCGGGCTGCTGCTGCGTTCGCAGACGCTCGACGCGAACGATCACGTGCTCGAACAGATCGCGTTCTCGCAACTGCAGACGGGCGGCGCAAGCGGCGACAAGGCCGCGATTGCAGCCGGCATGCGCAATCTGAGCGGCTGGACGGTCGTGCGCCCGCCGGTCGCGGCGGTCGACATGGAGGCGCAGGGCTGGCAGCTTGCGCCGAGCGTCGCCGGCTTCCAGAAGATTCGTGAAGTGCGCCGGCCGATGGCCGCGCGCGATGCGGGCGATCCGCCGATCCCGGTCGATCAGGCCGTCTTCACCGACGGCCTCGCGACGATCTCGGTTTTCATCGAGCCGGCCGAAAAGAATACGCGCAAGGAAGGCGCGGGCAGCACCGGTGCGACGCACGTTCTCGTGAAGCGCCGCGGCGACTACTGGATCACCGTGCTCGGCGAAGTGCCGCCGGCCACGTTGCAGCAGTTCGCGTCTGCCATAGAATACAAGGCTTCCAAGTAACGCTACGGCTTCCGACATGATGAAACTCACGCTGCGCAAATGGCTCGCGGCGGCGGCGCTGTCTGCCTGCCTGCCGCTCGTGCCGCATACCGCGTTCGCTGTGACGGCTCCCGCTGCCAGCCTGCCCGACTTTGCCGATCTGGTCGAGAAGGTCGGCCCGGCCGTCGTGAACATCCGGACCACCGCCAACGTGCCGACGAGCGGCCCGCGCGGGATGCTCCCGCCCGGCTTCGACAACGGCGACATGTCCGAATTCTTCCGGCGCTTCTTCGGCATTCCGCTGCCGCAGGCGCCCGGTAACGGCGGTAACCCGAAGAACGCGCCGGCGCCGGACAATCCGCCCGACACCGAGCAGAACCGCGGCGTCGGCTCGGGCTTCATCGTGTCGGCCGACGGTTACGTGATGACCAATGCGCACGTCGTTGACGATGCGGACACCATTTACGTGACGCTGACCGACAAGCGCGAATTCAAGGCGAAGCTGATCGGCGTCGACGACCGTACGGACGTCGCGGTCGTCAAGATCCAGGCGTCGAACCTGCCGGTCGTCGCGATCGGCGATTCGAACAAGGTGCGCGTCGGCGAATGGGTCGTCGCGATCGGGTCGCCGTTCGGCCTCGACAACACGGTCACGGCCGGCATCGTCAGCTCGAAGAGCCGCAACACGGGCGACTACCTGCCGTTCATCCAGACCGACGTCGCCGTGAACCCCGGCAACTCGGGCGGCCCGCTGATCAACATGCAGGGCGAGGTGATCGGCATCAACTCGCAGATCTACAGCAGGACCGGCGGCTTCATGGGCATTTCGTTCGCGATTCCGATCGACGAGGCGATGCGCGTGGCCGACCAGCTGAAGGCGACGGGCAAGGTCACGCGCGGCCGGATCGCGGTGGCGATCGGCGAGGTGACGAAGGACGTGGCCGACTCGATCGGGCTGCCGAAGGCCGAAGGCGCGCTCGTCAGCAGCGTCGAGCCGGGCGGCCCCGCCGACAAGGCCGGCATCCAGCCGGGCGACATTATCCTGAAGTTCAACGGCCGTCCGGTCGATGCGGCGTCGGATCTGCCGCGCATGGTCGGCGACACGAAGCCTGGCACGAAGGCGACGGTCAGCGTGTGGCGCAAGGGTCAGGCGCGCGATCTGCCGATCACGATCGCCGAGACGCCGGCCGAGTCGACGGCGAAGGCCGAGCAGCGCAAGAATGCACCGCAGAAGCCGCGCCAGACCAATTCGCTCGGCCTGACGGTCAGCGACCTGACGGCGGAGCAGATGAAGACGCTGAAGTTGAAGAACGGCGTGCAGATCGACGGCGTCGACGGGCCGGCCGCCCGTGCGGGCCTGCAGCGCGGCGACATCGTGCTGCGGGTGGGCGACACCGACATCACGAGCGCGAAGCAGTTCGCGGACGTGACCGCGCAGCTCGATCCGCAGAAGGCGGTCGCGGTGCTCGTGCGGCGTGGCGACAACACGCAGTTCGTGCCCGTGCGGCCGCGCCAGAAGTAACGCGCCGATGTTCACGCTCTACGGCCGCGGCTGGTGCCACCTGTGCGACGACATGCGCGACGCACTGGCGCCGGTGGCGGCCGAATTCGGCGTCGCGGTCGACTACATCGACATCGACACCGATGCTGCGCTCGTCGCGCGTTACGACGAGGACGTGCCCGTGCTGCTGCTGGACGGCGCGGAAGTGTGCCGCCACCGGTTCGACGACGCGCGGGTGCGCGACGCGCTGGCGGCCCGGCGCTGAACCGGGCCCGCCGCGGGCTGGCGCCGCTTCGCACGGGGCACGATCCGGCGGTCGGCTCGGCCGGGCTCCCGCGTGGCAGAGCGTCCGAAATCCCGCCCGGCGTAAGCCTTTTCGGCTAAAATAAGCCGTTTTTTCACCGACTTACAAGGCGTGCTCCGCAGTCGTGAGCGCGCCTTTTTCGCTTGATCGGCACTGAATGGATCATATTCGCAATTTCTCGATCATCGCCCACATCGACCATGGCAAGTCGACGCTCGCGGATCGCATCATCCAGGTATGCGGCGGCCTCGCCGACCGTGAAATGGAAGCGCAGGTGCTCGACTCAATGGATATCGAGCGCGAGCGCGGCATCACGATCAAGGCGCAGACTGCCGCGTTGTCCTATCGCGCACGCGACGGCAAGGTCTACAACCTGAACCTGATCGACACGCCGGGGCACGTCGACTTCTCGTACGAGGTCAGCCGTTCGCTGTCCGCGTGCGAAGGCGCGCTGCTGGTCGTCGACGCGAGTCAAGGCGTCGAGGCGCAGACGGTCGCGAACTGCTACACGGCGATCGAACTCGGCGTCGAGGTCGTGCCCGTGCTGAACAAGATCGACCTGCCGGCCGCGAACCCCGAGAACGCGATCGAGGAAATCGAGGACGTGATCGGCATCGACGCGACCGACGCGACGCGCTGCAGCGCGAAGACGGGCCTCGGCGTCGAGGACGTGCTCGAGTCGCTGATCGCGAAGGTGCCCCCGCCGAAGGGCGATCCGGCCGCGCCGCTGCAGGCGCTGATCATCGATTCGTGGTTCGACAACTACGTCGGCGTCGTGATGCTCGTGCGTATCGTCAACGGCACGCTGCGTCCGAAGGACAAGATCAAGATGATGGCGACCGGCGCGCAGTATCCGGTCGAGCACGTTGGCGTGTTCACGCCGAAGTCGCGCAATCTCGAGTCGCTGTCGGCCGGGCAGGTGGGCTTCATCATCGCGGGCATCAAGGAACTGACGGCCGCGAAAGTCGGCGATACCGTCACGCACGCGACCAAGGCCGCTGCCGAGCCGCTGCCGGGCTTCAAGGAAGTGAAGCCGCAGGTGTTCGCGGGGCTGTATCCGGTCGAGGCGAACCAGTACGACGCGCTGCGCGAATCGCTCGAGAAGCTCAAGCTGAACGACGCATCGCTGCAGTACGAGCCGGAAGTGTCGCAGGCGCTCGGTTTCGGGTTCCGTTGCGGCTTCCTCGGGCTGCTGCACATGGAAATCGTACAGGAGCGGCTCGAGCGCGAGTTCGACATGGATCTCATCACGACCGCGCCGACGGTCGTCTACGAGGTCGTGCAGAGCGACGGCTCGACGATCATGGTCGAGAATCCGGCGAAGATGCCGGAGCCCGGCCGCATCGCCGAAGTGCGCGAGCCGATCGTCACCGTGAACCTGTACATGCCGCAGGATTACGTCGGCTCGGTGATCACGCTGTGCGAGCAGAAGCGCGGCTCGCAGATCAACATGCAGTATCACGGCCGCCAGGTGCAGCTCACGTACGAGATCCCGATGGCCGAGATCGTGCTCGACTTCTTCGATCGCCTGAAGTCGGTATCGCGCGGCTATGCGTCGATGGATTACGAGTTCAAGGAGTACCGTTCGTCGGACGTCGTGAAGGTCGACATGCTGATCAACGGCGACAAGGTCGACGCGCTGTCGATCATCGTGCACCGGTCGCAATCGCAATATCGCGGCCGCGAAGTCGCCGCGAAGATGCGCGAGATCATCCCGCGCCAGATGTACGACGTGGCGATCCAGGCCGCGATCGGTGCGCACATCGTCGCGCGCGAGAACATCAAGGCGCTCCGCAAGAACGTGCTCGCGAAGTGCTACGGCGGCGACATCACGCGGAAGAAGAAACTGCTCGAGAAGCAGAAAGAAGGTAAGAAACGCATGAAGCAGGTGGGTTCGGTCGAGATCCCGCAGGAGGCGTTCCTCGCGATCTTGCGCGTCGAAGACAAATAACAGGACTGATCCTTTATGAATTTTGCGCTGATTCTTTTTGTGCTCGTCGTCGTGACGGGCGTAGCGTGGGTGCTGGACAAACTGGTGTTCCTGCCGCGGCGTCGCAAGGCGGCCGACTCGGCGATCGAGGAGTTCGATCGCCAGCAGTCGCGCATCGACAAGCGTTTCGCGGACGAAAACGCAGCGCAGACGCGTTCGAAGCTGCGTGACGAAAAGCTGCGCCAGCCGTGGTGGCTCGAGTACACGGCGAGCTTCTTCCCGGTGATCCTGGCCGTGTTCGTCGTGCGTTCGTTCGTCGTCGAGCCGTTCAAGATTCCGTCGGGCTCGATGGTGCCGACGCTGCTCGTCGGCGACTTCATCCTCGTCAACAAGTTCGAGTACGGGCTGCGCCTGCCGGTCACGAACACGAAGATCACGCAGGGCAGCCCGCTGTCGCGCGGCGACGTCGTCGTGTTCCGCTATCCGAAGGACGAGTCGGTCGATTACATCAAGCGCGTGATCGGCCTGCCGGGCGACACGATCGCGTATCAGGACAAGCAGCTCACGATCAACGGCCAGCCGGTGCCCGAAACGCCGCTGCCCGATTTCTTCGACGACGAGCGCCAGAATTACGCGAAGCAGTTCGAGGAAACGATCGGCAACAAGAAGAACGCGATCCTCAACAACCCGGCCGTGCCGCCGTTCGTGATGGGCGCATACGACTATCCGTATCGCGACAACTGCACGTACAACAGCCGCGGCGTGATCTGCAAGGTGCCGCCCGGTCACTACTTCATGATGGGCGACAACCGCGACAACAGCGCGGACAGCCGCTACTGGGGTTTCGTGCCGGACCGGAACATCGTCGGCCGCGCGTTCTTCATCTGGATGAACTTCGGCGACCTGAAGCGCATCGGTTCCTTCAACTGATCGCATTCGATTCACACGCAATACGCGACGCACGGGCCGCGTCGCGTATTGCCGAACTACTTTAAGAACCGGCGGTAACACCGCCTCGACACGCCTTTTCGCGTCCGGCCGTGCCGTTTCGGCCCGACCGGGTGCCCGCGTTATACTCCTGCACATGCCCCTATCCCAGTTGGAAAGCCGGCTGCGCTACGAATTTCGCAATGCGGAATTGTTGCGCCAGGCTTTGACCCATCGCAGTCACAGCGCCACGCACAACGAACGGCTCGAGTTTCTCGGCGATTCCGTTCTGAATTGCGCGGTGGCCGCCCTTTTGTTCCAGCGTTTCGGCAAGCTGGACGAAGGTGATCTGTCGCGCGTACGCGCCAACCTCGTCAAGCAGCAGTCGTTGTACGAAATCGCTCAGGCCCTGAATATCTCGGACGGCCTGCGGCTCGGCGAGGGCGAGCTGCGCAGCGGCGGATTCCGCCGCCCGTCGATCCTCGCGGACGCGTTCGAAGCCATCATCGGGGCCGTATTCCTCGATGGCGGCTTCGAAGCCGCCCAAGGGGTCATCAAGCGGCTCTACATCCCGATTCTCGACCACATCGATCCGCGCACGCTCGGCAAGGACGCGAAGACGCTGCTGCAGGAATACTTGCAGGGGCACAAGATCGCGCTGCCGACCTATACGGTCGTCGCGACGCATGGTGCGGCGCACAATCAGCAGTTCGAGGTCGAGTGCACGGTGCCGAAGCTCGACGTGAAGGTATCGGGTTCCGGCGCGAGCCGGCGCGCGGCCGAGCAGGCCGCTGCGAAGAAGGCGCTCGACGAAGTGATGGCGGCCGCGCCGATGCTGGCCGCGAAGCCGAAGCGCTCGAAAAACGCACGCGGGTCCAAGCATGTCGAACCCGAGATCGTGCCGGGCGTGAAGGGCGTGCAGGAAGCGCTCGACCTGCGCTCGCCGGAGCGCAAGGAACGTGCGGCGGCGCGCGAGGCCAGGGCGGCCGGCGCGGCGCCGGCTGCAACCGCTGCGGCTGCGGCCACGGGCGAGCCGGCCGTCGCGCCGATGGCGGCGATTCGCGCGGCGCATGTCGAGCCTGCCACGGATAAGGGCGAGCGGGCGGCGAAGCCGGCGACCGACAAGGTGGCCGACAAACCGGCCGAGCGGCCCGACAAGGCTGCAGAAAGACCTGCCGAAGCCGCGTCGCGCGCAGCCGACAAGCCGGCCGGCCATGCAGCCGATTTGGCAGCGTCGTCGGCCGATAAGCCTTCCGCGAGTGCCGACTCCGCCGCGCGCACGCCGGCACGCGCACGCGATGCCGCGGCGCCCGACGCCGATGCGCCGCTTGGCGGCGCGAGTCTTGCTGCCGCGCAGGCGCGCGTGGCCGATGCCGGCCACTGAATTGCCCATCGATCGTGCCGCGCGCCGCGCGGCCGTTTCCGAACCTGTCTCCCAAACGATATGAACACTCCCGCTCCTACCGGTTTCCGTTGCGGCATGATCGCGATCGTGGGCCGCCCGAACGTCGGCAAGTCGACGTTGATGAACGCACTCGTCGGCCAGAAGATCAGCATCACGTCGCGCAAGGCGCAGACGACCCGTCACCGCATCACCGGCATCAACACGTTCGACGACGCGCAATTCGTGTTCGTCGACACGCCTGGCTTCCAGACGCGTCACAGCACCGCGCTGAACCGTTCGCTGAACCGCGCGGTCACGTCGACGCTGACGTCGGTCGACGTGATCCTGTTCGTGATCGAGGCCGGCCGCTTCGGGCCCGATGACCAGAAGGTGCTCGACCTGATCCCGCCCGGCATGCCGACGCTGTTGATCGCGAACAAGATCGACCGCGTGAACGACAAGGCGTCGCTGTTCCCGTTCATGCAGAAGGTGAGCGAACTGCGCGAATTCACCGAACTCGTGCCGCTGTCGGCGCAGCGGCCGGAAGACATCAAGCGCCTGCTGGATACGATCAAGCCGTACCTGCCGGAAGGCGAGCCGATCTACGGCGAGGACGAGCTGACCGACCGCAGCTCGCGTTTTCTCGCGGCCGAAATCCTGCGCGAGAAGGTATTCCGCTGGACCGGCGACGAACTGCCGTACACGAGCACCGTGCTGATCGACAAGTTCGAGGAAGAGGGCCGCCTGAAGCGCATCTTCGCGACGATCCTCGTCGAGCGCGATTCGCACAAGGCGATGGTGATCGGCAAGAAGGGCGAGAAGCTCAAGCAGATCAGCACCGAGGCGCGGATGGACATGGAGAAGCTGTTCGACGGCCCCGTCTACCTCGAAACCTTCGTGAAGGTGAAGAGCGGTTGGGCCGACAACGAGGCGGGGCTGCGTGCCTATGGGTACGAATGACGCGCTGACGTCGACCGAAGACGCGGTGAGCGCCGGCGCGAATGACGCGCCGTTGCCGGCACCGCCCGAACCGCCGCGCAAGGTGCGGCGCGCGGCGTCTCGCACGTCCGATTTCCGCGTCGCCGAGCAGCCGGCGTTCGTGCTGCACAGCTATCCGTATCGGGAAACGAGCCTGATCGTCGATGTGCTGACGCGCGACCACGGCCGGCTCGCGCTCGTCGCAAAGGGCGCGAAGCGCCCGCACTCGGCGTTGCGCGGCGTATTGCAGACCTTCCAGCCGTTGCTGCTGTCGTGGTCCGGCAAATCCGAGGTGCGCACGCTGACGGGCGCCGAGTGGGTCGGCGGGATGCTGCCGCTAAGCGGCGACGGGCTGTTGTGCGGTTTCTACGCGAACGAGCTGCTCGTGAAATTCTGCGCGCGCGAGGATCCCCAGCCGCCGCTGTTCAATCATTACGTGCTGACCCTCACGCGCCTCGCGCACGGCGAGCCCGCGGTGCAGGTGCTGCGCTCGTTCGAGCGTGTGCTGCTGCGCGAGACCGGGTATGCGATGGCGCTGAACCGCACGGTCGCGCGCCGCGCCGTCGAGCCCGAGCGCCGCTACGTGTTCGATCCCGAGCGCGGCGTGCGCAATGCGGACGACGACGTGCCGTCGCACTGGCCGGTCATCACCGGACAGACGTTGCTCGACATGGAGCAGGACGATTACCATCGAGCCCAGACGGTTGCGCAAAGCAAGACGCTGATGCGCTTCCTGCTGAACACCTATCTCGGCGGCACGCCGCTCGCCACGCGTCAGATCCTGATCGACCTGCAAAACCTATGAGCTTCTTCCTGACAACGCCCACCGCCATCGACCTCGGCGTGAACATCGACCACGTCGCGACGCTGCGCAATGCGCGCGGCACGCGCTATCCCGATCCGGTCCGCGCGGCGCTCGCCGCCGAAGAGGCGGGCGCGGACGCGATCACGCTGCACCTGCGCGAGGATCGTCGTCACATCGTCGACGCCGACGTGCGCGAACTGCGCCCGCTGCTGAAGACGCGCATGAACCTCGAATGCGCGGTGACGGCGGAGATGCTCGACATCGCGTGCGAAGTGCGTCCCCACGATGCGTGCCTCGTACCGGAGAAGCGCGCGGAACTGACGACCGAAGGCGGTCTCGATGTCGCCGGCCATTTCGAGGCCGTGCGCGCGGCGTGCAAGCAGCTCGCCGACGTGGGCGTGCGCGTGTCGCTGTTCATCGACCCTGACGACACGCAGATCCGCGCCGCGCACGAAGCGGGCGCGCCGGTGATCGAGCTGCATACGGGCCGCTACGCCGAAGCGCACGACCAGGCCGAGCAGCAGCGCGAATACGAGCGTATCGTCGCGGGCGTGCAGGCCGGCGCGCAGCTCGGCCTGAAGGTCAATGCGGGCCACGGGCTGCACTACACGAACGTGCAGCAGATTGCCGCGATCGACGGTATCGTCGAGCTGAACATCGGTCACGCGATCGTCGCGCACGCGATCTTCGCGGGCTGGGACAACGCGGTGCGCGAGATGAAGGCGATCATGGTCGCCGCACGCGTCGCCGCGCTGCACGGCGGCGCGCGCTGAGATGCGAGGCCGCCGCGCCCCGCACGCCGTTTGCGACGCACTTGACCCGGCCTTGCCGGGCCACCCCGGCGGAGACTGACATGGCGATCTACGGCATCGGTACCGACATCGCGCAGGTGAGCCGCGTCGCGGCGGTGCTCGAACGCACGGGCGGCCGGTTTGCCGAGAAGGTGCTCGGCCCCGACGAGCTGCGCGTGTTCCACGCGCGGCGCGCCCGCTCCGAGGCGCGCGGCATCGCGTTTCTCGCGACGCGCTTCTCCGCAAAGGAAGCGTTTTCGAAGGCAATCGGACTCGGCATGCACTGGCCGATGACGTGGCGCGCACTGCAGACGCTCAACCATCCGAGCGGCGAGCCGTACGTGGTCGCTTCGGGCGAGCTGGCCGACTGGCTGGCCGCTCGCGGCATCACGGCGCGCGTGACGGTCAGTGACGAACGCGACTACGCGGTGTCGTTCGTGATTGCCGAAACGGACGCCGCGCCTGCTCCCGGACCTGTTTCCCGAACCCCCTCCTGACGGAATTCCCGATTCGATGAAAACGACTCCCGGCCCGGTCATGCTCGACGTCGTCGGCACGACCCTGTCGCGCGACGATGCGCGGCGCCTCGCGCATCCGAATACCGGCGGCGTGATCCTGTTCGCGCGGCACTTCCAGAATCGTGCGCAACTGACCGCGCTGACCGATTCGATCCGCGCGGTGCGCGAAGACATCTTGATCGCGGTCGATCACGAAGGCGGGCGCGTGCAGCGGTTCCGCACCGACGGCTTCACGGTGCTGCCCGCGATGCGTCGCCTCGGCGAACTGTGGGATCGCGACGTGCTGCTCGCGACGAAGGTCGCGACCGCTGTCGGCTACATCCTGGCTGCCGAATTGCGCGCGTGCGGGATCGACATGAGCTTCACGCCGGTGCTCGATCTCGACTATGGGCACTCGAAGGTGATCGGCGATCGTGCGTTCCATCGCGACCCGCGCGTCGTCACGCTGCTCGCGAAGAGCCTGAACCACGGGCTGTCGCTCGCCGGCATGGCGAACTGCGGCAAGCATTTCCCCGGGCACGGCTTCGCGGAGGCCGATTCGCACGTCGCGCTGCCGACCGACGATCGCACGCTCGATGCGATCGTCGAGCAGGACGTCGCGCCGTACGACTGGCTCGGGCTGTCGCTGTCCGCGGTGATTCCGGCGCACGTGATCTACACGCAGGTCGACAAGCGGCCGGCCGGGTTTTCGCGCGTGTGGTTGCAGGACATCCTGCGCGGGAAGCTCGGCTTCACGGGCGCGATCTTCAGCGACGACCTGTCGATGGAGGCGGCGCGCGAAGGCGGCACGCTCACGCAGGCAGCCGACGCCGCGCTCGCCGCCGGTTGCGACATGGTGCTCGTCTGCAACCAGCCGGACGCGGCCGAAGTCGTGCTGAACGGATTGAAGGCGCGGGCCTCGGCCGAGTCGGTGCGGCGCATCAAGCGGATGCGTGCGCGCGGCAAGGCGCTCAAGTGGGAGAAGCTGGTCGCGCAGCCCGAGTATCTGCAGGCGCAGGCGCTGTTGAGCAGCGCGCTGGCGTAAGCGGCCACGGACGGGGCGCATCGCGCCGTTTGGGTCGCCTCAACAGAAAGCCGCGCAATAGCGCGGCTTTTTTTGCGGGTCGCGACCGCCCGATCAGGGCAGTCGCCGGGACGAGCTCGGGCGTATAAGCAACTAACGGTCAGATCCCGTCAGCGTCCGCATTCAGGGCTGCCCGCTCAGTTCACCTTCATCCGCTGCAGCTTGTTGTACAGCGTCTTCGGGCTGATGCCGAGCAGCGTAGCCGCGCGGTGGCGCGTACCGCCGACCGCGTCGAGCGTCGCGCGGATCAGCAGATCCTCGACGTCGGACAGCGGCGTGCCGACCTTGATCTGCACGCTGCTGCCGTTCAGCGCGGCGCCGGCGGAGAAGCTGGCTTCGCCCGCGCGCAGCGTCTCGATGAAGTCGCCCGATGCGTCGTACGCGAAGCGCACGCGTTCCTGCAACTCGCGCACGTTGCCCGGCCATTCGTAGGACAGGCATTCGCGCACGAAGCCCGGCGCCGCCCGCTTGTCGGTCGTGCTGCGGCCGGTTGCGCGCGCTTCGCGGTTCAGTTCGTCGATCTGCGCGTCCGCGATTGCGAGCGCGTCGCCGTCGCGCTCGCGCAGCGGCGGCATCGTGATCGACGCCGCGTCGAGGCGCAGCCACAGATCCTCGCGCAGCGTGCCGTTCGCCACCGCTTCGCGCGCCGGGCGGCGCGTGGCCGCGATCAGCCGGAAATCGCTGGTGATCGGGCTCGTGCCGCCGATCCGCATGAAGTTCTGCGAATCGAGCGCGTGCAGCAGCGCTTCCTGCAGCACGAGCGGCAGCGCGGTGATTTCGTCGAGGAACAGCGTGCCGCCGCCGGCCTGCTCGAACAGGCCCGATTCGCGGCGCTCGGCGCCGTCGAACGCGCCGCGTTCATGGCCGAACAGCACGCTGTCGAGCGACGCGCCGTGCCGGCCGGCCTGCGCGAGCATGCGGCAGTCGAACGAGACGAACGGCCCCTTGCGGCGCCGGCTCAGTTCGTGCAGCGTGCGCGCCGCCAGCTTCTTGCCGGTGCCGGCTTCGCCCGAGAACAGCACGGCCGTTTCGGTGCGGGCGTTGTGCTCGATCATGTCGTACACGTGCTGCATCGCATCGCTGCGGCCCACCAGCGCGCCGAAGCGGCCGAGATGGCGCAGCGACGCACGCAGCGACTGCACTTCGTCGATCAGTTCGTACGGGCGGGGGATCCGCGCGAGCAGGCTGCGCAGGCGCGGAATGTTGATCGGCTTCAGCAGGTAGTCCCAGATGCCGTGGCGCAGGCCCTCGATGGCGCTCTCGACCGTCGCGTTGCCCGTCAGCACGATCACCGGCAGCGAGCCGTTCGGCTGTTGCTGCGGCAGGTGCTGGAGCAGGTCGAACCCGCTGCCGTCCGGCAGGTTCAGGTCGACGAGCACGACGTCGGGAATCGAGCGGCCGAGCGCCGTGCGCGCTTCGGCGAGCGACGTGGCCGTGTCGACCGAGAAGCCGTCTGCGGCGAGCAGTGCGGTGAGGCCTGACAGGCTGTTGGGATCGTCTTCGACAATCAGGGCGTGTGGCATGGTGGACGCGAGTCGAGTCAAGAGAGGCGGGCTGTCGGCCAGCGGGCCGCAGCCGCATGTCGGATTAAAGATTGATTTTATGCCCCGCCGAACGCATCACGCGCATTATTTCTCCGGCGCTATAAAACAGTTACCGATGATACAAATTGAATATCTTTACCGGTGGCTTTTGTGCTGCTTATGGCTCTGGTTTGTGGCAGCTGTTGGCGCCAGACAAACAAAAAGCGCCCCGAAGGGCGCTTTGTTCGATGCGGGTATCGCTGACGATTACGCGCGGCTGCGGTATTCGTTCGTGCGCGTATCGATTTCGATCTTGTCGCCGGTGTTGCAGAACAGCGGCACTTGCAGTTCGAAGCCGGTCGCCAGCTTCGCGTTCTTCAGCACCTTGCCCGACGACGTGTCGCCCTTGACGGCCGGTTCCGTGTAGGTGATTTCGCGAACGAGGATCGTCGGCAGTTCGACCGAGATCGCCTTCTCGTTGTAGAACACGACTTCGCAAGCCATGCCGTCTTCGAGGTAGTTCAGCGCTTCGCCCATCATTTCGGCTTCGACTTCGTACTGGTTGTAGTCGGCGTCCATGAACACGTACATCGGGTCGGCGAAGTACGAGTACGTCACTTCCTTGCGATCGAGCACGACGACGTCGAACTTGTCGTCGGCCTTGTAGACCGATTCCTGGCCTGCGTTCGTCAGCAGGTTCTTCATCTTCATCTTGACGACGGCGGCGTTACGGCCCGACTTGTTGTATTCCGTCTTGGCGATGACCCATGCGTCGCTGCCGATCTGCACGACGTTGCCTACGCGGAGTTCCTGTGCGGTCTTCATAAAAAACTGTCCTGATCCAATCGAATAAATAGGTGCCTGAGCGTTGCACAACGGGTGAGGCGCCAAGCAGATGCGTTCCGGTGGGCCCCCAAAGCTCAAACGCGAGCGCTTGCATGGTCAGCCGTCGGATAACCGTTTATTTTAACTGAGATTTTGCGTATTCCGCCAGCTTTCCGGCGAGATCGCCGACGGTCGCGAGCGCGTCGGCCCAGCGGGCTGCATTGGCGTCGAGTGCGGCGCGGTGCTGCCATAAATCGGCCCAGTCGGGTATGCCGGCGCCGTTCCAGGCATGCCAGAACCGCTCGAGCGCTGCGCGCGGCGCATCGGCGAGACCGGCCGACAGGTGCGCGAGCGCGGCGTCGAGCTTCGGCAGGTGCGCGTCGTCGGCTTGCGGGTAGATGTGCCACGCAAACGGCTTGCGCGCCCACTGTGCGCGAACGAACGAATCCTCGCCGCGGACGAAATTGAAATCGGCGACCCACAGCAGCGGGTCGTAGTCGGCCTGCGGAACGAACGCGAGACCATGGGCGGTCAGGTTGCCGCTGCGCACCCGTGTGCCCGCCGCGAACGATTCGACCCCGAAAAAATGGGCGACGGCGGGCGACAGACGTCCGGCCGGCACGAGCGCGACGACCGGCGACGGGCCGCCGCGCCATTGCGCAAGCAGCGCGTCGACGGCCGGGTTTTCGTAGGCGAACAGGCTGACGACCGTCGTGCCGGGCGCCGGCGGCGCACCGCCGGTCGCGCGCTGCCACCACGCGGCGCGTGCTGCCGGATCGGTGTCGAAGGCCGTGCGGCGCGCGTCGAGGTCGCGCTCTTTCGGCACGCCGCCCGTGCCGGCCGACAGGCCCGGGAAGAAGAACGTCTTCAGCAGCGGGTAGCGTGGATGCGGCGATGGCCGCAAATGGAAATCGGCGACCCAGTCCTCGGCGCTCAGGTATTCGAGGTTGATCCACACGGGGCGCCGCGCGCGCCGCGCCATCGCCGCGAGATACGCGCCGGGCAGCTCGCACGCGAACGCCTCGATCACGACGTCGGCGATTTCCAGCGCGTCGCCGACTTCCGCATGCCAGTGCTCGATCACGATCGTGTCGGCCGTCTGCCGCGTCGCGTCGGGATCGACCTGCGGCAGCAGGCGTGCGAACGTGTGCAGGTCGTCGACGAACAGGCGAACCTGCCAGCCATGCTCGTGCGCGAGCTGGCGCGCGACGCGCCAGCACACGCCGATGTCGCCGAAATTGTCGATCACCGTGCAGAAGAGGTCGCAGGCGATCGGTTCGCCCGGCGCGAGCGGCACCGCGGAGAGGGGGGCAGCGGAGGAGCGTGGCATCGAAGCGGGCCGGTGAATGCTCTAAACTGGCGATTCTAATAGACCCGTTCCGCGTTACAAGGCGCCCGGATCACGCATGACATCCCCAGAAGCCTCCGATACCCCGTTCGAACCGAAGAAGATCCTTGCGCAGTTGCCGCACATGCCGGGTGTCTATCGCTATTACGACACGGCGGGCGCCGTCCTCTACGTCGGCAAGGCGCGCGACCTGAAAAAGCGCGTGTCGAGCTATTTCACGAAGACGCAACTGTCGCCGCGCATCGCGATGATGGTCACGCGCATCGCGCGCATCGAAACCACCGTCACGCGCTCGGAAGCCGAAGCGCTGCTGCTCGAGAACAACCTGATCAAGGCGCTCGCGCCGCGTTACAACATCCTGTTTCGCGACGACAAGTCGTATCCGTACCTCAAGCTCACCGCGCACCGCTTTCCGCGGATGGCCTACTACCGCGGCTCGGTCGACAAGCAGAACCAGTATTTCGGGCCGTTCCCGAGCGCGTGGGCGGTGCGCGAGAGCATCCAGATCCTGCAGCGTGTGTTTCAGTTGCGCACCTGCGAGGATTCGGTCTTCAACAACCGCACGCGGCCGTGCCTGCTGCACCAGATCGGGCGCTGCACGGCGCCGTGCGTCGGCGCGATCTCCGACGAGGATTACGCGGTCGACGTATCGAACGCCGCGCGGTTCCTGCTTGGCAGGCAGTCCGAAGTGATGAAGGAGCTCGAGCAGAAGATGCACGCGTTCGCGGCCGAGCTGAAATTCGAGCAGGCGGCAGCCGTGCGCAATCAGATGAGTTCGCTCGCGACGGTGCTGCACCAGCAGGCGATCGAGGTCGGCAGCGACCGCGACGTCGACGTCCTGGCCGTCGTCGCGCAGGGCGGACGCGTGTGCGTGAACCTCGCGATGGTCCGCGGTGGCCGGCACCTCGGGGACAAGGCGTACTTTCCGACACACGTCGAAAGTGCACTGACGCTCGCCGAAGGCGGTCTCGGTGACGAGGCCGAGCCGGCGGAAGCGGTCGATGCGCCGCTCGACACGGTGCCTGACCAGCCTGTGGAAGAGGCCGGCAGCGCGCGCGGCACGGCCGCGGCGTCGGTCGAGGCCGAGGTACTCGATGCGTTCATCGCGCAGCACTATCTCGGCAATCGCGTGCCACCCGTGCTCGTCGTCAGTCATGCGCCCGCGAGCCGCGACCTGCTGGAGCTGCTGTCCGAGCAGGCTGGCCACAAGGTGTCGCTGGTGCGGCAGCCACAGGGGCAGCGGCGCGCGTGGCTGTCGATGGCCGAGCAGAACGCGCGGCTCGCGCTCGCGCGGCTGCTGTCCGAGCAGGGCTCGCAGCAGGCGCGCACGCGTGCGCTGGCGGACACGCTCAGCTACGACAGCGACGATCTCGCGACGCTGCGGATCGAATGCTTCGACATCAGCCATACGATGGGCGAGGCGACGCAGGCGTCGTGCGTCGTCTATCACCATCACAAGATGCAATCGAGCGAATATCGCCGCTACAACATCACGGGCATCACGCCGGGCGACGATTACGCGGCGATGCGGCAGGTGCTCACGCGCCGCTACGAGAAGATGGTGGAACAGGCCGCGCAGGCGGCGGCCGCCGACGAAGCGGCCGGCATCGACGGCGAGTCGACGCGCCAGGCCGAGGCGTCGAGCCTGCTGCCGAACATCGTGCTGATCGACGGCGGCAAGGGTCAGGTCGAGATCGCACGGCAGGTGTTCACCGAGCTCGGCCTCGACACGTCGATGCTGGTTGGCGTCGCGAAAGGCGAGGGGCGCAAGGTCGGCCTCGAGACGCTGGTGTTCGCGGACGGTCGCGCGCCGCTCGAACTCGGCAAGGAGAGCGCCGCGCTGATGCTCGTCGCGCAGATCCGCGACGAGGCGCACCGTTTCGCGATCACCGGCATGCGGGCGAAGCGGGCGAAGGCGCGGCAGACGTCGCGGCTCGAGGAGCTCGAGGGCGTCGGCGCGAAGCGCCGGCAGCGGCTGCTCGCGCGTTTTGGCGGATTGCGCGGCGTGGTGGCCGCGAGTGTCGAGGAGCTGGCGAGCGTCGAGGGCATTTCGCACGCGCTCGCCGAGCAGATCTACAAGCAGCTTCACTGACGCGGCCGTGCGGCCGGCGGCATTTGCCAGCATTCTTGTGGCAGGCCGGTCGACACGGCACAATTGCGAATCCTTTACTGTCCCGCATGCCATGCCGTTCAATTTCCCGATTTTCCTGACGTGGGTACGGATCGTGCTGATTCCGCTCGTCGTCGGCGTGTTCTATCTGCCGGACACGGTGATGGACGGCGCGCACCGCAATCTCGCGGCGGCGGCGATCTTCATCCTCGCCGCGCTGACCGACTGGTTCGACGGCTTTCTCGCCCGCAAGTGGAACCAGACGTCGTCGTTCGGCGCGTTTCTCGACCCGGTGGCGGACAAGCTGATGGTGACGGCCGCGCTGCTGATCCTCGTGCAGATTTCGCGGGTCGACGCGGCGATCGCGCTCGTGATCGTCGGTCGCGAGATCGCGATTTCGGCGCTGCGCGAATGGATGGCGCAGATCGGCGCGTCGAAGAGCGTCGCGGTGAATCAACTCGGCAAGTTCAAGACCGCATGCCAGATGGTCGCGATTCCGATGCTGCTGTTCTACGGGCCGCTGCCGCTCGGCGTCGTGACGATCGATACGCGCGTGTGGGGCGAGTGGCTGATGTATCTCGCCGCGGTGCTGACCATCTGGTCGATGCTGTACTACATGAAGCTCGCATGGCCGCAGATCCGCGAGCGCGGCGGCGCGTGATCCGCGCCGCATGGGCGGCGGTTTTTGTAAAAAGGGCTGGAAAAGCCCTTGACACACGAATGTGCCTTCGACATAATCTCGCTTCTCCGCTGCACGACGAAGTAAGTGTGTGACGGGGAAGCAGTAGCGTAGCGATACGCGGGAGTAGCTCAGTTGGTAGAGCGCAACCTTGCCAAGGTTGAGGTCGCGAGTTCGAGACTCGTCTCCCGCTCCAG
>NZ_LPMU01000065.1:0-594 GCF_001534535.1 Burkholderia sp. MSMB1459WGS
GGACGCGATCAACGGTTCGCAGCTGTACGGCACGGCGCAGAGCGTGGCGGATGCGCTGGGCGGCGGCTCGGCGGTGGACGGCAACGGCAACGTGACGGCACCGACGTACTCGCTGGCCGACCCGGCCGGCGGCGCGGGCAAGGTCGACTACGACAACGTCGGCGACGCGCTGGCGAATCTGGACGGCCGTACGACGCAGAACACGGGCGATATCGTCGACCTGCAGGACAAGCTGGAGGATACCGGGCTGGTCGATGGCAACGGCGATACGCGTGCCGCGGTGACGTACGACAAGAACGCGGACGGCACGCCGAACTACGGTTCGGTGACGCTGGGCGATGGCACGGGTCCGGTGAAGGTGACGAACGTGGCGGACGGTACGCTGTCGGCGACGAGCACGGACGCGGTCAATGGTTCGCAGCTGTTCGCGACGAACCAGAGCATCGGCGATCTGAGCGATTCGCTGAAGAACGGCGGCGTGATCGATCCGGTCACGGGTCAATCGCTGGCAGTCGTGTACGACAGCGCGGCGAAGGACACCGTGACGCTGGGTGGCGCGGGCGCAGCGACGCCGGTTCAACTGAAGAACGTGGC
>NZ_LPMU01000066.1:0-845 GCF_001534535.1 Burkholderia sp. MSMB1459WGS
TGGACGTATACGCCGTCGACCCCGCTGCCGATCGGCACGGTGATTGGTGTGACGGTCACCGACGCAGCAGGCAATACGGGGCCGTCTGCCTCGGTAACGGTGTCGGGGGATACGACGGCGCCGGCGGCCCCGGTCGTTGTTAGCGTCACGGATGACGTCGGTTCGATCGCCGGCGTGCTGACGACTGGCGCAACGACGGATGACACGACGCCGACGCTTGCCGGTACGGCGGAAGCGGGCAGCACAGTGAGCGTCTATGACGGCACGACGCTGCTGGGCACCACGACGGCAGACCCGTCCGGAAACTGGACGTTCACGCCGCCGACGGCGCTGGGTGAAGGCGCGCACAGCTTGACCGTCACCGCAACGGACACTGCGGGTAACGTCAGCGCGCCGAGCGCGGCATTCGACCTGACAGTCGATACGACGGCGCCTGCACTGCCGACGGTGAACGCAACGGACGGTACGTCGCTGTCGGGTACAGCCGAAGCGGGCGCAACGGTCAACATCGACACGAATGGCGACGGTACACCGGATGCAACCGTGACGGCGGACCCGAGTGGCGCGTGGACGTATACGCCATCGACCCCACTGCCGGTTGGCACGGTGATCGGCGTGACGGTCACCGATGCAGCAGGCAATACGGGTCCGTCTGCCTCGGTAACGGTGACGGGCGATACGACGGCACCGGCCGCACCGATCATCGGCACCGTGACGGATGACGTGGGCTCCGTTGTGGGTGCGATCGTTTCTGGTGGTAGTACGGATGACGCAACGCCTACTCTTGCTGGCACGGCGGAAGCGGGCAGCACAGTGAGCGTTTATGACGGCACGACGCTGCTGGG
>NZ_LPMU01000067.1:0-56546 GCF_001534535.1 Burkholderia sp. MSMB1459WGS
GCGGGAGTAGCTCAGTTGGTAGAGCGCAACCTTGCCAAGGTTGAGGTCGCGAGTTCGAGACTCGTCTCCCGCTCCAGGTAACGGGGAAGCCACGCTTCCCTTTTTATTTGATGGACTTCCGGTCCTCGAATAAAAATCTGTCGCTTGCCTCACGGCATCCGGACAGTCCGCTTTTGGCGCGATAGCAAAGCGGTTATGCAGCGGCCTGCAAAGCCGTTTAGGCCGGTTCGACTCCGGCTCGCGCCTCCAAGTAAGAAGAGAAAAAGCCCTGAGAAATCAGGGCTTTTTCTTTTTCCAGTCCTGCTTTCATCCTTGTAAGAAAGTCGCCTAGAGTGGTACAAAGTCGCCTCTAACCACTCAAGAAACACGCGCAACCACGCCTTAGTCGGCTCTTTGGCCGTATAGGTGAGTTCGCATTAATGCATGGCGACCAAGCGACTACGACCCTCCGGAACGTGGGAATACGTCATCCGGCGTTCGAAACTTCTTCCAAAGCCACTTTCCCTGACGTTCCAATCTGAAGAAGAGGGTGACGCGTATGTCGCTCGGCTTGAGCAGTTGACTCGACGCCGGCATCGTGCCGGCAGACGTCGTAGAGCAACGGGAAATGATCTCGACGACGTCCGACGCTATCCGCGAGTATTTGCGTCGTGTCTCGGTGCCCGATTCTGATGTCCAGGTGCTCAATACACTGCTCGGTCGGCTGCCAACGAAAGCGCTTACCACAGTCGACTATGAATGGGCCGAACGATGGGTGATGGGCATGAAGCGCGAGCGTCACTTGTCGCCGTCGACAATTCGCCACAATGTTGGTGCGCTTGCCCGCTGTTTCGATTGGGTAGTCAAGTCCGGTACCTCGATGCTCGCGGTGAATCCACTTCGATTGCTCCCGAAGCGCTATGCGACCTACACCGATGAGGATCGCGTGGCGGTCGAGGCGCAGGACGTTGCGGCGAAAGACGATGTGCATCGCGACCGACGTCTGAGCGCGGCCGAGGAGGTCGAGATCCGACGCATCATGGCGGGTGGAAAGCCCAAGGGGCGAGAGCGAGCCTTCGAACTACCGTAAGATCACTAGATCTGAGGCGATTGAGCAGGCAAATGCGCCAGGTAATATAAATGGTGCCTGTACGTCCTGTAATAGTTCTAAAGGGGCGCGGGAGTTGAGCCGGACAGCGGGCCCTGGCAAGTGGGTGGCCCCGAATGGATTTTATCCTGAATAACGTGGTGGATTGATGTGATGAAGCTTGAAAAGTACCAAGCCGCCGTATTGACATTTCTCTTCGATAGGGTCCCGATAGGGGATGATGTCGATTCGTTGGAGTTTTCTTTATCTGGCGAGTTTTCAGGAAAGTACCGTGTGGTTCATTCGGTTATTGAGTCTGACGGTCGGCCGGTGCGAGTGGTTTTCACATTGCCGACTTACTCGCGTAGTGTTTTTATTGCACTGACTCTAACGAGACCAAACGAAACGGCGCGGATCTTAGCAAATTTGGAAGACTATGAGCGAGAGTCTTCCACGGCACTGGGACTCGGAGAAGTTGTTGTTACGCCTGATCATGGTCCGGAAAGTGCCGACATGCCGTACGCCGTGATCTTGATGAGAACCGCGACGTCTCTCGACTGTGCTGGAGTGCCGGACCACCAGATGATTGGTGGAAAGCAAACGCAGTTCTTTCTCGTGGTGCCGCTTTCGAGGGACGAGTGGGAATTACGTCGTCAGAGCGGGCATGATGCCCTTATCGATCGATTCCGAGACGACCAGAAGGAGCTTTTCTTCTAACGGTGAAGTATTCCGCGATGCGAGTACGAACTGGCAGAACTGGTTCTATGTGGGCAAACTTGGAGGTTGCTTTGCAGCCAAGTGGCAGGATCTGCGCTCAGAAGCACAAAAGCCCGCTGCGAGCGGGCTTTTTCATGTGCTACAAATTTGCTACAGCAAGGGGTGGAAGCCTTGCTGGACAAGCCTTGCGCTTGTCATTCCATCCCCTGAACTACGGGACGGATGCCTGCCCTTCGCAGCAACTCACCAAGAGGTCACTGGAGCGAAACCCAGGTGGCGTTCTTCTTTTTGTCCTACCATTGTTCTCGGCGCCAATCCTAGGTGAAGCGAGGAAAACAAGATGTCGACCCATAGCTCGGATACGTCGAAGGACGACGCGGTGACGCAGGCCAACGCGGAAGATTCCGCAGGGCATGTGGTAATGCAGCAGCATCAAAGCATCCAAGCGCCGACTTCAGCGGACGTGGATCCGCCGGCCGAAGCTACCGCCGGAGGTAACTGGAGTGGTGTAGGCACTTCGGAGCAGGCGCCGTCGCCGGCCGACGCGATGGCCTCCGTGCCCAGAGGGATGGCGTATCAGTCGACGGCGCACTCGACGGGCGCAGCAATGCAGCAGACTCAAGAAAGCAACCCCGACGTGGCGCGTCCTGGTGGCGTGGCGACAATTGAAGATCCCCCCGAATACAGTGCCACGAATCCGGATACAGCCAGTAAAAACGATCGGTCGGGTGCCTCGGAGGTAATGCCTCAAGAAAGTCTACGCGGTGGTCAGCTCAAGTGGAACGAGCAGCGTAGTGATTTGGCTTTGGACTCCGCCGAACCAGGGATTCCGAGTGCCGGTGATCCGATCAATCACGACGATCCGGTCGGGGAACGTGTAGAGAAGCCGGATGATCTTTCCCCGTTCGGCAGCGGTGGGGTCAACTAGTGGCAGTGTCGGCCGGGTTCGACTACCCCTGAGGCAAGTCACCCACCCGTGCTCTTGGGGCGGCTGAATTGGATGGTCAAATATCTCAACGTTCTGATTTTCAAAGGGTTCTGACGGCCTGCAAAGCCGTTTAGGCCGGTTCGACTCCGGCTCGCGCCTCCAGAAAAAGCCCCGCTTCGGCGGGGCTTTTCTTTTTTCTGCGTCGCTTCGTCGTTACTGATCCAGCTGGGTGAGGTTAATCACTGCGAGCGGCCCACCCGGAAACTGGATAAGCCGACCTTCGTCCACACCACCGAGATCGACCGGCGCGAAACCGAGGCGAACGATCAGGTCGCTGACGGATTTCTTTGCATCAGCATCTTGTCCGGCCAAGAACAGCACGCGTCGACCACCGTCAACCTTGGGGCCAGAGGCCAGCGGCCCGGCACTCAAATGGTTGAACGCCTTCACAACCCTTGCTCCAGGCGCCCACTGCGCGACTAGCTCGCTGGAAGCGCGACCGCCAAAATCGATAGCATGGAACGACGGTACGTTGTCGACACCGATTCGTACTTCTACCGCGTTGTTTGCGTCGACCAGAACGCGGGCGTTCCACGGGCCGAGATCCTTCAAGACAGTCGCCACCTGATCCCAAGGCACCGCGAGAAACACGATGTCGGCGCGTGCGGCCTCTTTTACGCTCACGGCTCTGATATAGGGGCCAAGTTCATTGGACAGTGCCTGTAGTGATTGCGGTCCACGGCTGTTGGCAATGGAAGCCGAGATGCCACTACGGGCGAGATTGCGCGCGATGGCCGAGCCGATGGCGCCGGCCCCAATGATTGCGATACTCATACTGGTTCCCTCTGGTTGAAAGTGATTTCGTAGAAGGACTTTATGCTCGTCGAGCCTTTACAGGTAGTTGAATGCAAGTAGAATCAGTTTCAATCAATATTTGAAGCCCATCATGGAAAGCCTTGCCAACCTGGAATGCTTCGTCCGGAGTGCCGAGTCAGGAAGCTTTTCGGCGGCTGCACGCAGGCTCGCGCTTACGCCTGCAGCGGTCAGCCGCAACGTTGCGCACCTTGAGCGCAACCTGGGCGTCCAACTGTTTCAACGTAGCACGCGCGGCCTGACCCCCACCGAAGCGGGCGACCGTTTTCTGCTGTCGGTGCGGAGCGGTCTCGACAGTATCCAGGGTGCGATTGCGGATCTCATGGTCAATGCCACCAAACCCTCGGGCGTTCTGAAGCTGAGCGTTCCAGCGGGTTTCGGAATGGACTACCTGTTACCGCTGATGCCTGCTTTCCTGGAGCGCTATCCTGAGGTGAGGCCGGATTGGTTTTTCGATAACCGGCCGGTCGATCTCATCGGGGAAGGATTCGATGTGGCAATTGGGGGCGGTTTCGAGCTACCTGCCGGTATGGTGGCTCGCGAGTTGGGCCGGATTCATTTGATTGCGGTGGCATCACCGGCATTCATGGTCGGTAAACGTTCCCCGAAAGATCCCGCTGATCTCGCGAGACTGGGAAGCGTGACGATGCGTTCGCCTCTAAGCAGTCGTCAGCGCGCGTGGGTCATGCGCGACTCGGTCGGCACCGAGATGGCCGTAGCAGAAAAGCCAGTGATGCTGGTCAACGACCCCGATGCGGTATGTCGGTCGGCTCTACTGGGTATTGGCGTCGGTGTGGTTTCGCTACTACATGCAGCGCCACACCTCGCCAGCGGCGCCCTGGTGCGAGTGCTGGAAGATTGGCATGTCGATGCTGGGCCATTGTCGTTGTATTTTTCGAACCAAAAACTCTTGCCGGCCAAAACACGCGCGTTCGTGGACTTCATCACCGAGTCATTTCGGGCGCAGAAGTTGCCGAGGATTGAGCGCAATCGGAGGTAGCGTAGAAGATGGTGAAGCCGCCATGCAAAGACTCGCATTCAGGAAGCGGCTGCCTTGGCGGTTAAACCGTATAAGTAATTGAAGTAAAGGAACTCATCGCGGCCTGCAAACCGTTTAGGTCGGTTCGATTCCGCCTCGCGCCTCCAGGTAAAACGAGATAATGCCTCGCTTCGGCGAGGCTTTTTTTTCGCGTCGCTTTGAAACAATCGCGCACGATGCATACGACGGCCGCCAACCAATCACCCATCCACCGGCTGCACCGGCGTCTCGAGCTTCAACTGATAGAACGCCGCATCGAGCCAGCGGCCGAACTTGAATCCCGCCTCGGCGATCGTGCCCGCGTGCACGAAGCCCAGTTTCGTATGCAGCGCGATGCTTCCGGCATTGGTCGCGTCGATGCAGCCGACCAGCACGTGCACCTGCGCTTCGCGCGCACGCCGCACGACTTCGCGCAGCAGCAGTTCGCCGAGCCCGCGACCGCGCTGGTCGTTGCGCACGTACACACTGTGTTCGACCGTGTACTTGAACGCCGGGAACGCGCGAAACGTCCCCCAGCTCGCGAAGCCGAGCAGCGTGCCCGCTGCGTCGACGGCGCCGAAGACCGGAAAGCCGCCCGCGCGCTTCGTCGCGAACCACGCGACCATTGCTTCCGGCGGCCGCGGCCGGTAGTCGTACAGTGCGGTCGAGTTCACGATCGCGTCGTTCAGGATCTCGAGAATCGCCGCTGCGTGTTCGGCCTCGCTGCAATCGATCAGGCGCACGTCGTCGCGCTGTGTCGGAGAGTTCATATGGATTCCTTCCTGTTGGCTCTAAATCGGTTGCGCACACGCCGTGCGCATCACGCGCTCCGCACGGCGGCGGATGCGTCGCAGATCGCGACGACATAGTGCGCGGCATGCGACGACGGATTGCTGAAGATGAGCGGCCGGTCGAGCCGCATGGCCAGGCAGTCGCCTTCGCAAAGCTCGTGAAGCGCATCGCCCAGCGTGACGTCGACGCGGCCGCTGATGATCCACACCTGCTGATGCAGCGCGTTTTCGCGCCCGCCGCTGTCGTACGCGACGCGCGCGCCGGGCGGGAAATCGACCTCGACGAGCTGGAGCGGCGACGGCCAGCCGGCCGGCGACAGGTTGCGTCGCACATAGCCGGACGCCGGGTCGCGCCATTCGGCCTGCTGCGCGCGGCGGGCCAGCGGCTGCGCGGGTGCGTCGTCCCGGTCGCCACCGAACAGCCCGGCCAGCGACACGCCGAGGCCGGCGGCGAGCTTGTCGAGCACGACGGCCGTCGGGCTGGCCGACGCGCGTTCGATGAGCGAGATCATCGAACGGCTGACACCGGAACGCGCGGCCAGCGCATCGAGCGTGTAGCCTCGAACGGCGCGCAGGTCGCGCACGCGCCGGGCAATGCGCTCGTTGATACCGGCGTCGTCGGCCGTGGGGATCGCTGATTCTTTCATGATGGATTTATTTTCCAGCAAGATGGAATTCGATGTCAACGGCATTCCCCCGAGGGGGTTGAAGAGGGGCGGAAGCCAAACGGCTTGCCCGGTCATCATGCGCAGCGTAATATACGAAACAGCTACGTTTCGTTTAATTGGGGATATATGGGCATCATCAAGATTTCCGAGCACATGCATGAGCGGCTGCGCTCGACGAGCACGGCGCTGAGCCGTTCGATCAACGCGCAGGCCGAACACTGGCTGCGCGTCGGAATGCTGGCGGAACTCAATCCGGCGCTGTCCTATGGCGACATCTGCAAGATGCTGATCGAGGCAGAGGCGCGTGGCGGCGACATGGGGCCGGCGGAACCGGTCGCGCAGCACATCGAGCAGGTGGCGTAATGGCGAAACGCGAAATCCCGATCCGCGGTGCCGCGGAAATCGCCAAGTCGCGCGAAGCCGCGAAGCTCGCGTCGCAGGTGCTGACGATGATCACCGAGCACGTGAAGCCGGGCGTCACCACCGACGAGCTGGACGCGCGCTGCCGCGAATACATCGTCGACGAATTGGGCGCGATTCCCGCGAACATCGGCTACCACGGCTATCCGAAGACGCTGTGCACGTCGGTCAACCACGTGGTCTGTCACGGCATTCCGACGTCGCGGCCGATGCGCGACGGCGACATCGTGAACCTCGACATCGCGGTGATCAAGGACGGCTGGTTCGGCGATACGAGCCGCATGTATTTCGTCGGCGAACCGAACGCGCTCGCGCGGCGGCTCGTCGCGGCGACCTACGAGGCGATGCATGCCGGCATCCGCGCGGTGCGCCCCGGCGCGACGCTCGGCGACGTCGGCTATGCGATTCAGCAGGTCGCCCATCGCGAGGGGTTCAGCGTGGTGCGCGAATATTGCGGGCATGGCATCGGCGACGTCTATCACGACGAACCGCAGGTGCTGCACTACGGTCGCCCGGGCACCGGCCTGCCGCTGCGGCCGGGGATGATCTTCACGATCGAGCCGATGCTGAATGCGGGCAAGCGCGATACGCAGGTGCTGGCCGACGGCTGGACGGTCGTCACGAAGGACCATTCGCTGTCCGCGCAATGGGAGCACATGGTCGTGGTGACGGACACGGGCGTCGAGGTGCTGACCGAGGATGCGAAGCCGCAGGCGTTCGCGGCGCTTTCCGGCACGCACGCGGCCTGACGGCGACCGTGCGCCGCATACGGCGGCGCGGCGTTGCAATGAAACGGGCTCCTTCGCGGAGCCCGTTTCGCTTGCCGCGGCCAGCGCCGCGGCGCCGCCGAGCTTAACCGCGCGCCTTCTGCCACGCGTGTTCGACGAACACGCGGCACAGCGCTTCCATGCCACGGCGGTCTTCGTCGTCGAAGCGCGCGGCGACCGGGCTGTCGACGTCCCATACGCCGATCAGCGTGCCGTCGCCGGCCACCAGCGGCACGACGATTTCCGATTCCGACGCCGCATCGCAAGCGATATGGCCGGGGAAGTCGTGCACGTCGCGCACGACCTGCGTTTCGCGCGTCTGCGCGGCGGTGCCGCACACACCCTTGCCGAGCGCGATCCGTACGCACGCGGGCTTGCCCTGGAACGGGCCGACCACGAGCTCGGCGCCGTCGAAGAAGTAGAAGCCCGCCCAGTTCAGGCGATCGAGCGAGTGATAGACGAGCGCGGAGAAATTCGCCGCGTTCGCGGTCAGGTCGCGTTCGGATTCGACGAGCGCGCGTGCCTGCTCGACGAGCGTCGCGTATTGATCGGCCTTGGAGGCGGTAGGGTCGTTGGACAGCGTGAACATGGCGGGAAAGCGATAGGGGTTGTGAAATGCGCATTGCGCGTACCGCAGTCTACGGCACCCGCGCGCGGTCTGCAGCACTGGGTCGTGCGCGATGCGGCGTGCTCAGTCGGGTTCGAGTTCGGCGAACCGTTCGGCCAGAAAGTCGAGCAGCGCCCGTACCGCGGGCAGCAGCCCGCGGCGCGACGCGAACACCGCGTGCACGATTTCGCGGCGGGGCGCCCAGTCGGGCAGCACCGTGACCAGTTCACCGCGCGACACCTCATCGCGCACCATCATCGTCGGCAATTGCACGACGCCGACGCCTGCGGCGGCCGCCGCGCGCAGCGCGAGCATCCCGCCCGTCACGAAGCGCGGCTGGTGATGGATTTCCGCGTGCGCGCCGTCAGGCCCGCGCAGCCGCCACACGTGCGTGGACTGCGGCACGCCGTGATCGAGGCTCGGCAGGTGCGCGAGATCGGCGGGAACGGCCGGTACGCCGTGCTCGCGCAGCAGCGCGGGGCTCGCGACGAGACACTGGCCGCGCTCGGCGAGCACGCGCAGCGCGAGATCGCTGTCCTCGAGCGGCGGCGGGCGCACGCGGATCGCGACGTCGATTCCTTCGCCGACCACGTCGACGCGCCGATTCGTGGCTTCCAGGTGGATCTCGACGCGCGGGCACGCGGCCATGAACGCGGCGATCATCGTGCCGACCAGCGAATCGAGCAGCACGATCGGGCAACTGACGCGCACGATGCCGCGCGGCTCCTCATGCAGCAGCGCAATCGCCTCGTCGGCGGCATCGGCCTCGACGAGCATCGCGCGGCAATGCGCGTAATAGGTCTGGCCGACGTCGGTGACCGTGAAGCGGCGCGTCGAACGCTGGATCAGCCGCATCCCGAGCCGCGCCTCGAGCAGCGCGATGCGGCGGCTCAGTTTCGATTTCGGCATGTCCAGCGCGCGCCCGGCCGGCGCGAAGCCGCCGTGTTCGACGACCTGCACGAAGTAGTAGAGATCGTTCAGATCCCGCGCTTTATCGTTCATGAAATGGAACGCTGAGTGCGATTTTGGCAGTCTACCGGATCGATCGTTCCATCTCTATATTGTCATCCATGGATGCGAAACACGGGTTTCGCCGCAATACGGAGAAGGCAATGAAGAAGATCCAGGGTGTGTACAGTGCGCCGCGCGGTCATTGGGTCGGCGACGGTTTCCCGGTGCGTTCGATGTTCAGCTATCAGTCTCACGGCACGCACCTGAGCCCGTTCCTGCTGCTCGATTACGCAGGCCCGGCGACGTTCGAACCGACGAGCACGCCACGCGGTGTCGGCCAGCATCCGCACCGCGGGTTCGAAACGGTGACGATCGTCTATGACGGCGAAGTCGCGCACCGCGACTCGACCGGCGCGGGCGGCACGATCGGCCCGGGCGACGTGCAGTGGATGACGGCCGCGAGCGGGATCCTGCACGAGGAATTCCACTCGGAGGCGTTCACGAAGCGGGGCGGCCCGCTCGAGATGGTGCAGCTGTGGGTGAACCTGCCCGCCGCGGACAAGATGGGCGCGCCCGGCTATCAGACGCTGCTGAACGCCGATATCCCGGTGGTCGAGCTGCCGGACGGCGCGGGGCGGGCGCGGATCATCGCCGGTGAGCTCGACGGGCGGCGCGGCCCGGCCCGCACGCACACGCCGATCGACGTGTGGGACGTGCGGCTCGTCGCAGGCGGTCATGCGCGGTTCCCGGTCGCCGAAGGGCGTACGCTCGCGGTGGTCGTGCTGAGCGGCACCGTGCAGGTGAACGGCGAGACGGTGGCCCGCGAAGCGCAGTTCGTGCAACTGGGCCGCGACGGCAGCGACGTCGAGATCGAAGCGAACGGCGACGCGAAGCTGCTGATCCTGAGCGGCGAGCCGATCGACGAGCCGGTTGTCGGCTACGGTCCGTTCGTGATGAACTCGCAAGCGGAGATTCGTACCGCGATCGAGGACTTCAACAGCGGCCGCTTCGGCCAGATGCCGGCATGACGGCATGACGAGCAGGCCCCGCGCGATGCGGGGCCTTTTTTTCGCACGCGGGCAGGCGGTCGCGCGCGAGGCGCGCTTCGAGGCATAATCGACGGTTGCCGCGCGCCGGTCGGCGCGCCCGACTCAGGACCGCACATGAACGCATCCGCACCCGCCGCATCCCCGAGCACCGCCGATCTCGACTGGCGCTGGAAATCCTTCGACGCGCTGACGGCGTGCGAAATCTATTCGATCCTCGAAGCGCGCAGCGCCGTATTCGTCGTCGAACAGAACTGCGTGTATCGCGACATCGACGATGCGGACCAGGCCGCGTGGCACCTGGCGGCTTTCGATCCGGCCGGCCGTCTGGCCGGCTATCTGCGCGTGCTGCTGCCGGACGCGCAGCACACCGACGTGCGCATCGGCCGCGTGCTGACGACCGCCGCGTTTCGCGGCGCGGGGCTCGGCAACGGGCTGCTGTCGCGCGCGCTCGAGCATATCCGCGCGCAGTGGCCGGATACGCCGGTGAGCCTGCATGCACAGGCTCACTTGCAACGTTTCTACGGAGCATTCGGCTTCACGCCGAGTTCGGACGTGCACGACGAGGACGGCATCCCGCACGTCTGGATGAGCAGCGCGCGCGCGTGACGCGCGCCGCGCTGCGCGGCAGTCAGTGCGCGCCGCGTGCGACGCGCGGTTCGTCCGTGCGCCGCGCGGCCCGTTCGCCGATCAGGCGCCCGCGCGCGGACAGCCGTAGCCAGTGCCGCAGCGCGATCAGTGCGCCGATCACGCTCATCATCGAACCGGGAATCCACAGCAGCAGGCCGCCGATCTGCTGGTCGCGCAGCGGGCTCAGCCACGTGAACGCGCGGCCGCAGATCGAATAGATCGGATACAGCTCGTGCGGCGTGAAGAAGATCAGCGCGCCGAGCGCGATCTGCGGCGGGATCGCCGCGACGACGATCAGGATCCGGCGGCCAGGCGACAGCCGCGCGGGCGGCGCGGGACGCGGATCGACGACGAGCCACCAGAACAGCAGCCCGTCGATCACCATGCTCCAGTTCATCACGCGATAGAGACGCCAGTCGAGCATCGCGATGAAGTGGATCGGCGACAGCAGCCAGAAATAGATCAGCCCGACGAACAGCACGACCGCGACGACCGGATGGAATACCACGTCGAGCGTCGCGCGCACCGGCGCCCACGCGAGCGCGGGGCGCACGAAGCGCTGCCGCCAGCGGAACGGAATGCCTGCGCGGATCGCCGCGCCCGGATAGGACAGCGCGATGAAGAACGGCCCGAGGTGATGCAGCACGAGGTGCTGCGCGCGGTGCATGAAGAATTCGTGCTCGAAGAAGTAGTCGAGCCGCGTATGCAGCGCGATATAGAGCGCCGTCAGCCCGAACCAGAACGAGAACTGCCGCAGCGGCGACACCTTCGCCTTCTTCGCACCGCGTGCGAACAGCACGGCGGCCGCCAGCACCGCGACGACCACGGTCGGCGACGGTTCCCACGGATCGAGCCAGTACAGGAGGTTCATCGTGCGTGCATCACTTTGCCCGGGCCGGCGATTTCACGGCGAACGGCGCATCGACCGTTTCGCCGTCGGAGAACTTCAGGCGCAGATGCACGGTGTCGCCCGGCTTGATCGCGTGCTTCGGCTCCTCGAGCATGAAGTGATAGCCGCCCGGCGCGATGTCGACCTTGCCGCGCGCGGGGATCGTCAGCTTGTCGACCATCTCCATCTTCTGCGTCGAGCCGTTCGATACCGTCTGGTGCAGCATGGCCATTCCGTAGTCGGGGCTGTCGACGTCGACGAGGTCGATCGGCTTGTCGCCGGCGTTCACGAGCGTCACGTAGCCGCCCGCGGGCAGCTTGTTCGGCAGCCAGCGCACCCAGGCGTTCTGCGCGCTGATCGCGCCGGCGGCATAGGCGTGGGCGCCGGCGCACAGCGCGGCGAGGAGGGCGAACGTCTTGAGGGTCGTTTTCGTGTTCATCGCGGAATTCAGGTCGTGGAGGCAGGGTCGATGATCCGGCGCACATCGGCGGCGATGGCGTCGGGCGAATCGCGATCGGTCGCGAGCAGGCGCGCGCGGCCGGTCGCGTCGAAGATGTAGACGGCCGAGCTGTGCGTCACTTCGTAGCCGCCGGACGGATCGCGTTTTTCCATCTGGTACGCGACGCGATAGCGCTTCGCGAGCGATTCGATCTGGCCGTCGGTGCCGGTCAGGCCGCGCGCGTGCGCGGCGTCGAACGCGGCGACATAGGACTGCATCGCCTGCGGCGTGTCGCGCGCGGGATCGACCGAGACGAACAGGATGCGCACGTGGTCCGCCTGCGGGCCGAGCTTCGCCAGCACTTCCATCAGCCGCGCCAGGGTTTCGGGGCAGACATCGGGGCAGTGCGTGTAGCCGAAGTAGACGAGCGCGACGCGGCCGCGGAACGCATCGGCATCGACGGGATGGCCGTCGCCGCCCGTCAGCTCGAACGACAGGTCGGGCAGGTGGCCGGTGACGTTGGTCAGGTTCCAGCGTGGCTCGTCGTGCGTGCACGCGGCGAGCGCCAGGGCGGCGGCGAGGGCCGCGGCCGTGTGGATGAGGCGGGAGAAGCGCCGGCGCGGCGCGGGACAGGCAGACGGCATCTCAGGGACTGTTTCCATATGGAACGCGCATGCGCTGCCACGAGAACGGCCGTTCGCGAGGCGCGTGACGCTGACCGTATCCGCAAGGGGCGCAACGCGGCGAGCGGACGTTGTCGTGGCAACCCCAAATTAAAAAACATTCTACGGGAATGTCCGAAATTGCCCGTATGGCGGCGTCGCGCGGCAGGCGGTTGCGACTGTAGCGCAATTCGCGCGCCTGCGTCCTTTCGAAACCCGTACGGCGCGGGCGAGCGGGGCAATATGTCGCAGTTGGCGCAGCGGGCGGCGCGACGTCCGTGCTGCCCGCGGTTTCGCCCATCTGGACGCGCAGGCGCGGTAAGATGCGCACAACTCCATTCGCGCAGCGGCGGCCGGCATGTGCCGGCTGCCCCTCAGACTATCGAATCGATGCAATCCGTTCCGGCTTCCCTGTCCCTGACCGATACCGCGTTCTTCTTCGACTTCGACGGCACGCTCGTCGAACTGGCGCCGACGCCCGACAGCATTCGCGTTCCGCCGTCGTTGCTGACGCTGCTCGACGAGTTGTCGCGCCGCTCGCACGGCGCGGTCGCGATCGTGTCCGGGCGCGGCATCGACAACCTCGACACGTTCCTGAAGATGCCCGGCCTGCCGATCGCCGGCCTGCACGGCGCGGAGCGCCGCGATGCGAACGGCGACACGCAACGCATCGGCTTCAACGACGAACGCCTGCTGCGCATCGAGCGCGAGCTCGCGGACGTCGTCGACCGCCATCCGGGCATGCTGCTCGAGATCAAGGGCGCGGCCGTCGCGCTGCACTTTCGCAATGCGCCCGAGCGCGAGGCGGTGGCGCGCGAAGCGGCCGAGCGCCTCGTCGCCGACTATGCGGATGCGTACGTGCTGCAACCCGGCAAGATGGTGTTCGAGATCAAGCCGAAGGGCGTCGACAAGGGCCGCGCGCTGGCCGCGTTCCTCGACGAGCCGCCCTTTGCGGGCCGCGTGCCGCTGTTCGCGGGCGACGATCTGACCGACGAGAAGGGCTTCGCGGTGGTCAACGCGCGCGGCGGCCTGTCGATCAAGGTCGGTGCGGGCGAGACGTCCGCGCGCATGCGGCTCGATTCGGTCGACGCATTGCATGAGCAGATCGCCTGCTGGCTCGGCGCGGGGCAGCCGCACGCATGAGCCGGCTCATCATCGTTTCAAACCGCGTCGCGCCGATTTCGGAAGGCGAACCGGCGGCGGGCGGCCTCGCGATCGGTGTCTATGACGCGCTGAAGGAAACCGGCGGCATGTGGTTCGGCTGGAGCGGCGAAGTGGTCGCGTCCGGCGCACCGCAGCCGCAGATCCGCATCGAGGAGCGCGGGCCCGTGACGTTCGCGACGGTCGGGCTGTCGCGCCGCGATTACGACCAGTATTACCGCGGGTTTTCCAACGCGACGCTATGGCCCGCGTTCCATTACCGCGCGGACCTGATCCAGTACGATCGCCACGAATTCGACGGCTATCGCCGCGTCAACGTCTGGCTCGCGCAGCAGCTCGTGCCGCTGCTGCAGGACGACGACGTGATCTGGGTGCACGACTATCACCTGATTCCGTTCGCGCGCGCGTTGCGCGACGCCGGCGTGAAGAACCGCATCGGCTTCTTCCTGCACATCCCGTTTCCGGCCGCGCAGGTGCTCGTCAACGTGCCGCCGCACCGCGAGCTCGTCGAGTCGCTGTGCGCGTTCGATCTGCTGGGCTTCCAGACCGGGCCCGATCTGCGCGCGTTCTGCGATTACGTCGAATTCGAGGCGGACGGCGAGGTCGAGCACGACGGGCACACGGTGCGCGTACGCGCGTTCGGCCAGACGCTGCGCGCGGCCGCCTATCCGATCGGCGTGTACCCGGACGAGATCGCGTCGCTCGCGCAGGCGGGCGAGCACGGCAAGGCGGTGCGCACGCTCGCGACGTCGCTGCGCGGGCGGCAACTGATCATGAGCGTCGACCGGCTCGATTATTCGAAGGGGCTCGTCGAACGATTCCGTGCGTTCGAGAAGCTGCTCGAGCACCAGGCGTCGATCCGCAACCGCGTGTCGTTCCTGCAGATCGCGCCGTCGACGCGTGCGGACCTGCGTGCGTACCAGGACATCCGCCTGCAGCTTGAAGCGGAGTCGGGACGTATCAACGGGCGCTACGCGGAGCTCGACTGGGCGCCGATCCTCTACATTCACCGTCAGTACGACCGGCAGGTGCTGGCCGCGCTGTACCGGCTCGCGCGCGTGGGTTTCGTGACGCCGTTGCGCGACGGGATGAACCTCGTGGCGAAGGAGTACGTGTCCGCACAGAATCCGGATGATCCGGGCGTGCTGGTACTGTCGCGCTTCGCGGGCGCCGCGCGCGAGCTCACGGGCGCGCTGATCGTCAATCCGATCGATATCGACGGAATGGCCGATGCGCTGTCGCAGGCGCTGACGATGCCGCTCGCCGAGCGGCGTGCGCGCTATGCGGACATGATCGCGCAGCTTCGCGAGAACAACGTGTCGGTGTGGCGGGACAATTTCCTGCGCGATCTGCAGCAGGTCTGATCCGATCCGTTGCTGTCGGCGCAAATGAAAAAGCCGCCGTGCGGGAAGCACGGCGGCTTTTTCGTCTGCGCGATGCCGGCGCGTCAGGCCACGCGTTCGCCGGTCGGCGTGTTGCCGTCGGGGGCCGCATGATGGCGGCCGTGCTGCTTCGCGAGCAGGTCGCGATACAGGCCGGGGCGGCTGCGCAGCACGTCGGGCGGGCCGTCGTCGATCACCTTGCCGTTATTCATCACGATGATGCGGTCGAAGTTGCGCAGCGTCGACAGGCGGTGCGCGATCGCGATCACCGTGCGGCCCACCATCAGGCGGTCGAGCGCGCTCTGGATCGCTTCCTCGGACGCGCTGTCGAGCGCCGACGTCGCTTCGTCGAGCAGCAGGATCGGCGCATCCTTCAGGATCGCGCGCGCGATCGCGATGCGCTGGCGCTGGCCGCCCGACAGCTTCACGCCGCGGTCGCCGACGATCGTGTCATAGCCTTCCGGCATCGCTTCGATGAACTCCGCGCAGCGCGCGTCGCGCGCGGCGGCGAGCACTTCGTCGCGGGTCGCGTCGGGGCGGCCGTACGCGATGTTGTCGTAGATCGTCCGGTGCAGCAGCGAGATGTCCTGCGGCACCAGCGCGATCGCGTGGCGCAGGCTGTCCTGCGTGATGCCCTTCACGTCCTGGCCGTCGACCTTCACCGCGCCGTCCTGCGTGTCGTAGAAGCGCTGCAGCAGCGCGAGCACGGTCGACTTGCCGGCGCCCGACTTGCCGATCAGGCCGACGCGCTGGCCCGGCTCGATATGAAGGTCGAAGTGGTCGAGGATCGCGCGGCGGTGCGGGTACGCGAACGTCACGCGCTCGAAGTCGACGCGGCCGCCCTTGGCCGACAGCGGCTGCGCGTCCGAGCGGTCCGGCATGCCGTGCGGTTCGAGCAGCGTCTTCACGGCTTCGGACAGGCGTGCGACGTGCTGGGTGACGTCGACGAGCGCGACCGCGAGATCGCGCGTGCCGTGCAGGATCGTGAAGCCGAGCGAGCTGACGAGCACGATGTCGCCCGACGTCGCGCGGCCTTGATCCCACAGCCACAGCGCCCAGCCGAGCAGGCCGGCGGACAGCATCGCGGTGATCACAGCGTGCAGCAGGCGCAGCTTTTCGAGATAGAGCAGGCTCTGCTGGCGCGCATCCATCTCGGCCTTCACCGTCGCGCTGAAGCGCTTCTGTTCGCGCAGCGTCATCCCGAACGCGCGCACGAGGCCCATGTTGCCGATCACGTCGACGAGCTCGCCGTCGACCGCCGCAGCCTTCGCCGCGAACGCATGGTGGCGCGCGGAACCGCGGCCGGCAAGCTTGAACAGGATGACGGACAGCACGGCCGAGCAGCCGAGCAGGCCGGCCGCCATCAGCGGATTGACGACGATGATCATCAGGATCGCGCCCATCACCGCGATGCACGGCGGCAGCACGTTCCACGCCATCGTGTTCTCCGACGTGTAGACCGCGTTCGACGTGGCCGTGATGCGGCTGGCGAGCGTGCCCGGCTGCTTCTCCGAGTAATACGTCGGCGAATGGCCGATCAGGTACTGGAACAGGTCGCGCCGCAGGTCGCCCGTGACCGCGACGAACGTGTGCGCGGCGACCCAGCCGCCGACGCGCCACAGCAGGTTGTCGGCCGCGATCAGCCCGACGAGCAGCGCGAACGCACTCCACAGCGGGCCCGGGTGATGGCGTCCGGTCGCCAGCACGTCGATCAGGTGCTTGATCGCATATTGCGAGCCGAGCGCGCAGCCCACGGCGGCCAACACGCTGCAGAGCACGACCAGGTGCGCGACGGGGTGGAGGCGGATGTAGCGGAACAGGAACGCGATCGGCCGATGCGCGTAGCTCGACAGCTTCGCGTTGTGGGCGTTGCGCTGGGCGGGGGTGAGAGATTCCAAAATATGCGTGCGGTGATTCGGTGAGTGAGCGTGGCGGCTGGGTCGCAGGCCGGCGTTCGCCCGGACTGAATAATCCGGCATTGTAAACAACGCCGCGCGTCGCGCTGCGCGAATCTTGCCTTGGCCAGGGGCTCGCGCTCGATTTTGAGATAAAATCCGGCATCCCGTCCTGCGTCGTATGCCGGAATCGCGCTGCCGGCAGCTGCGGGTTAACAAGGATCGCCAAAACGGCCTTCCACTCTAGAACGGACGCCCGAGTCCGCGGGTTGCAAAGTGTTGCGCCTTTGTAACAAAGTAAAGTGTTTGAAATGTCGTGCGCCGTATCGGGATTAACCCTAGATAATCGGCTCCGGGTTCGATTCCAGGTTTTTTACGAACCCCTGTCAACGGGTCTTCGTTTCAAACGTTCTATGCCTGTCGCGTCGCCGACGCTCCTTGAGCAGCGCGGGTTTCGACGCTCCCGGCAGGCCGATTCGTCCGATGTTCGGGCGACGCGCAGCCAGCCCGGACCGCCGGCAGGTTGCCGACCCATACCTGGTTTTTTGCCGATTTTTTAGGAGTTACGCATGCGAATCGCCCAAATCGCTCCGTTGCACGAAGCGGTGCCCCCGAAACTGTACGGTGGTACCGAGCGAGTGGTGTCCTACCTCACCGAAGCACTTGTCGAGATGGGGCACGACGTCACGCTCTTCGCGAGCGGCGATTCGCAAACGTCCGCGAAGCTCGAAGCGTGCTGGCCGCAGGCGCTGCGCCTCGACCCGACGATCCGCGACGTGATGGCCCCGCACATGCTGCTCCTCGAGCAGGTGCGCCGCCGCGCGGAAGAGTTCGATGTCCTGCACTGCCACATCGACTACTACCCGTTCTCGCTGTTCTCGCGCCAGCCGGTCCCGCATCTGACGACGATGCACGGCCGTCTCGACCTGCCGGAACTGCAGCCGATCTTCAATGCATTCAGCGACGTGCCGGTCGTGTCGATCTCCGACAACCAGCGCATCCCGCTGCCGCAGGCGAACTGGCTGTCGACCGTCTACCACGGCCTGCCGGAAAACCTGCTGACGCCGATCCCGAACGTGAAGCCGAGCTACCTCGCGTTCCTCGGCCGTATCTCGCCGGAGAAGCGCGTCGACACGGCGATCCGCATTGCCGAGCAGGCCGGCCTGCCGATCAAGATCGCCGCGAAGCTCGACAAGGCCGACCGCGCGTACTACGAAGAGAAGATCAAGCCGCTGTTCGCGCTGCCGCACGTCGAGTACATCGGCGAAATCAGCGAGGCCGAGAAGACCGAATTCCTCGGTAACGCGCATGCGCTTCTGTTCCCGATCGACTGGCCGGAGCCCTTCGGCCTGGTGATGATCGAGGCGATGGCCTGCGGCACGCCGGTGATCGCGTTCAAGCGCGGCTCGGTGCCGGAAGTGATCGACAACGGCGTGTCGGGCTTCGTCGTCGAAGACGAACTGTCGGCCGTCGCCGCGCTCAAGCGCCTCGATACGCTGCCGCGCGAGAAGGTTCGCGCCGCGTTCGAAGCCCGTTTCTCGTCGAAGGTGATGGCGCAGAATTACGTGAAGGGCTACGAGGAACTGCTGCGCCAGAAGCGCCGCACGGTGCTCCGCGAAGTCAACGCGAGCTGATTGCGGGCCGCCGCCGCGCGGCCTTCACGACGCCCCGTCCGGGTTTGCCGGCGGGGCGTTGTCACATCCGCGGCGCGGATCTGTTGTATTCTCGCCGCGCCCGGCGCCGCGAACGGCCTCCGAAGCGGCCCGCCACGCCATCCGGCCATCTGTCCAGACGGTAATGTCCCTATAATGGCCGTGCCGTGAAATCCGGCCGGTACGAATATCCAGAGGAGAGCAGTCTTGGCGAGAACGAAAACCACGCGCGCAGCGCCGGCACCCGGCGCCGGCGTGATCTTCGCGTTGCGCGCGATCGGTCTCGTGCTGCTCGCGCGCTGGCTGTTCTCGATGTCCCAGATGGGCTATCGCTCGTCGCTGTCGGCGATGGTGTCGTCGCCGTGGGCATTCATCTACCTCATCCTGATCTTCCTGCTGCTCGCGCTGCCGGGCGCCGCCGCACGGGCCGAGCGGCCGTTCCATCCGCTGCCGCAGTGGTTGCGCCAGGCGCTGCGCGTGTTCGCGCTGATCGGTCTCCTGTTCGCCGTGTGGTCGATCGGTGCATTCACGTGGGCGGCCGGCTGGCGCCGCGCGCTGCATGCGGTGACGGCGACCAACGGCTGGCTCGTCGCCGCGCCGGCGCTGTACGCGGCGATCGTATGGATCTGCCGGCCGCGGCCGCTGTGGCGGACCAACGTGGCCGCGCGCCGCTTCGCGGTTGGCCGGTATGCGATTTCGCTCGACGTGCTGACGCGTACCGCGATCGTCTGGATGGAAAGTCGCAAGGTCGGCCAGTACGACGCGCGCGAACTGTCGGTGCGCTGGCCCGGCCACGCGGCGCCCGCCGCGGGCGAGCAGGGCGCGCAGCCGGCGGTCGTGCCGCCACGCCGCGGCAGCCTGTTCAATCGACCGAAGGTCGAGCTGCTGTGGGATTCGCCGGCGGCTGTCGGTCACAACCGGCAGACCGTGATGCGCACGCCGCTCGCGACCGAAGGCGACCGCGTCGCGGTGCTCGCGCTCGACGCGGCGCTCAAGCAGATCGTCTGACAGGGCCCGCGCACCGGGTGCGGGCGACAAGGAGGCGCGATGATCGTCCATTGGTTGCTGGCCGCCATTCACCTGAGTGCGTTCGGCGTCGCGTTCGCCGCGATCGCGGGGCGCAACCGCGCGTTGCGCCGGCTCGTCGCTTCGTCGCAGGCGGCCGATTTGCCCGGCGTGTTCAAGGCCGATGCGGTCTGGGGGCTGTCCGCGCTCGTGCTGATCGCGACGGGGCTTGTACGAGCGTTCGGCGGTTTCGAGAAAGGGACCGCGTACTACCTGCACGAACCGTTCTTTCACCTGAAGATGACCGCGCTCGCACTGATCCTGCTGCTCGAGATCGCGCCGATGCTGGGGCTGATCCGCTGGCGTGTCGCCGCGCGGCGGCAGCAGATGCCCGATATCGGCCGTGCGCGCACTTATGTGCGGATCGGCCACTGGCAGGCGGTGCTGGTGATCGTCATCGTCTTCGCCGCGTCGGGGATGGCGCGGGGGATAGGGACGCCCGGTTAGGGACGCCCGGTTAGGGGCGTCCGGCCGGACACCCCGGCTAGGACTGACCGGCTAGGCGCGGCCCCGCCTGTCCGGCACGGCGGCAGCCATCCGGATCTCGTCCCACTCGCGAGGCGTTTCGAGCCCGACGCCAGCCGGACAGGCCACGCACGGCGTCGTGCCTGCCGATCCCGTCCGACCGGGCGGTTCCGCCGCCCGGCTTGCCCCATGCTCAGCGCACGAGGCAGGGGCGCTTGTTGTCGAACGTCCAGCCCGGGATCAGATACTGCATCGCCGCCGCGTCGTCGCGGGCGCCGAGGCCGTGCTGCTTGTACAGCTCGTGTGCGCGTGCGACCGCGTCCATGTCGACGTCGATGCCGAGCCCCGGCCGCTTCGGCACTTCCACCAGCCCGTTCTCGATCTTCAGCGGCTCGCGCGTCAGCCGTTCGCCGTCCTGCCAGATCCAGTGCGTATCGATCGCGGTGACCTGGCCCGGCGCCGCGGCCGCGACGTGCGTGAACATCGCGAGCGACACGTCGAAGTGGTTGTTCGAATGCGAACCCCACGTGAGGCCCCAGTCGCGGCACATCTGCGCGACCCGCACCGACCCCTGCATCGTCCAGAAGTGCGGATCGGCGAGCGGGATGTCGACGGCGTGCAACTGTACCGCATGGCCCATCTGCCGCCAGTCGGTCGCGATCATGTTGGTCGCCGTCGGCAGCCCCGTCGCGCGGCGGAATTCGGCCATCACCTCGCGACCCGAGTAACCGTTCTCCGCGCCGCAAGGATCTTCCGCATACGCGAGCACGTGATGCTGGTCGCGGCACAGCCGCACGGCCTCGTCGAGCGACCATGCGCCGTTCGGATCGAGCGTCACGCGCGCGTCGGGGAAGCGCTCGGCGAGCGCCGTCACGGCTTCGATCTCGCGTGCCCCCTCGAATACGCCACCCTTCAGCTTGAAGTCGTTGAAGCCGTAGCGCGCATGCGCGGCTTCGGCGAGCCGCACGACGGCTTCGGGCGTCAGCGCGGCTTCGTCGCGCACGCGCGTCCAGTCGTCGGTCGCGCCGCGGCCGTCGCGGTAGGGCAGTGCCGTCTTCGTGCGATCGCCGATGTAGAACAGGTAGCCGAGCATTTCGACGCGCTCGCGCTGCTGGCCCTCGCCGAGCAGCGCGGCGACCGGCACGCCCAGATGCTGGCCGAGCAGGTCGAGCAGTGCGGCTTCGAGCGCGGTGACCGCGTGGATCGTCGTGCGCAGGTCGAAGGTCTGCAGTCCGCGGCCGCTCGCGTCGCGGTCGGCGAAGGTGCGCCGCACGTCGTTGAGCACCGCTTGATGGTTGCCGACCGGCTGGCCGACGACCAGTGCGCGCGCGTCGTCGAGCGTACGGCGGATGCTTTCGCCACCGGGCACTTCGCCGACGCCCGTGCGGCCCGCGCTGTCCTTCAGGATCACGAGGTTGCGGGTGAAGAACGGGCCATGCGCGCCGCTCAGGTTGAGCAGCATGCTGTCGTGGCCGGCGACCGGAATCGCTTGCAGGTCGACGATGCGCGGCGTGTCGTGGGAGGGCGAGGCAGTGACGGCGTTCATGGGCGGCGATGGCGAAAGAGTGGGCGATGCCGTGCGGCAAAAGCTTTGCCGCGCGCGGCGGGAGGTGCGATCATTCGACAACCGACGTGCGCGGCGCGCAAGCCCGCATGCCGACGCAACCCGAAACGGGGTGGGAGCGACAGCCGGGCCAGCGGAGCGCAGAACGCGAACGCGGGTCGATCGTCGCGCATGGGACCAGATGTGCTGAACAGCCGATTTGAGTCGACAGGAGATCCATGCGCCGATCATCAGTCGTCGGATGACTTGTGACGCAGTATAATGAATCATCGGCTTTCGCTCAAACCCCGCGTAAACCCTCGGCTCACATTACGATCATTCAAAAAGGAACCGGCCACATGTCCGTGCCTACGCTTCCCGCAGCGCCGCGCCGTCGCGCACGCAGCCTCGCACAAGATGTCGTCGACGCGCTGACCGCGCAGATCGAAAACGGCACGCTGCGTCCCGGCGACAAGCTGCCGACCGAAACCGAAGTCATGGCGGCACAGGGCGTGAGCCGCACGGTCGTGCGCGAGGCGATCTCGCGGATGCAGGCGAGCGGCCTCGTCGAGACGCGCCACGGCATCGGCAGCTTCGTGCTGGAGCCGTCGCGCCGCCAGACGCTCGGCATCGATCCCGCGACGATCACGACGCTGCGCGACGTGCTCGCGGTGCTGGAGTTGCGCATCAGCCTCGAAAGCGAGTGCGCGAGCCTCGCCGCGCAGCGTGCGAACGATACCGACCTCGCCGCACTGCGGCGCGCACTCGACGCGATCGCGACGGGCGCGGGCAGCGGCCGCGACACCGCGCAGCTCGATTTCCAGTTCCACCTGCAGATCGCCCAATCCACCGGCAACCGCTATTTCGTCGACATCATGACGCAGCTCGGCACGTCGATCATCCCGCGCACGCGCGTGAATTCGGCGCGCTTTGCCGGCGACGACCTCGAGCGCTACGTCGGCCGGCTGAACCACGAGCACGAGGACATCTACGAGGCGATCGCGCGCCACGACCCGGAAGCCGCCCGCGCCGCGATGCGCACGCACCTCACGAACAGCCGCGAGCGGCTGCGTCGCGCGCACGAGGCAGCCGAGGCCGAGGCAGGTTGACCGTCAAGTCTCGCGGGACTCGCATGGCTGCGTGTCCCGCCGCATGGCATCAACATCAGTCGTCATACAAGGTCGGCATGACCGCCTCGATCTCGGCGGCCACGCGGCGTTTCCGCCGCCGGCCGCCTCCCTCGCCGCTCAGCCCCCCTTCGTCACGATCGTCTTCCACGCGCCGTTCTTCACCTGGTACAGCGTCGACATCCCGCTCTTCAGCGAGCCGTCGTTCGAGAACGAGATACGGCCGGTCACGCCTTCGAAGTCGATTTTCTTGAGCGCCGGGCGATAGGCCTTCGGGTCGGTCGAACCGGCCGCCTGCATCGCCTTGATCGCCGCCCATGCGGCGTCGTAGCCGAACTGCGCGTACGACAGCACGTCGACGCCGAAGCGCTTCTTGAAGCGTGCCTCGAAATCCTTCCCCTGCGGCAGCTCGTCGAGCGGCCGGCCGTATTCCCACGCCATCGCGCCTTCGGCGGCCGGCCCCGCGATCTTGATGAACTCGTTGTCCTTCACGCCGCCGCCGCCGACGAACTGCGCGTTCAGCCCGAGCTGCCGCATCTGCTTGATGAAGTTCGCGGCGAGCGAGTCGAGGCCGCCGAAGAAGATCAGGTCGGGATTCTTGGCCTTCAGGCTCGTGATCTGCGCGCGGAAATCGACCGCCTGGTTGCTGGTGAACTCGCGCCCGATGAGGTTGCCGCCGGCGGCTTTCACCGCCTTCTCGAATTCGTCGGCCTCGCCCTGGCCGAACGCCGTGCGGTCGTCGATGATCGCGATGCGCTTCGCCTTCGTCACGTCGACCGCGTACTTGCCCGCGTTGCCGGCATTCTGGCCGTCGGTCGCGATCACCATGAACATGTTCGCGAGCCCGCGCGACGTGAGCGTCGGATTGGTCGCGGCCGGGTCGATCACCGGAATGCCGGCCTTGTCGTAGACCACCGATGCCGGGATCGTCGTCCCCGAGTTGAAGTGACCGACCACGACCGACACGTTCTGGTCGACCAGCGCCTGCGCGGCCTGCACGCCGATGCGCGGGTCGGCCTGGTCGTCCTGCACGACGAGATTGAAACGGGCAGGCTTGCCGGCGATCTGCACCTTCTGCGCGACCGCATCGTCGAGCGCGAGTTGTACGCCGTTTTGCAGATCCTTGCCGTAGCCGGCATTCACGCCCGTGAGCGGCGCGGCGAAGCCGACTTTCACGTCGGTTGCGTCGGCGGCCTGGGCGGCCTGTTGCGAGAGGAGGGCAAGCGCGGATGCAATCGACACCGACAGCAGGGAATGACGGAATTTCATGTTGTTCCTCTTGTTCGACACCTGCGAGTAGGTACCGCACGCGTTCGGCGGGCCGGCGCGTGCGACGGGCGGGCGGTTCGACCGCTTCTCGGAATCGGGCGGGGAGGTCGGCATCGTGATTCTCGGAAACATCTCCCGTCAGGCTCCGCGAAGAGCCCCGATTGCCTCGATATATAGGTCGCCGATATGCACGGGTCTTGGAAATTTGTCGCGCATTCGATGCGGATTTGCGCATAGCTTCCGCGCGTGCGCGGGCGGCCGGTATCGGGAATTTCCCGTCGCGAACGGAATGGCCGGGGGAGGAAGGGGGCGGAGCGGGGCAACGCAGCGGCGCGGCCCGCCGGGGCCGCGCCGCGTTGGGTCGACGTCAGTCGGACAAGGCGTCCGATGCGGCTTCGGCGTCGTCGTGCGACGCGGTCGTGCGGATCAGCGGGTCGCTGGTGCTTGGGCGGCCCGTTTCGACGTGACCCGCGAAGCGGCGCAGGAAGCCGAGCAGCCGGCCGTCGCTGACGGTCAGGTCGTACCAGCCGTGGCTGCCGCGCAGGTCCCAGTAATCGTCGACGTGCGCGCCCGGCGCGAGGTCGAACGTGCGCGCTTGACCGTGGCCGTACGCGTTCGTGACCTTGAGCCGCACGGCCTTGTGGCCGCGGTTCATCAGGCGCAGCGTGATGTTGCCGTTCGCGACGTCGTAGCCGTAGATCACCTCGGGGTTCACGTTCGCGCTGCCGACACCGGTCGCGAACGGGCCGCGGAAATGGCAGTAGAAGCCGTTCGGGCCGTACACGTCGAGGTCGTACAGGCCGAGCGACGCGGCGGCGCTCCACGTGTCGGCGACGCGCTTGCCGGCTTCGACCGTGTACGCCCACGGGCCGTCGACGCGATTGCGCGACTGGACCTGGAACGCCGCGCCTGCCCGGCCCGTGTTCGCGAAGGTCAGCCGGAACTGGCCGTTCGCGGCTTCGACGCGGCCGTGCACGAACAGCTCGTACGGCAGCGCACGCGCCGGACGCAGCCCGGCCTCCTGTTTCGGCAGCTTCTGCAGCACCGGCGGCACCGGGATGTAGTCGGGATGGCGCGCGCGGTCGGGCGGCGCGTAGCCGCTCGTGTCGGGCAGCGTCGGCCAGGCGGCGTCCGCGGTCGCGAAGTCGAACGCCGACGTCAGGTCGCCGCACACCGCGCGACGCCACGGCGACACGTTGGCGGCCGTGACCGGATACTGCGCGCCGAACCGCGCCTCGATGAATTGCAGCAGCGACGTGTGATCGAAGGTCTGCGAGCAGACCCAGCCGCCCTTGGTCCACGGCGACACGACCAGCATCGGCACGCGCGGCCCCAGGCCGTACGGGCCGGCCATGTGCGATGCGTCGCCGGCGTATACCTCGTTGGTCGTCGCGACCGTCGACAGCCCGTTGTCGCGCGACTGCGGCGCGAACGGCGGCGGCACGTGATCGAAGAAGCCGTCGTTTTCGTCGTACGTGATGAAGAGCGCGGTCTTGCTCCACACGTCGGGATTCGACACGAGCACTTTCAGCACCTGCTCGATGTACCACGCGCCGTAGTTGGCGGGCCAGTTCGGATGCTCGGAATATGCTTCCGGCGCGCAGATCCACGACACCTGCGGCAGCGTGCCGTTCTTCACGTCCTGCTGCAGCACGTCGAACAGCGTGCCGCCGGCGCTGACGTTGGTGCCGGTGCGCGCCTTGTCGTACAGCGGCGTGCCGGGCAGCGCGGTGCGGTACTGGTTGAAGTAGAGCAGCGAGTTGTCGCCGTAGTTGCCGATGTACGGGTTTTGCGTCCAGCCCCACGAGCCGTTCGCGTCGAGCCCGGTGCCGACGTCCTGGTAGATCTTCCACGACACGCCGGCCTGTTCGAGCACTTCCGGATAGGTCGTCCAGCCGTAGCCCTTTTCGTCGTTGCCGAGCACCGGGCCACCGCCCGTGCCGTCGTTGCCGACGTAACCGGTCCACATGTAGTAGCGGTTCGGGTCGGTCGAGCTCGGGATCGCGCAGTGGTACGCGTCGCAGATCGTGAACGCGTCGGCGAGCTGGTAGTGGAACGGGATGTCGTCGCGCTTCAGGTACGCCATCGTCGTGGTGCCCTTGTTCGGCACCCACTGGTCGTAGCGGCCCTTGTTCCAGGCGGCGTGCATGTCCTGCCAGCCGTGCGGCAGGTCCTGCAGGAACTGCAGGCCGAGCTTGTCGGCGCCCGGGTGGAACGGCAGCAGTTCGGCCGGGCCGACCGGCTGGTGAAACACCGATTTGCCGTTCGCGAGGCGCAGCGGGCGCGGGTCGCCGAAGCCGCGGACACCGCGCATCGTGCCGAAGTAGTGGTCGAACGAACGGTTCTCCTGCATCAGGATCACGATGTGTTCGATATCGCGGATCGTGCCGGTGCGGCGGTTCGCGGGAATCGCGAGCGCATCTCGGATCACGGGCGGGAACAGGTTCAGCGCGGCGGCGCCGGCAGTGCCGGCGGCGACACGCAGGAAGTCACGACGGTTCGATCGGGTCATGGTCGTTATCGTGCGGAAAAGGGGGAGCCGATTGGCGGGACCTGCGGGAACGGCGCGCGCCGGGTCGCAGGATGCGGCTGCGCCGGTTCGTGCCGCCGCGAGCATAGCGAGGAATCGGTGTCATTCATGTGAAGTCCGGAAACGTTTGCACGCGCGGATCGGATAGCGGGCGGCGGCACGCCGCCGTACGAACCGCGAGGAAGCGGCGACGGTCGAGGCGGGCGGCGCGTGGCACGCCGGAGGAGTGGGGAGCGGCGGGACGGGTGCGGGGGCGGCAGAGGGACGGCAGAGGGACGGCGGAGGGCGGTAGAGAGCGGCAAAGGTGCAGAGGGTGCAGAGGGGCGGCAGCGGCGACGATCGCGATGCGCATGCGTCAGGCGTCGGTCACCCACGCGCCGAACCATTCGCTCGGCCGCGCGATTTCGTCCTGCGCGGCGACGAGTTCGAGCTCGTAGCGGCGGGCGTCGTAGGTGGCCTTCACGACCGCATGCACGGCCGCGAGCGTGTGCTCGAACGCGGCGCGCACCGAGTCGCCGCGCAGCCGGCACGCGACGAAGATCGCGCTGGTCAGGTCGCCGACGCCGACCGGATGGCGCGGAAACGCATACAGCGGCCGCTGGCCGATCCACGCTCCGGTTTCGGTGACGGCGAGCATGTTGAAACGGTCGGCCGGGCTGTTGCGGTCGTGCAGGTGCTTGACGAGGATGATCTTCGGGCCGCGGCGGATCAGCGCGCGGCAGGCGTCGACGGCTTCGGCGACGGTCTCGATGCGCCGCCCGGCGAGCTTCTGCAGCTCGGTGTGGTTCGGCGACATGCCGTCCGCGAGCGCGGGCATCTCCTGGACGATGAATTCCTCGACGCCGGGCTCGGGCCGGATGCCGCCCGTCTGGCCCATCGCCGGATCGCAGAAGTACCATGCGTTCGGATTCATCGCCTTCACCGAGCGCACGATCTCGGCCGCCGCGCGCGCCTGCGGCGGCGAGCCGAGAAAGCCGGACAGCACCGCGTCGCAACGCTTGAGCGCGCCGATGGCGGCGACGCCGTCGACGAGCTGTTCCATCTTCGCGGCATCGATCGCGCTGCCGGCCCAGTGGCCGTACTGCATGTGATTCGACAACTGGACGGTGTTGAGCGGCCAGACGTTGATGCCGAGACGCTGCATCGGGAACACGGCCGCACTGTTGCCGGCATGGCCGTAGATGACGTGCGACTGAATGCTGAGGACGTTTTTCATGGGAATTCGCCTGCACGCGTTTCAGGGTCACGTCACACGATACCCGAGTTCGTCGTACGCACGGAAGTCGCGCGGCCCCGGAGTGTTGCGCGTCGTCGTCATGCGACCGCGTAAAATCGCGGGGCGCGATGCAGCACGGGTGCAGCCCGACTGCCCGCGCGCGTCTCCAATCACCGTGATCGCCATGCTTTCGATTTGCAAGATGTTGTCCGTCGCGCGCGCCGCCGTGCTCGGCGCGAGCGCCGCCGCCGCGTGCGCGATACCCGTTGCGACCGTCGCCGCGACACCCGCCGCCAACGACGGGCCCGTGTACGGCCCGCGCCTCGAAGGGTTCGCGTATCCGGCGCCCGTGCACGAATACGCGTTCGTGTCGCAGCGCGAAACCCTCGAGATGGCGTACCTCGACGTGCAGCCTGCGCACCCGAACGGCCGCACCGTCGTGCTGCTGCACGGGAAGAATTTCTGCGCGGCGACCTGGGAGGACACGATCGGCGTGCTGAGCCGCGCAGGCTACCGCGTGATCGCGCCGGACCAGATCGGCTTCTGCAAGTCGTCGAAGCCCGAGCGCTACCAGTACAGCTTCCAGCAACTCGCGCGCAACACGCACGCGCTGCTCGAATCGGTCGGCGTGAAGTCGGCGACGATCATGGGCCACTCGACGGGCGGGATGCTCGCGATCCGCTACGCGCTGATGTATCCGAAGGCGACCGAGCAGCTCGTGCTCGTGAACCCGATCGGCCTCGAGGACTGGAAAGCGCTCGGCGTGCCGCCGCTGTCGGTCGACTACTGGTATGCGCGCGAACAGAAGACCACGGCCGACGGGATCCGCCGCTACGAGCAGGGCACGTACTACGCGGGCAAGTGGTCGCCGTCGTACGAGCGCTGGGTGCAGATGCTCGCCGGGATGTATCGCGGCGCCGGCCGCGACGCGGTCGCGTGGAACTCCGCGCTGATCTACGACATGATTCTCACGCAGCCGGTGGTCTACGAACTCGGCGCGATCCGCGTGCCGACGCTGTTGATGATCGGCGACAAGGATACGACCGCGATCGGCAAGGACGTCGCGCCGCCCGACGTGCACGCGAAGCTCGGCCGCTATCCGGAGCTCGCGAAGCGCACGCAGGCCGCGATTCCCGGCGCGCAGCTCGTCGAATTCCCGGCGCTCGGACACGCGCCGCAGATCCAGGACCCGGACGCGTTCCACAAGGCGCTGCTCGACGGGCTGGAGGCCGTGCACCCGCAGTGATGCGGGGCAGGCGGCCGGCCGCGCGCGGTCGTGCCGTCAGCTTGCCTCGTTCGCGAGCTCGTCGCGGATCTGGGCGGTCAGCTCGAACGAGCGCAGCCGCGCGGCATGATCGTAGATCTGCGCGGTGACGATCAGCTCGTCGGCGCCCGTCTGCGCGATACGGTCGCGCAGCTTGTCGCGCACCGTGTCGCGCGAACCGACTGCCGCGAACGACAGCGAATGCGCGACGGTCGCGAGTTCGAGTTCGTTCGCCTCGAGCACGTCGACGGGCGGCGGCAGCTTGCCCGGCGTGCCGCGCCGCAGGTTGATGAACTGCTGCTGCAGCGACGTGAACAGGCGCCGCGCCTCGTCGTCGGTGTCGGCCGCGAACACGTTGACGCCGACCATCGCATGCGGCTTCGGCCATGCGGCCGACGGCCGGTACTGCGCGCGATAGATCTCGAGCGCCCGCATCAAATAATCCGGCGCGAAATGCGACGCGAACGCGAACGGCAGCCCGAGCATCGCCGCGAGCTGCGCGCTGAACAGGCTCGAACCGAGCAGCCACACCGGAACGTCGAGCCCGGCGCCCGGCACTGCCCGCACGCGTTGACCGGGTACCGGCTCCGCGAAGTAGCGCTGCAACTCCGCGACGTCATCCGGAAACGAGTCCGCGCTGCCGATCAGGTCGCGGCGCAGCGCGCGCGACGTGGTCTGGTCGGTGCCCGGCGCGCGGCCGAGGCCGAGATCGATGCGCCCCGGATACAGCGACGCGAGCGTGCCGAACTGCTCGGCGATCACGAGCGGCGCGTGGTTCGGCAGCATGATGCCGCCCGAACCGACCCGGATCGTCTGTGTGGCGCCCGCGACGTGGCCGATCACGACGGCGGTGGCCGCACTCGCGATCCCCGGCATGTTGTGATGCTCGGCCAGCCAGTAGCGCCGGTAGCCCCAGCGCTCTGCGTGCTGCGCGAGGTCGACGGTGTTACGGAACGCTTGCGAGGCGTCGGCGCCGGCCGGAATGGGGGCGAGATCGAGTACGGAAAAGGGTGTCATCGGGGGACCTTCGAAACGGGGTGGCGTGGTGATGCGATTACGCAACAAACGCCAAGGATTTTGCCAAAGGGTTCCGGAACGTGCTGGCGGCGCGCGGATACCCATGCGCCTTACAGGGGCGCAGGGTTGCTTGCGACGATCGTTGCAAAAATCAATCTAATCGTCGATTAATTACCAAATTTTACGGCGATTGGAAGTGATACCGCATCGACATACAAATTTGCACGAAACGTTTGATTTTCAAGACTGCAATACGCCTGCAAAGTGCTTACGCTAATGTGAACGTGGCCGGGCCGATCGGGTTCGTCGACCGCTCAGCTTTGCCGGAATTGCACTAGTCCGTTTCTCGTAGCGCCGAGCGCGGGGGGGCGCGGACTGCTAAAATCCGGCGCCTGCCCATGTTGTGCCCATGGAGCCATTCGAGTCTTCCCGCATGCCGTCCTGGCGCTGCGCGGGGATACGCCACGCGAAGCCGGGCATGGCCGAACCCGAACAACGGGTCGTGCCTCCCCCTTACAGACGCTGCTGGAACAAGGAGTCGGGTCGTGCCCGCGTTCGTCGTTGTCGGAAAACCGCATCACGCTCAATCGTGCTCAAGCGTTTGCCATGGCGCCCAGGCCGCCGGGAGGCGTCGCGCATGACGCCCACCGTCACGCTGCTCGACTGGCTCCTGATCGCGTTCACGCTGGCCGCGGCCGGTTATGCGCTCGTCGCGGCCTTCGCGCCGCGGCCGCGCACGCCGCGCACGGCGGTGCGCGACGGCTTCGAGCCGGTCAGCGTGCTCAAGCCGCTGTGCGGCGCCGAGCCGCACCTGTACGAAAACCTCGCGACTTTCTGCGTGCAGCGCCATCCGCGCTATGAGGTGCTGTTCGGCGTCGCATCGTCCGCCGATCCGGCGATCGCCATCGTCGAGCGCCTGCGCGCCGATCATCCGGAGTGCGACATCACGCTCGTGATCGACACGCGCGTGCATGGCAAGAACCTGAAGGTCAGCAACCTGATCAATCTCGCCGAGCGCGCGAAATACGGTCGCATCGTGATCGCGGACAGCGACATCGCGGTGCAGCCCGACTATCTGGAGCGCGTGACGGCGCCGCTCGCCGACGCGTCGGTCGGGGTCGTCACGTGCCTGTATCATGCGCGCAGCGTCGGCGGCTTCTGGACGCGGATCGGCGCGCAGTTCGTCGACGCCTGGTTCGCGCCGTCGGTGCGGATCACGCACCTCGGCCGCTCGAGCCGTTTCGGCTTCGGCGCGACGCTCGCGCTCACGCGCGACACGCTCGACCGGATCGGCGGTCTCTTCGCGCTGAAGGACGAGCTGGCCGACGATTTCTGGCTGGCCGAGCTGCCGCGCCGCCTCGGGCGGCGCACCGTGCTGTCGGAGGTCGAGGTCGCGACCGACGTGATCGAACCGTCGTTCGGGCCGCTATGGCACCGCGAGACGCGCTGGCTGCGCACGATTCGTTCGCTGAACCCGGCCGGCTTCGCGTTCCTGTTCATTACGTTTACCGTGCCATGGCTCGCGATCGGCGCGGCGCTCGCATTGCGCCTCGACGGCACCTTCGCCGGCTGGCTGGCGGGCGGAGCGGCTGCGGTCGGCGCATTCGGGCGGCTCGTGCTGCATGCGCGCGGCGAGGACGGCTGGCGCGCGTTCTGGCGCGACCTGCCGCTCGTCGCGGTGCGCGACACGCTGCTCGCGCTCGAGTGGCTCGCGGCCGCGTTCGGCACGCAGGTCGTGTGGCGTGGCGCAAGGATGACGGTCGTCGGCGGCGAGCGCGCGACGGCGGCCGTGGAAGCAGTGGACGGCCGCTAGGGCTGTCGATCGAACCGGCCCGCGGGCCGAGACGCGTCGCACGGTGAAGCCGCGCGGCGCGACATGACGGAGAGGCGGGCGCCGGCATGGCGGCCCGCGGTTTTTTGACTGAATCGTTGTAACGAAACGAACTATGCAGGCTACCGGAGCATTCATGAAAACGCTGTTCTTGCAGGCCCCTTCGTATGACGGCTTCGACGGCGGAGCCGGCTCGCGCTATCAGGCGAAGCGCGAAATCCGTTCCTTCTGGTATCCGACCTGGCTCGCGCAGCCGGCCGCGCTCGTGCCGGGCAGCCGCGTCGTCGACGCGCCGGCCGACGGCCTGTCGGTCGAGGAGACGCTGAAGATCGCCAACGACTACGATCTCGTGATCATCCACACGAGCACGCCGTCGTTCCCGACCGACGCGATGTTCGCGCAGGATCTGAAGAAGATGAAGCCGTCGATGCTGGTCGGCATGGTCGGCGCGAAGGTGATGGTCGATCCGCACAACTCGCTCACGGCGAGCGACGCCATCGACTTCGTGTGCCGCGAGGAGTTCGACTACACCTGCAAGGAACTCGCCGAAGGCAAGCCGTTCCCCGAGATCAAGGGCTTGAGCTGGCGCGCGAAGGACGGTTCGATCGAGCACAACGAAGCGCGTCCGATCCTCGAGAACATGGACGAGCTGCCGTTCGTCGCGCCCGTCTACAAGCGCGACCTGAAGATCGACAACTATTTCATCGGCTATCTGAACTATCCGTACGTGTCGATCTACACGGGCCGCGGCTGCAAGTCCCGCTGCACGTTCTGCCTGTGGCCGCAGACGGTCAGCGGCCATCGCTACCGCACGCGCTCGGTCGAGAACGTGCTCGCGGAAGCGAAGTGGATCCGCGACAACATGCCGGAAGTGAAGGAACTGATGTTCGACGACGACACCTTCACCGACGACCTGCCGCGCGCCGAAGCGATCGCGATCGGTCTGGGCAAGCTCGGCATGACCTGGTCGTGCAACGCGAAGGCGAACGTGCCGTACAAGTCGCTGAAGGTGATGAAGGAGAACGGCCTGCGCCTGCTGCTGGTCGGCTTCGAATCGGGCGACGACCAGATCCTCGTGAACATCAAGAAGGGCGTGCGCACCGATTTCGCGCGCCGCTTTAGCGCGGACTGCAAGAAGCTCGGCATCAAGATCCACGGCACCTTCATCCTCGGCCTGCCGGGCGAGACGCAGGAGACCATCAAGAAGACGATCGAGTACGCGAAGGAAATCAACCCGCACACGATCCAGGTCTCGCTCGCCGCGCCGTATCCGGGCACGACGCTCTACAAGCAGGCCGTGGAAAACGGCTGGATGGAAGAGAACAAGACCATCAACCTGGTGAGCAAGGAGGGCGTGCAGCTCGCCGCGATCGGCTATCCGCACCTGTCGCGCGACGAGATCTATCACCATCTCGAGCAGTTCTATCGCCAGTTCTACTTCCGTCCGTCGAAGATCTGGGAGATCGTGCGCGAGATGCTGACGAGCTGGGACATGATGAAGCGTCGCCTGCGCGAAGGCGTCGAGTTCTTCCGCTTCCTGCGCGCGCACGAGGCCTGATCCGTGGCGACGCAGCGGGCGGCGCAGGCGCTGATTTTCACCGCGGACGACTTCGGGCTGCATCCGCGCGTCAACGCGGCGGTCGAGCGCGCGCATCGCGACGGCGTGTTGAACGCCGCCAGCCTGATGGTCGGTGCGCCCGCGGCGCAGGATGCGATCGAACGCGCGCGGCGGCTGCCGTCGCTCGCGGTCGGCCTGCATCTGGTGCTCGCGGACGGGCCGGCCACGCTTCCCGCGCATGACATTCCCGCACTCGTCGGCCCCGACGGGCGATTCGGCGACGCGATGGCGAAGGACGGCTGTCGCTTTTTCTTCCTGCCGCACGTTCGCGCGCAACTGCGCCGCGAAATCCGTGCGCAGTTCGATGCGTTCGCGGCGAGCGGCCTGCCGCTCGACCACGTGAACGCGCACAAGCATTTCCACCTGCATCCGACCGTGCTGTCGATGATCGTCGAGATCGGCCGCGACTACGGGCTGCGCGCGGTGCGGCTGCCGTACGAAACCGGCGCGCCCGCGTGGCTCAAGCCGTGGATCGCGCTGGTGCGCGCGCGGCTGAACCGGGCCGGGCTCGCGCATAACGACTACGTGGTCGGCATCGAGCGGACGGGCGCGATGGACGAGGCCGTGCTGCTCGACGCGCTCGCGAAGCTGCCGCCGGGTGTCGGCGAGATCTACTGCCATCCGGCCGAAGCCGGCGACGGCCCGATCACGCCGACGATGGCCGGCTACCGTCCGGTCGACGAACTGGATGCGCTGCTGTCGCCGCGCGTCGCGGCCGCGCTGAAGGCGGCGGGCGTCGCGACCGGCGGCTTCGCCGCCGTGTTCGGCGAGCCCGCGGCACGGCGCGGCGCGCACGCGTCGCGGGCGCCGGGAGCCCAGCCGTCATGAGCAAGTGGATCAAGTGGCTCGGCTGGCCGATCGGCGTCGGCATCCTGCTCGCGCTGGGGCTGCACGAAGGCGTCGGCGACGTGTCGCAGATGCTCGCGCGCGCCGGCTACGCGCTGCTGTGGCTGGTGCCGTTCCACGCGCTGCCGCTGCTGCTCGATGCGTACGCGTGGCACCTGTTGCTCGACCGGCGCAGCTCGCTGCCGTTCCTGTGGTGGATCGCGACCGTGCGCGAGGCCGTGAACCGGCTGCTGCCCGTGGTCGGGATCGGCGGCGAGATCGTCGGCATCCGGCTCGCGCGCTGGCAGGTGCCCGACGCGAGCCGTGTGACTGCGTCGGTGATCGTCGAGGTGCTCGTGACGATCGTCGTGCAGTATGCGTTCGCGGCGCTCGGCCTCGTGCTGCTGCTCGCGGCGACCGACAACATGGGCGGCGGCACGATCGGCCTCGCGCTGTTGCTGACGCTGCCGTTGCCGGTGCTCGGCGTGGTGCTGATGCGGCGCGGCGGCATCTTCCATGCGATCGAGCGTTTCGCGGGCCGCCTGCTCGGCGATTCGCACCGGCTGCTGCAGGGCGTCGACGGCCGTCGGCTCGACGCCGACATCGATTCGCTGATGTCGCGCACGGGCCTGCTGTTCAGCGCCTTCTTCTGGCAACTGGCCGGCTACGTGCTCGGCGCGCTCGAGATCTACTGGGCGCTCGCGCTGCTCGGCCACCCGGTGTCGATCGGCGGCGCGATCGCGATCGAGGCGATGACGCAGGCGGTGCGGCATGCGGCATTCATGGTGCCGGGCGGGCTCGGCGTGCAGGAAGCGACCGTCGTGCTGCTCGCGCAGATGTTCGGCGTCGACCGCGAGACGGCGCTGTCGCTCGCGGTGGTCAAGCGCGGCCGCGAGGTGCTGTTCGGTTGCCTCGCGCTCGGCTCGTGGCAGCTCGTCGAGCTGCTGCGCACGCGCCGCCGTCTGGGCGCGCAGCCGGCCGTGCCGCGCACCGCGCCGCCGGCGAATCGGGCGTCCGAAACCCGGACCGAAACGGAAACGACGCATTGAATCCGGGACGGGGCGCACGGCCCGTCTCGCGCTTTCGGCGTCGCGCGGGTATCCTTGCCGCGTGTTTCCTACACGCGCAACTCTTCCGATGATTTTCCGTTTCCGGCTGCTTTCCGTGACGATGCTGGCCGCTGCGCTGGCGCTAACCGGTTGTGACGACCAAGGCCATCTCGACGTGCAACGTATCAGGGACTTCTTCAACGCGATCAAGCCCGCGCCGCTGCTGCTGAAGGGGCTGAAGGTCGGCGAATCGACCGAGGCCGACGTGCGCGGCACGATGGGCAAGCCCGAGACCGAGCGCACGTTCACCGACGGCTCGAAGCGTCTCGAATATCCGCGCGGCCCGATGGGCAACCAGACCTGGTTCGTCGACCTCGATGCGAACGGGCGCTACACGGGCGCGACGCAAGTGCTGACCGCCGAGAATTTCGCGAAAGTGCGCCCGGGGATGAACGAGGACGAGGTGCGACGCCTGCTCGGCAAGCCTGGCGACATCGCGCAATACCCGCTGAAGCCCGAGACGGTCTGGAGCTGGCGCTGGCTCGAGGACGGCGTCAACACCGATGCGTTCTTCAACGTCCATTTCGGCCCGGACGGGCTCGTCTATACGACTTCGCGCTCCGACATCCTGAAAGGGCGGTGACGTTTACCCGCGGCGCTTCTTCAGCCAGTCGCGCAGCGCGTCGTTCATGCGCGTCTGCCAGCCGGGGCCGTCCGCCCGAAACGCGGCGAGGATGTCGGCGTCGTAGCGGATGCTGACCTGTTCCTTCGGGTGCTCGAGCTTCGGGCGCCCGAATTTTTTCGCGACGACCTCGACGAATGGCTCCATCGCATCGATTTCTTCGTCGCTGAGTTCATGGGCGTCCGGATCGGCGGCGATGCCGCGCGCGATCGCCGCTTCTTCCTCGGGCGTGTTGCGTATGAATTTAACCGCCTTCTTCATATCGAATCATCTCTCGGTTGTTGGCTTTTCGCAGGCTGACGACACGCAGCGCGCGGCCGCGCGGGACGACGATCGCCGTGTGAAGGCGCGCGCCGATCGGCACCAGGCAGACCCAGCGCGTCTCGCCGTAATCGCGACGAACGTCCGGCCACGCGCACGCTGCGTCCCACTCGGCGAATTCGGCCATTCGCAGCGATATGCCATGTTTCAGTCGGTTCGACAGATCCTTGGCATCATCGAAAACGAACGGAATTCCGACTAATTGTGGATGCGAAAAACATGAGGTGACAAGAAGTTTTTGTAGATGCAAAAATGAGGCGTCGCCGCGGATGACATCGAATCGGCCCGCATCGCGTCGCGGGCATGAGCGAGCGATTGTGTGGCGTGTGTCCGGACATGCCCATTCGGCTCGATGGCCAGTGCGGCGCTATATCGAAAAAGCGACCGGAAAATTGCAAAAAACCCGCTTCCCGACGTGTCATGAGACTGTCAGGAAACGGGTTTTTCCCTTTTGAAACAGCGGCGTAAGTCATGCGCACAAATGGTGGGACGAATTGCTGCGACGCAGCAAACGCGTGCACGGTGATTTGAGGCAATCAATTTCGCTTGCGACTATCCGCGTCAGCCCGGCGCGGGACAGGCATACGCGTCGGCATTCATTCAATTCTGGAGACGCGCGTGTTCCTTTACGGCTTTGGTCCTGTCCTCTGGGCCGGCACCGTGCAGACCATCGAGCTGTCGGTGCTGTCGCTCGCTACTGCGGTGGCATTGGGACTGATCGGCGCGGTGGCGAAGCTGTCGCACAACCGGGTGCTGCGAGCGATCGCGACCGGTTATACGACGCTGATCCGCTCGGTGCCCGATCTTGTGCTGATGCTGCTGCTGTTCTACAGCATCCAGATCTGGCTGAACCAGTTCACCGACCTCGTCGGCTGGAACCAGATCGACATCGATCCGTTCGTGGCCGGCGTGCTGACGCTCGGCTTCATCTACGGCGCGTACTTCACCGAGACGTTCCGCGGCGCGTTCCTGTCGGTCCCGCGCGGCCAGCTCGAAGCCGGCGCGGCTTACGGGATGAGCGGCGCGCGCGTGTTCGCGCGGATCATGTTTCCGCAGATGATGCGCTTTGCGCTGCCGGGCATCGGCAACAACTGGCAGGTGCTCGTGAAGGCGACCGCGCTGGTGTCGATCATCGGTCTTGCGGACGTCGTGAAGGCCGCGCAGGACGCCGGCAAGAGCACGTTCAACATGTTCTTCTTCATCCTCGTCGCGGCGCTGATCTATCTCGCGATCACGACCGTTTCCAACCTCGTGCTGATCCAGCTCGAGAAGCGTTATTCCATGGGCGTGCGGCACGCAGAACTATGATCGAGATCCTCCAGGAATTCGGCAAGGCGTTCCTTTTCTGGGACGGCCAGCGCCTGTCCGGCCTCGCGGTGACGCTGTGGCTGCTCGTCGCATCGATTTCGCTCGGCTTCGTGTGCGCGGTGCCGCTCGCGGTCGCACGCGTGTCGAGGAACAAGTGGGTGTCGATGCCCGTGCGGTTCTACACGTACGTGTTTCGCGGCACGCCGCTCTACGTGCAGTTGCTGCTGATGTACACGGGCATGTACAGCCTCGAGTTCGTGCGCTCGCACTCGCTGCTCGACGCGTTTTTCCGCAGCGGCTTCAACTGCGCGATCCTCGCGTTCGCGCTGAACACCTGCGCATACACCACCGAGATCTTCGCCGGCGCGATCCGTGCGATCCCGCACGGCGAGGTCGAGGCGGCGCGTGCGTACGGGATGACGCCGTTCACGATGTATCGCCGCGTGATCCTGCCGTCGGCGCTGCGCCGTGCGCTGCCGCTGTACAGCAACGAAGTGATCCTGATGCTGCACGCGACGACCGTCGCGTTCACGGCCACCGTGCCGGACATCCTGAAGGTCGCGCGCGACGCCAATTCCGCGACCTACATGGCGTTCCAGTCGTTCGGAATCGCCGCGCTGATCTATCTTGCGGTATCGTTCGCACTCGTCGCGGCGTTTCGCCGCGCGGAGCGCCACTGGCTCGCGTATCTCGCGGCCGCCCGTCATTGAATTCACTCGAGGAGAGCCAGTTGGCCGAGATCACTCAAACGAGCGCGTCCGCTTCCGTGAAGCTTGCCGCGGTCGACATTCACAAGCGCTACGGCGACAACGAGGTGCTCAAGGGCGTGTCGCTGGACGCGAAGGCGGGCGACGTCATCAGCATCATCGGCGCGAGCGGCTCGGGCAAGAGCACGTTCTTGCGCTGCATCAATTTCCTCGAGCGGCCGAATGCGGGGCAGATCGTCGTCGACGGCGAGGCCGTGCGCACGAAGGCCGACAAGACCGGCGCGCTGGAGGTGGCCGATCACAAGCAGCTGCAGCGCATCCGCACGAAGCTCGCGATGGTGTTCCAGCACTTCAACTTGTGGGCGCACATGAACGTGCTCGAGAACGTGATGGAAGCGCCCGTGCACGTGCTCGGCATTTCGAAGAAGGAAGCCGAGGAGCGTGCGCGCGAGTACCTGGAGAAGGTCGGCCTGCCGCCGCGCGTCGAGAAGCAGTATCCGTCGCATCTGTCCGGCGGCCAGCAGCAACGCGTGGCGATCGCGCGGGCGCTGGCGATGCATCCGGACGTGATGCTGTTCGACGAGCCGACCTCCGCGCTCGATCCGGAGCTGGTGGGCGAAGTGCTGAAGGTGATGCAGAAGCTGGCCGAGGAAGGCCGCACGATGATCGTCGTCACGCACGAGATGGGCTTCGCACGCAACGTGTCGAACCACGTGATGTTCCTGCACCAGGGGCGGACCGAGGAGGAGGGCGATCCTAAGGAAGTGCTGGTGCGCCCGCAGAGCGAGCGGCTCAAGCAGTTCCTGTCGGGCAGCCTCAAGTAACGCGACGGGGCAGGTTTCAACCGTGGTACCGGTGTCCCGTCCCGCAGGCGCCGCCCGCACGACGCAGGTGGCGATCGTTGCATTGCCGCCCGTGTCGATGTCGGGTGTGGGTCCGATCGTCGATGCGCTGAATCTCGCGAACGAGATCGACGGGCGGCTTTTGTACCGCTGGCAGGTGTGTTCGTGGGATGGGCGGCCGGTGCCGCTCGCGGGCGGCGCGCAATGGCATGCCGATGCGGCGTTCAACGATGCGATCGCGTGCGACTGGTTGATCGTCGTGTCGGAGCGGTTTCAGCAGTTTGCCGATTACCGGCTGTTTCTCGCGAGTCTCGCCCGGGTCGGGCAGCGCACGCCCGTCGTGACCGGCATTCACCACGGCGTGTGGTGGCTTGCGATGGCGGGACAGCTCTCCGGGTATCGCGTAAGCGTGAACTGGGAGACGTACCAGCAGTTCGCCGAACAGTTCGAGCGGTCGATCGTCACGCAGCAGATTTTCGAGATCGATCGCGACCGGGCGACTTGTGCCGGTGGGCAGGCAACCGTCGATTTCATGCTGGCCATGATCGGCCGGGAGCATGGGGCGGACCTCGCGGAGCGGATTGCCGATGCGCTCGGCGTCGGGGCATTGCGCAGCGGCGAGGAGCGGCAGCGGATTCCTTTTGTCACCGCGCCCGGCGAGCGGCATCCTCGGTTGAACGACGCGTTGCTGTTGATGGAGGCCAATGTCGAGGATCCGTTGACGACCGATGAGATCGCCGGGTTGGTCGGCGTGTCGCGCCGACAGCTCGAGCGGCTCTTTCGGCAGTATCTCGGGGCGATGCCCTCCAAGTATTACCTCAATCTTCGATTGCTCAAGGCAAGGACGCAGTTGCAGCGGACCAGCAAGTCCGTCGTTCAAGTGTCGCTCGCCTGTGGGTTCTCTTCTGCTGCGCATTTTTCCAATGCTTATCGAGAGAGGTTCGGCGTCACGCCGCGGGAAGATCGACGAGCCTGGCTCGAGAAGCAGACCGGCGGGGGCAGCGAGCCTCGAGGGGGGGCGCTCGTTGAGCGGGGGAAGGATTGAGGGTGGTTTTTTGGGGTTTGGTTTTGGGGGATGTTCGCGGGGTTGCTTGCGGTTTTCGTGAAATGCCCGTGATCGTGTCGGTCCATTAGCGTCGCCCCTGCGCGGGGCGGCGGTCACTTTTCTTTGTCTTGCCAAAGAAAAGTAACCAAAAGAAAGGCGCTCGAAATCGCATGACTTCCCGGTGCCATGGCCATCAGAGTGGCCACCATCTAAGTGTCCGCGCCAGTCAGGACAACGGAGTGGTTCGAGCAATGGTTCTGACACCACTCACTACCCCACGGAGCGGTATACCCTCCGCTAGCTCCATCCTCGCTACGCTCGGCTGCAAGGTACTTCAGGGCGTGCGGTTGCGTTCGCGCTCCTCCACGAACTGTCAGTGCCGGCACTCTTCCCGCTCTCGGCATTTATATGACCAGGTCATTTGACGATCGGTGTCTCCGATAGCACGTGTTTGCGGCCCCCATTTTCTCGCAAGGCTTTCCTGCGTATCGAAAATACAGTGGGTCCCTGCTGAGGACGGGCAATGTCGGCATGGTGGGGATGGACCTGTCGGCCGAGCGAAGCGAGGACGGAGCGAGCGAGCGGTATACCGCTCCGTGGGGTAGCGAGCGGTGTCAGAACCATTGCTCGAACCACTCCGTTGTCCTGACTGGCGCGGACACTTAGATGGTGGCCACTCTGATGGCCATGGCACCGGGAGGTCATGCGATTTCGAGCGCCTTTCTTTTGGTTACTTTTCTTTGGCAAGACAAAGAAAAGTGACCGCCGCCCCGCGCAGGGGCGACGCTAATGGACCGACACGATCACGGGCATTTCACGAAAACCGCAAGCAACCGCCAACCAGCAAAAGCCCCAAAATACCGCCAAGCGGCAGCTGCCCCATCCCGAGAGGGCAAAAAACCAAAACCTTCCGATAGAACCCGTCGCAATTCCGCAAGACGCTTGCGTCACCCTTACCTAAACTTGATCCTGTTGAACCCTCTTACGAAACCGAAAGGAACGACCATGACGACCTCGACCGTGACCCGCCAGACATTCGACGAAGTGATGGTGCCGGTATTTTCTCCCGCCCCGTTCGTGCCGGATCGCGCAGAGGGCTCCCGCGTGTGGGACACGGCCGGCCGTGAATACATCGATTTCGCGTGCGGCATCGCGGTGACGTCGCTGGGCCACGGCCACCCGGAACTGCTGAAAGTCCTGGACGAGCAAAGCCGCAAGCTCTGGCACATCGGCAACGGCTACACGAACGAGCCCGTGCTGCGCCTCGCGAAGCGCCTCGAATCGCTGACCTTCGCCGATCGCGCATTCTTCGCGAACTCGGGCGCGGAAGCGAACGAAGCCGCGCTGAAGCTCGCGCGCCGCGTCGCCTTCGATCGCCACGGCGCCGACAAATTCGAAATCGTGTCGTTCGTCCAGTCGTTCCATGGCCGCACGTTCTTCACGGTCAGCGTCGGCGGCCAACCGAAATACTCGGAAGGCTTCGGCCCCGTGCCGGAAGGCATCAAGCACCTGCCGTTCAACGACATCGAAGCCGCGAAGGCCGCGATCGGCCCGAAAACCTGTGCCGTGATCGTCGAGCCGGTGCAGGGCGAGGGCGGCGTGATCCCGGCCGATCCGGCGTTCCTGAAGGCGCTGCGCGAAGCATGCGACGCCAACGATGCACTGCTGATCTTCGACGAAGTGCAAACGGGCGTGGGCCGTACGGGCCAGTTCTACGCTTACATGGACACGGGCGTCACGCCGGACATCCTCACGACCGCGAAAGCGCTCGGCAACGGCTTCCCGATCGGCGCGATGCTGACGACGAACGAACTGGCCGCGCACTTCAAGGTCGGCGTGCACGGCACGACGTACGGCGGCAACCCGCTCGCGTCGGCGATCGCGGACAAGGTCGTCGAACTGATCGGCGATCCGGCCCTGCTCGAAGGCGTGCGCGAACGCAGCGTGCGCCTGAAGGGCGCGCTCGAACGCATCAACGCGCGTTTCGGCATCTTCAAGGACGTCCGCGGCAAGGGCCTGCTGGTCGGCGCGGAACTCACCGCCGCATTCGACGGCCGCGCGAAGGACTTCGTCACCGCCGCCGCCGAGAACGGCCTGATCATGCTGATCGCCGGGCCGAACGTGCTGCGCTTCGTCCCGTCGCTGGTGATCCCGTTCGACCTGCTCGACGAAGGCATGAAGCGCTTCGAGAAGGCAGTCGAACAAGTGCTCGCCGCACAGGAAGCCACCGCGCGCTGATCGGCGCGCCCATCGCAGACAGGAACGACGATGCTATTTGTTCGCCCCGGCAAACTCACGGATCTCGATGCGCTCGCGCACATGGCGCGCACCGCGCAGCCGGTCCTGCACTCGCTGCCGCACGACCGCGCGGCGCTCGAAGCGCGTGTGGCGCTCTCCGAGGATTCGTTTCGCGCGGACGTCGACTTCGCCGGCGAGGAGTTCTATCTCTTCGTGCTCGAGGATTCGTCGACCGGCAAGCTGCTCGGCACGGCGAGCATCGTGGCCGCGGCCGGCTACTCGGAACCGTTCTACGCGTTCCGCAACGACGCACTGATCCACGCGTCGCGCGAGCTGCACGTGAACCGCAAGATCCACGCGCTCACGATGTCGCACGAGCTGACCGGCAAGAGCCGGCTCGCGGGCTTTTACGTCGATCCGTCGCTGCGCGGCGACGCGGCCGCGCATCTGATCTCGCGCGCCCGGATGATGTACATCGCCGCTAACCGTCGCCGCTTCACGCCGGAAGTCTTCACGCTGCTGCTCGGCGTGAGCGACGCCACGGGCGCGTCGCCGTTCTGGGAAGCGGTGGGCCGCAAGTTCTTCGGCCGCGACTTCACCGACGTCGACATCGCATCGGGCGGCCGCAGCCGCACGTTCATCGCGGAAGTGATGCCGGCCTATCCGCTCTACGTGCCGCTGCTGCCGGAAGCCGCGCAGCGCGTGCTCGGCGAGCCGAACGAAACGGCGTTGCTCGCGTACGACATCCATCTCGAGGAAGGTTTCGAGCCCGACCGCTTCGTCGACATCTTCGACGCCGGCCCGGTGCTGACCGCGCAGGTCGACCGCACCGCGTGCGTGAAGCACGGCTCGGAACGCGTCGTGCGCGAGACCGCGCATCAGCAGGGCGACGTCGCGTACATGGTGTCGACGGGCAGCGGCGAATCGTTCCGCTGCGTGCTGGCCGACCTGCCGGGCGACGCGCACGATGCGCCGCTGGCCGGCGACGTGCGCGCGGCGCTCGATGTGAAGGAAGGCGATGTGGTGCGCTGCGTGCCGCTGCATCGCCGCAGCGATGAAGATTTGACGGGAGACGCAGCATGATCGTCGTTCGGGTCGTACAAACGGGCGACGTCGACGCGCTCGTGTCGCTCGCGCAGGAAACCGGGCCGGGCCTGACCACGTTCAAGCCCGACCGCGATGCGCTCGCCGCGCGCATCGAGCGCTCGCGCCGCACGCTCGAAGGCCGGGCCGCACCGGGTGAAGCCGGCTACTTCTTCGTGATGGAAGACTCGAAGACGGGCGACATCGCAGGCGTGTGCGGAATCGAAACGCAGGTCGGCCTCGAGCAACCGTTCTACAACTATCGCGTGAGCACGGTCGTGCACGCGAGCCAGGAGCTCGGCGTGTGGACGCGGATGTCCGCGCTGAACATCTCGCACGACCTGACGGGCTACGCGGAAGTCTGCTCGCTGTTCCTGAGCCCGCGCTATCGCACGGGCGGCGTCGGCGGCCTGCTGTCGCGCTCGCGCTTCATGTTCATCGCGCAGTTCCGCGACCGCTTTCCGGAACGCATCTGCGCGGAACTGCGCGGCCACTTCGACGAGGACGGCACGTCGCCGTTCTGGCGCGCGGTCGGTTCGCACTTCTACCAGATCGATTTCAACGCGGCCGATTACCTCAGCTCGCACGGCCGCAAGTCGTTCCTCGCGGAACTGATGCCGCGCTACCCGGTGTACGTCGACCTGCTGCCGCAGGACGCGCAGGACGCGGTCGGCCTCACGCACCGCGACACGCTGCCGGCCCGCAAGATGCTCGAGGCGGAAGGGCTGCGTTACCAGAACCACGTCGACATCTTCGATGCGGGCCCCGTGCTCGAATGCCACGTCAACGACCTGCGCACGGTGCGCGAGAGCGTCGTCGTGCCGGTCGCGATCGGCGTGCCCGATGCACGTGACGACGCGCCGAAGTCGCTCGTGTCGAACACGTCGCTCGGGGATTTCCGCGTCGGCGTCGCGCCGGGCGTGGTCGCGAACGGCTCGTTCGTGCTGTCGGCCGACGATGCCGCCGCGCTCGACGTGAAGGCCGGCGATCCGGTGCGCGTGCTGCCGCTCAAAGTCAAACAGGGATAAACGAATCATGACGGAACTCTTCATCGACGGCGCCTGGGTCGCAGGCTCGGGCCCCGTCTTCGCTTCGCGCAACCCCGGTACCGACGAGATCGCATGGCAGGGCGCAAGCGCGTCGGCCGCCGACGTCGACCGTGCGGTCGCGAGCGCGCGCCGCGCATTCGCCGGCTGGTCGGCGCTCGACTTCGAAGCACGCTGCGAGATCGTCAAGCGCTTCGCCGCCTTGCTTGCCGAACGAAAGGAAGCGATCGCGACCGCGATCGGCCGCGAAACGGGCAAGCCGCTGTGGGAAGCACGCACCGAAGTCGCGGCGATGGCCGCGAAGGTCGGCATCTCGATCCAGGCCTACCAGGAACGCACCGGCGAGAAGCGCCAGGACATGGCCGACGGCGTCGCGGTGCTGCGTCACCGGCCGCACGGCGTCGTCGCGGTGTTCGGCCCGTACAACTTCCCCGGCCACTTGCCGAACGGTCATATCGTGCCGGCGCTGATCGCCGGCAACACGGTCGTGTTCAAGCCGTCCGAACTCGCGCCAGGCGTTGCGCGCGCAACGGTCGAGGTATGGAAGGAAGCCGGGCTGCCCGCCGGCGTGCTGAACCTCGTGCAGGGCGAGAAGGACACCGGCATCGCGCTCGCGAACCATCGGCAGATCGACGGGCTGTTCTTCACCGGCAGCTCGGATACCGGCACGCTGCTGCACAAGCAGTTCGGCGGCCGTCCGGAAATCGTGCTCGCGCTCGAGATGGGCGGCAACAACCCGCTCGTGATCGGCGAAGTCGAGGACATCGACGCGGCGGTGCATCACACGATCCAGTCGGCGTTCCTGTCGGCCGGCCAGCGCTGCACGTGCGCGCGCCGCATCTTCGTGCCGCAGGGCGCGTTCGGCGACCGCTTCCTCGCGCGCTTCGCCGACGTCACGTCGAAGATCACCGCCGACGTGTTCGACGCCGATCCGCAGCCGTTCATGGGCGCGGTGATCTCGGCGCGCGCGGCCGCGAAGCTGGTCGACGCGCAGTCGCGCCTGATCGAGCAGGGCGCGAAGCCGATCGTCGCGATGACGCAGCGCGATCCGCGCCTCGGCTTCGTGAACGCGGCGATCGTCGACGTGACGGGCGTCGCGAACCTGCCCGACGAAGAACACTTCGGCCCGCTCGCGCAGATCGTCCGCTATGCGACGTTCGACGACGCGATCGAGCGTGCGAACGACACGGCATTCGGCTTATCCGCGGGCCTCTTGGCCGACGACGCGAAGGTGTGGGAGCACTTCCGCCGCACGATCCGCGCCGGGATCGTCAACTGGAACCGGCCGACCAACGGTGCGTCGTCCGCCGCGCCGTTCGGCGGCACGGGCCGCTCGGGCAACCATCGCCCGAGCGCGTACTATGCGGCCGACTATTGCGCGTATCCGATGGCGTCGGTGGAAAGCACGCAACTGACTTTGCCCGCGAGCCTGTCGCCGGGCCTGCATTTCTGATCGAGGGAACGACGATGAACGCACAAGAAGCCAATTTCGACGGGCTCGTCGGCCCGACCCACAACTACGCCGGGCTGTCGTTCGGCAACGTGGCGTCGCTGAACAACGAGAAGTCGGCCGCGAACCCGAAGGCCGCCGCGAAGCAAGGGCTGCGCAAGATGAAGCAGCTCGCGGATCTCGGCTTCGCACAAGGCGTGCTGCCGCCGCAGGAGCGGCCGTCGCTGCGCCTGCTGCGCGAGCTCGGCTTCTCGGGCAAGGACGCCGACGTGATCGCGAAGGCCGCGAAACAGGCGCCCGAGCTGCTCGCCGCGGCGAGTTCGGCGTCGGCGATGTGGACCGCGAACGCGGCCACCGTCAGCCCGTCGGCGGATACGAGCGACGGCCGCGTGCACTTCACGCCGGCGAACCTGTGCAGCAAGCTGCATCGAGCGATCGAACACGAAGCGACGCGCCGCACGCTGTCGACGCTGTTCGCGGACCCCGCGCACTTCGCGGTGCATGAAGCGCTGACGGGCACGCCGGCGCTCGGCGACGAAGGCGCGGCGAACCACACGCGCTTCTGCGCCGAATACGGCAAGCCGGGTATCGAGTTCTTCGTGTACGGCCGTGCCGAATACCGCCGCGGCCCCGAGCCGAAGCGCTTCCCGGCACGCCAGACCTTCGAGGCGAGCCGCGCGGTTGCGCATCGTCACGGGCTCGCCGAGGAAGCGACGGTCTACGCGCAGCAGGATCCGGACGTGATCGATGCGGGCGTGTTCCACAACGACGTGATCTCGGTCGGCAACCGCGATACGCTGTTCACGCACGAGCGCGCGTTCGTCAACAAGCAGGCAATCTACGACACGTTGACCGCCGCGCTCGACGCACGCGGTGCGCGCCTGAACGTAATCGAGGTGCCGGACGCGGCCGTGAGCGTCAACGACGCGGTGACGTCGTATCTGTTCAACAGCCAGCTGCTGTCGCGCGCGGATGGTTCGCAGGTGCTCGTCGTGCCGCAGGAATGCCGCGAGAACGCGAGGGTCGCCGCCTATCTCGACCAGCTCGCGGCCGGCAACGGCCCGATTCGCGACGTGCTCGTGTTCGACCTGCGCGAAAGCATGAAGAACGGCGGCGGCCCCGCGTGCCTGCGCCTGCGCGTCGTGCTGACCGAGGCAGAGCGCGCGGCCGTCACGTCGAACGTGTGGATCAACGATACGCTGTTCGCGTCGCTCGACGCGTGGATCGACAAGCACTATCGCGATCGCCTCGCACCGGAAGACCTCGCGGATCCGGCGCTGCTCGACGAGTCGCGCACGGCGCTCGACGAGCTCACGCAGATCCTGCGCGTCGGCTCGCTGTATGACTTCCAGCGCTGAGGCACGGATGCCGGCCGTCGCGCTGCTAGACGATTTTCTCGCGTTCACGCTGGCCGGTGATGCGCCGGCCGTCAAGGACGGCGCCTGCGCGGGCGGCGCGGTGCGCTGGCAATGGCTCGGCGACGGGCTGCTCGCGTTCGAACCGGCAGCGGCCGACGCCGCGGCGCGCGCGAGCGTGCTCGTGTCGGCCGGCGTGCACGGCGACGAGACCGCACCGATCGAGTTGCTGTCGATGCTGGTGCGCGATCTGGCGTCGGGCGCGCTGCCGCTCGCGTGCCGGCTGCTCGTCGTGCTCGGCAACGTGCCGGCGATGCGCGCGGGCGAACGCTATTTCGACGACGATCTGAACCGGCTGTTCAGCGGTCGTCACGCACAGGCGCCCGCGAGCCGCGAAGCGCCGCGCGCCGCGCAACTCGAAGCGGCGGCGTCCGCATTCTTCGCGGCGGCGCCGGCGGCCGGCGCACGCTGGCACATCGACATGCACACGGCGATTCGCGCCTCGGTGTTCGAGCAATTCGCGCTGCTGCCATACACGGGCACGCCGCCGACGCGCGCAATGGTCGAATGGCTCGGCGACGCCCGCATCGCGGCCGTGCTGCTACATACGGCGAAAGGCAATACGTATTCGCATTTCACGGCCGAGCATTGCGGCGCGCTTGCGTGCACGCTGGAACTCGGCAAGGTGCGGCCGTTCGGCCAGAACGACCTGACGCGCTTCGCGCCGGCCGATCGCGCGGTGCGCAAGCTCGTGTCGGGGGGGCCGACGGATGGCGATGCCGGGGGCGGCCATCCGTCGCTGCCGCGCGTTTTCACTGTGATCGATCAGATCACGAAGCAGAGCGACGCGCTCGAGCTGTTCGTCGCGGCCGACGTCGCGAATTTCACCGCGTTCCCGCGCGGCACCGTGCTCGCGCAGGACGGCGACTATCGCTATACGGTGCAGCACGACGAGGAACGCATCGTGTTCCCGAACCCGACCGTGAAGCCGGGGTTGCGCGCGGGCCTGCTCGTCGTCGATACGACGCGCGACACGCTGGCCGCGCTCGTCTGATCGATGCGCCATCGGGCGGACCGCGGCGCTCGCGGCCCGCGCATCGTTCTGCGGTCCATTCATTTTTTGCGACGACGCCCGTACGCCGCGCACCTGGTGAGCGGGCCGCGCTTGCATATTTGCGACACCGTCTTGCAAGTTCGACAGGTCGCGTGGCGGCCGCCGCGCACGCAGCGCAGCATCGCGTATCGGCGGCCGCTTTGCCATATGGGGCCGCGCGGATTGGTACAATCGCGGCCTTGCGGCTGTTGCGCCGCATCACGACGCGGCGTCGACATTGCCGGGGTCATCCGACCCTGCGATGATGCATGCGCCCGTCGTTCCGGAACATTCGAGTATCGAGGAGAACACCTGATGAAGTTGGATTGGCGTAAAGTGGCCGCGCATGCGGTGGTGGCGGCATCGGCGGTGGCGGCAGGCAGCGCGTTTGCCGCGGATCTGAAGGAGATCCGGTTCGGCGTCGAGGCCTCGTACGCACCGTTCGAATACAAGACGCCCGACGGCAAGCTGACCGGCTTCGACATCGATATCGGCAACGCGGTGTGCGCGAAGCTGAAGACGAAGTGCGTGTGGGTCGAGAACGACTTCGACGGCCTGATCCCGGCGCTGCAGGCGCGCAAGTTCGACGCGATCAATTCGGACATGACGATCACCGACCAGCGCAAGCACGCGATCGCGTTCACCGACCCGATCTACACGATTCCGAACCAGCTGATCGCGAAGCAGGGCAGCGGCCTCCTGCCGACCCCGCAATCGCTGAAGGGCAAGCGCGTCGGCGTGCTGCAGGGCACGATCCAGGAAGCGTACGCGAAGAAGAAGTGGGCGCCGGCCGGCGTTGAAGTCGTGCCGTACCAGACGCAGGATCTGGCGTATGCCGACCTGAAGTCGGGCCGTCTCGATGCGACCTTCCAGGATTCGGAAGCCGGCTCGAAGGGCTTCCTGACGAAGCCGCAAGGCCAGGGCTTCGCGTTCGCGGGCGGCACGGTCAGCGACACCGAGATTCTCGGCTCGGGCGTCGGCTTCGGCCTGCGCAAGAACGACGCGGCGCTGAAGACCGCGCTCGATCAGGCGCTGAAGGAATTGAAGGCCGACGGCACGATCGACAACCTCGCGAAGAAGTACTTCAGCGTACCCGTCACGCTCAAGTAAGCGTTTCGTTCGATCGCACGATGGTAAAAAACCGGCCGCCGATGCGGCCGGTTTGCTTTGGTGGAGCGCAAACGGCGGGGCCGAGCGTCAGCCGGGCGGCGCGGGAAAGAACCGCCCGAGCTCGCGCGCGAGTTCGTTGAGCACGGCCATCTCCTGCTGCGAGATCTTGCGCGCGGGCTGCCCGCCGGCCCAGTCGCCGTACAGCAGCGCGACGCTCGTTGCGCCGACGCGCACGGGCAGCAGCACGAACGCGCGCGTGTCGTCGAACACGTCGAGATACCACGCGGGCAGGCGCTTCATCATCTTCGGCTCCCGCGCCTGCTCGATGAAGATCCCGACCGAGTTCGAGATCGCGAGATGAAACACGTCCGGCTCGAAGCGCTCGTCGAAGCGCAGCCGGTCGAGCGCCGTATCGACGCCGGGGCCGAAGCCCAGACGCGCGGCGAACGTGCCGTCGTCGTGACGCACGAACATCACGGTGCGCGTGAAGGCGAGGCCGGCCAGCAGGCTTTCCGACGCGAGCGCGAGCACCGGCGTCAGCACGTGCTCGGACGGCAGCGCGCGCAGGTCCGCGAGGCCGGCTTCGAGGCATGCCTCGGGCTCGGCCTGCGCGCGCGCGATCGCATCGGCGTTCGCGCGCAGCTCGACGATCTCGCGCATCACGGTGTCGCTCGCTTCCTCGCGCGCGAGGCGCTCGGCGATCTCGACGAGCGCTGCGGGTTCCATGCCGAGTGCCGGGCTGCAGTGCTGCGCGAGCGCCGCGACGCGCGCGTCGCGCTGCGGGCCGGCCGGCAGCGCGAGCGCACTTGCGACGTCGGTCGAGCAGCGGCTCACCGCGCGCAGCCAGTGGATACGGTCGGCCGGGCCGCGATCGGCCGGGCCGTCGTCGGCGGCGACCGTCGGGCAGCAGCCGCCCACGCCGTCATCGTCGAATGCGTCGGCACAGGTCGCGTGGCCGTCGTCGTTGGCCATCCCCGCGCGGATCACGTCGGGCAGCCGCCACCGCGCGGCCGCCTCGAGGCCGATCTCGTCGAAGCCGACGCCGAGCACGTCGGCGCAGGCGGCCGATTCGTCGCCGTTCAGCTCGGCCGCGCGGCGGCGGATGCGGTCCCATTCGCTGTCGAGATAGCAGACCACCAGCAGCTTGCCGACCTGGCGCATCAGCGTGCAGACGACGGCTTCCTCGCCCGCGCGCAGTTCGACGCGCTCGGTGAGCTTGCGCGCGACGCAGCCGGACAGCAGCGCGCGGTTCAGCTCCAGCTTCGCGTCGATGCGACGCGGCGTGCTCTGATGGAAATGGTCGACGAGCTTGAGCCCGACGACGAGATGGCCGACGGCGTCCATGCCGAGCACCATCAGCGCGCGGGTCACGGTGGTGATGTTGCCGCCGAACGCCATGTACATCGCGGAGTTCGCGAGGCGCAGCACTTTCTGCGTGAGCGCGAAGTCCGACAGCACGACGCGCACGAGCGCGGTGAAGTCGAGGTCGTCGTTCTTCATCGCGGCCATCGTCGCGCGCAGCGATTCCGACAGCAGCGGGAAATCGCCCCGCTCGTTCATCCGGGCCCACAGCTTGTCGAGCAGCGCGGTGCGGGGCAGGTGTTCGGTGATTGACATACGGATCTGTTCGGTTCGCCGCGCGCGTCAGGCGGCGGCGTGCAGGTGCAGCTGCTGCGCCTCGAAGCGCCGCGCGAGCTCCTCGGACGGCAGCGCCTGGCAGACGAGCCAGCCCTGGATGTGATTGCAGCCCATCTCCGTCAGCAGCTCGCGCTGCGCCTCGGTCTCGACGCCTTCGGCGACGAGCTCGAGATCCAGTGTTTGCGCGAGGCCGACCACCGCCGACACGATCGCGCGGTCGTTGCGCGACGTCAGCAGGTTCTCGACGAAACTGCGGTCGATCTTCAGCTTCGCGAGCGGGAAGCGCTGCAGATAGGCGAGGCTCGAATAGCCGGTGCCGAAATCGTCGATCGCGAAGCGGATGCCGAGGCCGGTCAGTTCCTCGAGCAGCATTTTCGCGTGCGCGGGATCGTGCATCAGCAGGCTCTCGGTGATTTCGAGCACGATACGGCGCGGGTCGATGCCGGTCAGCGCGATCGCCTCGCGCACGCTTTGCGTGAAGCGCGGGTCGCGGAACTGCTGCGGCGACACGTTGACCGCCACGTATTGCAGCGCGAGCCCCTGGCCGTCCCACGCGACGAGCTGCATGCACGCGGCCTTGAGCACCCAGTTGCCGAGGTAGTTGATCAGGCCGATCGATTCGGCGAGCGGGATGAAGGTGGCCGGCGGCACGAGGCCGTGCACCGGATGGCGCCAGCGGATCAGCGCCTCGACGCCGACCACCGCGCCCGACTGGCTGCGCGTGATCGGCTGGAAATGCAGCGAAAACTCGCCGTTGCGCACGCCGTCGTACAGGTCGGCTTCGAGCTTGAGCCGTTCGGCGTCGGCCGGGTCGTCGACGGGTGCATGGAACGCGAGCGCGTTGCCGCCCGATGCCTTTGCCTGCGCGAGCGCGTGGTCGGCGCGGCGCAGCAGCGGGCTGTGGTGCTGCGCCCGATGCGGCGCGGCACGTTCGTCGGGGTAGAGCGCGATGCCGATGCTCGCGGACAGGTGCACGGTTTGCCCCTGGTACACGTAGGGCTCGCGCACCGCGGCCTGCAGCCGGCGCGCGAGCGCATCGGCGGTCTGGCTCGCCTGCGTGCGGTCCGGTGCGCTCAGCACGACCGCGAACTTGTCGCTCGCGACGCGTGCGAGCCGCTCGTTCGGCGTGACGAGCGCCTGCAGCCGCTGCGCGGTCTCGCGCAGCAGCATGTCGCCCGCGTCGTAGCCGAGCGCGCGGTTGATCCGCTGGTAGTCGTCGAGGTCGAGCAGCAGCAGCGCCGCGCAGGTGCCGTCCTCGTCGGCGGTCTGCTGCGCGCGCATCAGCGCCGGCACGAGCGCGGACAGATTGTCGAGCCCCGTCATCGGATCGTGGTGCATTTCGTACGTCAGGCGTGCCTCGAGCGCGCGCCACGACGACACGTCGAAGGCCGCGATCGCGAAGCCGTCGACGCCGTGGTGGCGGCTCTTGAACGCGCGGACCTCGACGTCCAGCGGGTAGGTGAGCGACTTGACGATGCACATCGTCGCCTTCTCGACCTGGCCGGAACGTGCGGCGCGGGCGAGCAGCCCTTCGAGCGCCGGGGTATCCTGTTCGGCGATCAGGTCGCGCAGCGTCAGCGTATGCAGGTAGTCGCGGTGGTAGCCGATGAAGCGCAGGCTGGCGTCGGACACATACAGAAAGCGCAGTTCGCGGTCCACATGGGCGAGGAAATCCACCGTGCCGACCGTCTGTTCCAGCCAGTTGCGCACGGAATCGTCGCGGCGCGGCGCGACGGCGCGCGCGGGCATCAGCGCGCCGCCCGACCGGGCGAAGCGGCGCAGCGTATGCAAGGCGCTGCGCCAGGAGCCCTTGCGTGACGTCTGTTTCCTGTTGGCTTCCATGTTTCTCGCTGACGTGAAGGGCTGGAACCGGTTGTCCGGAAGGAATAACGGCAGACTGTGCGGAATCTTTAACGGGCCGGCCGCGGGCGGCGCTGCCGCGGATCCGGATCATCGACACGGGTGTTCGGCAGGCGAACGCCCACGTGGCCTACATCGGGCTGACTTTATAAGAAATGAGGACGCAGATGAAGCGAAAACTGTTGCTGGGCGCCGTGGCGGCGCTGGTGGCCGGCCATGCGCTGCTGGCGCAGGCGGAACTGAAGCCGGGCGCCGCGGCGCCCGATTTCACGACGCAGGCGTCGCTGGGTGGCAAGACTTACACGTACTCGCTCGCGGACGCGCTGAAGCAGGGGCCGGTCGTGCTGTATTTCTATCCGGCGGCGTTCACGAAGGGCTGCACGATCGAGGCGCATGCGTTCGCGGACGCGGTCGACCGTTACAAGGCTTACGGCGCGACGGTGATCGGCGTATCGGCCGACAACATCGACACGCTGACGAAGTTCTCGGTGAGCGAGTGCCGGAGCAAGTTCCCGGTGGCGGCCGATCCGGATGCGAAGATCATCCGCGAATACGACGCGAAGCTGCCGGCGCTCGACCGCGCGAACCGCGTGTCCTATGTGATTTCGCCGGAAGGGAAGATTCTCTACGAATACACGAGCCTGTCGCCCGACAAGCACGTCGAGAACACGCTCGCCGCCGTGAAGGCGTGGGCCGACGCGCATCCGAAGCAGTAAGCGGCTGCCCCGCGCGTGAAAACGGCCCGTCGTGCGGGCCGCGAGCACGGGCATGCGCCGCCTGCCGGCGGCGCGCAACGGGCCGTTACGCGCGCAAGGCCTGTTCGATCGGCACGCTGCCGCCGACGAAGCCGACGACCTTGCGCGAGATGCCGAGCTTGATCGCCTCGATCGCGGCCCATGCCACGTCCTGGCGCGAGACGGGCGGCGCGGGCTCGAGCCACGTGTCGGTCAGCGCGATCTTGCCGACGCCCGGGTCGTCCGTGAGCGGGCCCGGGCGCAGGATCACGTAATCGACGCCCGACGCGATCACGCGATCGTCGCCTTCGCGCTTCATCTGCGAATAGTGGTGCAGCGCGTCCGGCCCCTGCTCGGGCCGGTATGCGGACAGCGAGCTGACCACCACGAGCTTCTGCGCGTTGTAGGCGAGTGCGTACTCGGCCGCGCGGGCGACCGCGTCGCGGTCGACTTGTTCCTCTTCGGTCGCGCCCTCCGATTCGGCCGAGCCTGCCGCGTAGATCACGTGCGTGATGCCCTGGAACGCGTGCGAGAAATCGTTCGTCAGATCGGCCTCGACGACCCGCGCGCCCGGCAGCGCATAGCCGTGCCGGCGCACGAGCGCCGTGAGCTCGAACTCCGGCTGCTCGAGCAGCAGATCCGCGCAGGCCCGGCCCGTCCGGCCGGTCGCGCCAATCAGCAGTACCTTCGTCGTCATGAAACCGCTCCTTGCTCGATGCGTCATCCACCCAGATAGGGACGGACGACCGATAACTCAAGTGTAATGTCGAATCGGCCCGATGGCGGGCGCGTAATAAGGGGCATACCGGCGCGGGCGTACCGGCCCGGGTGGCGGCGTTCATTCGTTCACACGGATGCGGGAATGACGCGCCGACCGGCTATCATGTGCGCGATGCATTTTTCGCCGCTACGTGTGAATAACGCGTCGGCCCACCGGTTGGAGTACACATGGCATTACCCCTGGACAACGTGAGCATGGCCGTATTCTGCGACTTCGAGAACGTCGCGCTCGGCGTGCGCGACGCGAAGTACGAGAAATTCGACATCAAGCCCGTGCTGGAGCGGCTGCTGCTGAAAGGCAGCATCGTCGTGAAGAAAGCCTATTGCGACTGGGATCGCTACAAGGGTTTCAAGGCGTCGATGCACGAAGCCAGCTTCGAGCTGATCGAGATTCCGCACGTGCGCCAGTCGGGCAAGAATTCGGCCGACATCCGGCTCGTCGTGGACGCGCTCGATCTCTGCTACACGAAGTCGCACGTCGATACGTTCGTGATCATCAGCGGCGATTCGGATTTTTCGCCGCTCGTGTCGAAGCTGCGCGAGAACGCGAAGAAGGTGATCGGCGTCGGCGTGAAGAAATCGACGTCGGATCTGCTGGTCGCGAACTGCGACGAATTCATCTTCTACGACGATCTGGTGCGTGAGCAGCAGCGTGCGCTCGCGAAGCGCGAACAGCAGCAGCGCGCGAGCAACGGCGGCGCGAAGCGACCCGACGAGCCGTCGCGCAAGCACGACATGGACGCGCGCAAGGCCGAGGCGATCGCGCTGGCGGTCGAGACGTTCGACGCGCTCGCGTCGGAGCGCGACGACGTCGGCAAGATCTGGGCGTCGGTGCTCAAGAGCGCGATCAAGCGCCGCAAGCCGGACTTCAACGAGTCGTACTACGGATTCCGCGCGTTCGGCAATCTGCTCGACGAGGCGCAGGCGCGCGGCCTGCTCGAAGTGGGGCGCGACGACAAATCGGGTGCGTTCGTGTCGCGGGCTCGCCAGTCGGCTGCAGCCGAGCCCGTCGCGGCAGGCGGTGAGGGCGGCGCGGCGTACCACGGCGCCCAGCGCGGCACGCGCGCGGCGGAGCCGGCGCCGGCCGGTCGCGGGGCGCGCCGGCGCGAGAAGCGGGCGGAAGCGGTCGTTCACGAAAGCGTGCAGGTCGACACGGAAGACGCGGCGCTTGCCGAGGTCGCCGACGCGGCGCCGGCCGAAACGCGCGACACGTCCGACGTGGCCGAGGTGGCCGAGGTGGCCGACGCTCAGGGTGACGCGAAGGATGGCCGCAAGCGTGCGCGCAAGAGCGCGGCAAAGAAGACCGGCGCGAAGAAGGGCGCGGCCGCGAAGGGCGCCGGTCGCCACGTGGCCGGCAAGCCGGACGCCGCCGCGCAGGGCGACGCGACGCAGGGTGGCGATGCGCAGGCGCACGGCCAGCATGCGGACGAATCGCATCGCGACGCAGCGCATGACGAGGGGCACGCGGTGGCGGTGCCTGCCGAGCCGGCGTCTCGCGCTTCCGGCGCCCGGGACGAGGCCGCGCAACCGTCGCACGACGTGGCGCCGGCCGAAGCGCCGCCCGAAGGGACTGCCGAAGCACCGGCCGCCGCCAAGCCGAAGAAGCCGGCCCGCAAGGCGGCGCCGCGTGCGCGTCGGCCGCGCAAGATGACGGCTGCCGCCGAGTAATGGGTAACGGCGGGGTAACGGCGGGGTAACGGCGGCAGGCGGCAGTCGCGCGATCGGCCGGGTTTCGTCCGCAACCGGGCGACACCCGCGCCGCGCCGTCCGGGCCGGCGCCACGCCGGCCTGCCACGCTAGTCAGTATGACTCCCGCGGGGCAAAGGCTGGCCTGCCGTGAGGAATCAAGCGCGGGTTAGCATTGCTGCCAGAG
>NZ_LPMU01000068.1:0-84013 GCF_001534535.1 Burkholderia sp. MSMB1459WGS
ACCGCCCGGTGCGGACCCGCATGCCGGGTGGTGTGGGAGGGGATCGGTCAGACTCTCTGACCGCCCCTATCCCGATCCGGTGAAACCGGAGTCGGAAGCGGGTCGATGGCGCCGCTTACGCCTGCCGCTGCAGCGCGTCCATGTCCTTCGCGGGCGCCGGCCGGTAGCCGAGCGATTCCGAGATGGTGAGCGCTGTCCGGCTCAACTGGCCGAGCCACGCATCCTGCAGGCGGTCGGCCGGTGCCGACAGCGACAGGCCCGCGACGAGCTTGCCCGAATCGTCGTAGATGCCGGCCGCGATACAGCGCACGCCGAGTTCGAGCTCCTCGTTGTCGCGTGCGCACGATTGCTGGCGGACGAGGGTCAGTTCGCGCTCGAGCTTCGCGATATCGGTGATGCTGTTCTGGGTATGGCCGGACAGCCCCGTGCGCGTCGCATAGGCACGCACGCGTGACGTTTCGTCGGCCGCGAGGAACAGCTTGCCGACCGACGTGAGGTGCAGCGGTGCGCGGCCGCCGATCGCGCGGACAACCTGCATCCCCGAGCGCTCCGAGTACGCGCGCTCGATGTAGACGATCTCGTCGCCCTGGCGTACCGACAGGTTCACGGTTTGCCCGGTGAGGCGGTGCAGCTCGCGCATCGGCATCAGCGCCGCGTCGCGCACCGACAGGCGCGCCTTCACGAGATTGCCGAGCTCGAGCAGCCGCATGCCGAGGCGGTAGGTGCCGGGATCGGAGCGGTCGACGAGGCGGCAAGTCACCATGTCGTTGAGGATGCGGTGCGCGGTCGACGGGTGCAGCTCGGTGCGCTGCGCGAGTTCCTTCAGGCTGACGGGGTCACTGTGCGCGGCGAGCGCGTCCAGCAGCCGCATCATGCGTTCGATCACCTGGATCGACGTTTTTGAATCCGGGGTGAGTTGGCTCATGTCGGGGGAGGAATCAGTTGACGCGTCAAGCGGTGTTGGATCGATTGTATCTCGTATCGTGAAAAAAGCGAACGCCGTTCGAGGAAGTCCTCGCTTCGCGCGCTGCGGGCTTGCGCGCAGGCCGGCGTTGGTCTTGCCGGCCAAACGTCGGATAATGAGGGCCGTTTTCTCGAAGGAGCACGTATGCGAGTCGGTTTGTTCGTGACCTGCCTGGTTGACCTGATGCGCCCCGAAATCGGTTTTTCGGCGCTCAAGCTGATTCGCGACGCCGGCTACGAAGTGATCGTGCCGCCCACGCAGACCTGCTGCGGTCAGCCGGCCTACAACTCGGGCGACCGCGCGCTCGCGCGCGACCTCGCGGAAAAGACGCTGCGCGAGTTCGAGCAGTTCGATTACGTCGTCGCGCCGTCGGGTTCGTGCGGCGGGATGATCCGTGCGCACTACGGCGGCCTGTTCCGCGACGATCCCGAGCTGATGGGGCGCTACGTGCGGTTCCAGCAGAAAGTCCACGAACTGACCGATTTCCTCGCGAACGTCGCGAAGGTGTCGCTCGCGCCGGGCGAATTCGCCGGCCCGGTCACCTATCACGACGCGTGCTCGGGCCTGCGCGAGCTCGGCGTGAAGGCGCAGCCGCGCGCGCTGCTCGCGCAGCGCGGCGTGACCGTCACCGAGATGAAGGACTGCGAGCATTGCTGCGGCTTCGGCGGTACGTTCGCGGTCAAGTACGGTGACATCTCGGCGGCCATCGCGGACGAGAAATGCGCGAACGTGCGCGCGTCCGGCGCGGGCGCTGTCGTGCTCGGCGATCTCGGCTGCATGCTGAACATCGAAGGGCGGTTGCGCCGCACCGGCGACCGCGACACGCGCGTGCTGCACGTCGCGCAGGTGCTGGCGGGCGACGTCTGACACCCGGCTCCGCTCACTTTTCCCCCGATACCGCGATGCAAGTCCAATCGATGCATTTCAAGGCGCGCGCCGGCCAGAAGCTGGCCGACCAGCGCCTGCAGCAGAACCTGAAGAAGCTGTCGACGAAGTTCGTGTCCGCACGCGCCGATGCGATGACCATGATCGACTTCCCGGCCACGCGCGCCGCGCTCAAGGCGCGCCGCGACCGTGCGCTGGAAAATCTCGACGTGTGGCTCGAGGCGTTCGAGCGCGAGGCGACGCGGCGCGGCACGACGGTGCTGTTCGCCGAAACGACCGCGGACGCCGCCCGGCTCGTGGCCGACATCGCACGCCGCCACGATGTGAAGAAGGTCATCAAGACCAAGTCGATGGTGTCCGAGGAAATGCGTCTGAACGCGGTGCTCGCCGAGATGGGCGTGCAGTCGATCGAGACGGACCTTGGCGAATACATCCTGCAGATCAACGACAACGAGCCGCCCAGCCACATCATTGCGCCCGTCGTGCACAAGGACAAGGACGAGATCGCCGATCTGTTCGCGCGTACGCATCAGCGCGAGCGACTCACCGAGATTCCGGACATGACGCGCGAGGCGCGCGAGGTGCTGCGTCCGCATTTCATGTCGGCCGACATGGGCGTGACCGGCGGCAACTTCGTGATCGCGGAAACGGGCTCGGTCGCGATCGTGACGAACGAAGGGAACGAAGGCATGTGCACGGTCATGCCGCGCGTGCACGTCGCGGTGACGGGCATCGAGAAGGTGTTGCCGACGCTCGAGGATCTCGCGACCGCGATGCGCTTGCTGCCGCGTTCCGCGACAGGGCAGAAGACGTCGAACTATTTCTCGCTGCTGACCGGGCCGCGCGCGCCGGGCGATGAGGACGGCCCCGAGCACAACTACGTGGTGCTTGTCGACGGCGGCCGCACCGGCCTGATCGGCGGCGAATTCCAGGAGATGCTGCGCTGCATCCGCTGCGGCGCGTGCATGAACCATTGCCCGGTGTACCAGAAGGTCGGCGGTCATGCGTACGGCTGGGTCTATCCGGGCCCGATGGGATCGGTGCTGACGCCGAGCTACGTCGGGCTCGACCGCGCGCTCGACCTGCCGCAGGCGGCGACGCTGTGCGGCGAATGCGACAGCGTATGCCCGGCCGGGATTCCGTTGTCGCACCTGTTGCGCACGCTGCGCGAGAAGCAGGTCGAGCGCCACCTGCGGCCGTGGCGCGAGCGGGCGGCGCTCGCCGCGTGGGGCTTCTTCGCACGGCGGCCGATGCTGTATGCGCTGACGACGAAGCTCGCGGTGCGCATTCTCGAGCGGCTGGGCGGCGATGCAGGCACGCTGCGACGCCTGCCGATGATGGGCGGCTGGATGAATACGCGCGATATGCCGACGCCGACCGGGCGCACGTTCCGCGAGTTGTACGCGGCGTCGCAAAGCCACCTCGGCTGACACTGTTCAGCGGGCGGCAACAGTGCGTTCGCTATTTGCATATTTATCTCGATAGATGCGATCTATAGAATCTCGTCTGTAGTCCCCGGAATCGGGTTTCGGGGTACGAGGTCAAGGAGGTCCGCATCATGAAAAAGACAATATCGATGTACTGGCCGCTGGCAATCGTGGTTCCGCTGGCAGCGGTTGCCTATCTGCATGCGATGGACGGTGCGCCGTCGCGCGGCCCGCTCGCGGTTCACCAGGCGTCCGCCGAGCTGGCGCGCGCGGTATCGTTCGGGCTGGTCGGCGACGCGGCGCAGCCGCTGCCGGCAGCGTCCGGCGACATTGCGCTCGCTGCGCCGAAGGCGCTGTAAGGCAGGGCGCCGTCGCTTCGCGCGACGGCGCGATTTCGGCCCCATAATGTCGCGTTCTTCACCCACGCGGTCCGCCGCGGCTTTCCGATAGTGCGATGACCCGCGTTGCGATCTGTTTCGTCTGTCTCGGCAATATCTGCCGTTCGCCCACTGCGGAGGGCGTGATGCGTCACCAGGTCGACGCGGCCGCGCTGGCCGATCGGATTGCAATCGATTCGGCCGGCACCGGCGACTGGCACGTGGGCGAGCCGCCCGATTCGCGTGCGCAGGCGGCCGCCCGGAGCCGCGGCTACGATCTGTCGGCGCTGCGCGCGCGACAGGTGAGCGCGGCGGATTTCGAGCGGTTCGACCTGCTGCTCGCGATGGACGAAGCGAATCTCGCCGAACTGCGCCGCCGTTGCCCGCCGCAGCATCGCGACAAGGTGCGCCTGCTGATGGAGTTCGCGCCGGGCGCGACCGAAACCGAAGTGGCGGATCCGTATTTCGGCGGCGCGCAGGGCTTCGAGCAGGTGCTCGATCAGGTCGAGCGCGCCTGCGCGGGCCTGCTGGAGACGCTCCGCGCACGTACGGCGCGCTGACCGCGCAATATTCAGCGGTTTGCGAATACCCTTTCAAAGGCATGGATACTTGACTAAAAACGTCAAATATTTATACTTGACCAAAATCGTCAAGATTGCAGTCCCCTAGACACCATGAGACTCACCACCAAAGGCCGTTTCGCCGTCACGGCGATGATTGACTTGGCGCTGCGCCAGGAGCAGGGCCCGGTGACGCTTGCAGGCATCAGCCAGCGCCAGCGGATTTCGCTCTCGTATCTCGAACAGCTGTTCGGCAAGCTGCGCAGGCATGAAATCGTCGAATCCGTGCGCGGCCCGGGCGGCGGCTACAACCTCGCGCGTCGCGCGCAGGACGTCACCGTTGCCGACATCATCATCGCGGTCGACGAACCGCTCGACGCCACGCAGTGCGGCGGCAAAGGCACGTGCGACGGCTCGAAGCAGCCCGACGGCCATTGCATGACGCACGAGCTGTGGTCGACGCTGAACCAGAAAATGGTCGAATACCTCGATTCGGTGTCGCTGCAGGATCTCGTCGATCAGCAGCGCGCACGCGAGGGCGCCCCGGCGGTGCTGCGCGACCGTCGCACGCCGGAGCCCGTCGCCGCACCGGCCGAGCCCGTGCGCACGATGCCGCTCGGCCCCAATTCGGTGTTCAACATCGCGAGTTCGTGAGCGCGAAGGCGCCGCCATACCCCATAACGCACATAGTCCCTGCACAGAATACCCGGAGCGACAGATGACCCAAGAGACTCTCCACCTGCCCATCTATATGGATTACAGCGCGACGACGCCGGTCGATCCGCGCGTGGTCGACAAGATGGTGCCGTACCTGCGCGAGCAGTTCGGCAACCCGGCGTCGCGTAGCCATGCCTATGGCTGGGACGCGGAGCGTGCAGTCGAGGAAGCGCGCGAGCAGGTGGCCGCACTCGTGAACGCCGATCCGCGCGAAATCATCTGGACGTCGGGCGCCACGGAGTCGGACAACCTCGCGATCAAGGGCGCCGCGAACTTCTACAAGGGCAAGGGCAAGCACATCGTCACGGTGAAGACCGAGCACAAGGCCGTGCTCGACACGTGCCGCGAGCTCGAGCGGGACGGTTTCGAAGTCACCTACCTCGACGTGAAGGAAGACGGGCTGATCGACCTCGACGTGTTCAAGGCTGCGCTGCGGCCGGACACGATCCTCGTGTCGGTGATGCACGTGAACAACGAGATCGGCGTGATCCAGGACATCGAGACGATCGGCGAGATCTGCCGCGAGAAGGGCATCGTGTTCCACGTCGATGCCGCGCAGTCGACCGGCAAGGTCGGGATCGACCTCGCGAAGCTGAAGGTCGACCTGATGTCGTTCTCGGCGCACAAGACGTACGGCCCGAAGGGTATCGGCGCGTTGTACGTGCGTCGCAAGCCGCGCGTGCGCATCGAAGCGCAGATGCACGGCGGCGGTCACGAGCGCGGCATGCGCTCGGGCACGCTGCCGACGCATCAGATCGTCGGCATGGGCGAAGCGTTCCGCATCGCGCGCGAGGAAATGGCGACCGAGAACGAGCGCATCCGCATGCTGCGCGACAAGCTGCTGCGCGGCCTGTCGCAGATCGAGGAAACCTACGTGAACGGCGACATGGATCACCGTGTCCCGCACAACCTGAACATCAGCTTCAACTTCGTCGAAGGCGAGTCGCTGATCATGGCGATCAAGGACGTCGCGGTGTCGTCGGGTTCCGCGTGCACGTCGGCGTCGCTGGAGCCGTCGTACGTGCTGCGTGCGCTCGGCCGCAACGACGAGCTCGCGCACAGCTCGATCCGCTTCACGGTCGGCCGCTTCACGACGGAGCAGGAAGTCGACTTCGTGATCGATCTGCTGAACAGCAAGATCGCGAAGCTGCGCGAACTGTCGCCGCTCTGGGAAATGCACCAGGAAGGCATCGATCTGTCGACGATCGAATGGGCCGCACACTGATACCGCATTGAATGCAACCGCGCGCGGATTGACGCACGCAGACGTAACGAGTCAAGGAGTCTGAGTCATGTCTTACAGCAACAAGGTTCTGGATCACTACGAAAACCCGCGCAACGTCGGTTCGTTCGCGAAGGACGACGACACGGTCGGCACGGGCATGGTCGGCGCGCCGGCTTGCGGCGACGTGATGAAGCTGCAGATCCGCGTCGGCGCGGACGGCGTGATCGAAGACGCGAAGTTCAAGACCTACGGTTGCGGTTCGGCGATCGCATCGAGCTCGCTCGTCACCGAATGGGTGAAGGGCAAGACGCTCGACGAGGCACTGTCGATCAAGAACACGCAGATCGCCGAGGAACTCGCGCTGCCGCCGGTGAAGATTCACTGCTCGATCCTCGCGGAAGACGCGATCAAGGCAGCCGTGGCCGACTACAAGAAGCGCCACGACACCAAGGAAAGCGATCAGGCAGCAGCCTGAGCGGCATCGAGAGCGGCTAGGGAAGGAAACGCGGCGGGCCTCGGCGGCACGCCGCGGCAAGGACATCATGGCAATTACACTGACCGAAAAAGCAGCACAGCACGTCCAGAAATACCTCGTCCGTCGCGGCAAGGGCGTGGGCCTGCGGCTTGGCGTTCGCACGACCGGGTGCTCGGGGCTCGCGTACAAGCTCGAGTATGTCGACGAGCTGGCTCCCGAGGATCAGGTGTTCGAGAGCCATGGCGTGAAGGTGGTCGTCGATCCGAAGAGCCTCGCCTATATCGACGGCACCGAGCTCGACTTCGCCCGCGAAGGCCTGAACGAAGGGTTCAAGTTCAACAACCCGAACGTGAAGGACGAGTGCGGGTGCGGGGAATCGTTCCGCGTGTGACGCGGCTTCCTCCGCGCGATGCGGGCAAGAGGCGGCACGGGCCGCCTTTTTAATGTGCGGCGTTTGCCGCGCGACGAACCGGAATTCAACGCGACGATGGTTTCGCTGAAAGACAGCCATTTCGACCTGTTTCACCTGCCGGCGCAATTCGCGCTCGACGAGACGGCGCTCGACGCCGCCTACCGGACGGTGCAGACGCAGGTGCATCCTGACCGCTTCGCGGCGGCCGGCGACGCGCAAAAGCGCATCGCGATGCAATGGGCCACCCGCGCGAACGAGGCGTACCGCACGCTGCGCGATCCGCTGAAGCGCGCGTCCTATCTGCTGTCGCTGCGCGGCGTCGACATCGGCGCGGAAAACAACACCGCGATGGAGCCTGCATTCCTGATGCAGCAGATGGAGTGGCGCGAGGGCATCGAGGATGCCGCGGCCGCCCGCAACGTCGACGCGCTCGATGCATTGCTAGCCGAGTTGCGCGACGAGAAGCGCGTGCGCGTCGAGCGCCTCGGCACGCTGCTCGACAGCGGGGCCGATCAGGCCGCCGCGGAAGCCGTGCGTCAGCTGATGTTCATCGAACGGGTCGCGTCGGAAGTGAGCGCGCAGATCGAGCGCCTCGAAACTTAACCGCGTGCCTGGCGGCACGCGCAGCAAACGGGCCGAGCGCCCGAACGAACCAAGATGGCTTTACTGCAAATTTCCGAACCGGGCATGGCGCCGGCGCCGCACCAGCGGCGGCTCGCCGTCGGGATCGATCTCGGCACGACGAACTCGCTCGTCGCCGCCGTGCGCAACAGCGTGCCTGAAGTACTGCCGGACGAAGCGGGCCGCGTGCTGCTGCCGTCGGTGGTCCGTTACCTGGAGAAGGGCGGCCGCCGCATCGGCCACGAAGCGAAGGAGCAGGCCGCGACCGATCCGCGCAACACGATCGTGTCGGTCAAGCGCTTCATGGGCCGCGGCAAGGCCGAAGTCGAAGGCGCGGCGAACGCGCCGTACGAATTCGTCGATGCGCCGGGCATGGTGCAGATCCGCACGATCGACGGCGTGAAGAGCCCGGTCGAAGTATCGGCCGAAATTCTCGCGACGCTGCGGTATCGCGCCGAGGATTCGCTCGGCGACGAGCTGGTCGGCGCGGTGATCACGGTGCCCGCGTACTTCGACGACGCGCAGCGCCAGGCGACCAAGGATGCCGCGCGTCTCGCGGGCCTCAACGTGCTGCGCCTGCTGAACGAACCGACCGCCGCGGCGATCGCCTATGGTCTCGACAACGCGGCCGAAGGCCTTTACGCGGTGTACGACCTCGGCGGCGGCACGTTCGACCTGTCGATCCTGAAGCTGACGAAGGGCGTGTTCGAAGTGCTGGCAGCGGGCGGCGATTCGGCGCTCGGCGGCGACGATTTCGACCATGCGCTGTTCGATCACGTGCTCGCGCAGGCCGGTATCGACGCGAAGACGCTCGCGCCCGAAGACGTGCGCCTGCTGCTCGATCGTGTGCGCGTGCTGAAGGAGGCGCTGTCGTCCGCGCCGCAGGCAGCGCTCGACGTGACGCTGTCGAGCGGTGCGCATCTGGTGCAGACGATTTCGCACGACACGTTCGCGTCGCTCGTCGAGCCGCTCGTGCAGCGCACGCTCGCGCCGACCCGCAAGGCGCTGCGCGATGCGCAGGTCACGCCGGCCGACATCAAGGGCGTCGTGCTCGTCGGCGGCGCGACGCGCATGCCGGTGATCCGCGACGCGGTCGCGAAGTATTTCGGCCAGCTGCCGCTCGTGAACCTCGATCCGGATCAGGTCGTCGCGCTCGGCGCGGCGATCCAGGCCGACCTGCTCGCGGGCAATCGCGGTACCGGCGACGACTGGCTGCTGCTCGACGTGATTCCGCTGTCGCTCGGTGTCGAGACGATGGGCGGCCTCGTCGAGAAGATCATTCCGCGCAACTCGACGATTCCGATCGCGCGTGCGCAGGAATTCACGACCTTCAAGGACGGCCAGACCGCGATGGCGATTCACGTCGTGCAGGGCGAGCGCGAGCTCGTCGCCGACTGCCGGTCGCTCGCGCGCTTCGAGCTGCGCGGCATTCCGCCGATGACGGCGGGCGCCGCACGCATTCGCGTGACCTATCAGGTCGACGCGGATGGCCTGCTGTCGGTGTTTGCACGCGAGCAGTTGTCCGGCGTCGAGGCATCGGTCGTCGTGAAACCGTCGTACGGCCTCGCCGACGACGACATCGCGAAGATGCTGGAAGACAGTTTCAAGACCGCCGAAATCGACATGCGTGCCCGCGCGCTGCGCGAAGCGCAGGTCGAGGCCGAGCGGATGCTCGAGGCGACGCAGGCCGCGCTGGCGGCCGACGGCGAACTGCTCGATGCCGGCGAGCGCGAGCGGGTCGATGCGCTGGCCGCGGCGTTGCGCGCGCTCGCGCAGGGCGACGACACGAATGCGATCGAAGCGGCGACCAAGGCGCTGGCCGACGGTACCGACGAATTCGCGGCGCGCCGGATGGACAAGAGCATCAAGCGTGCGCTGTCGGGCCGCCGGCTCGACGAGATCTGAACCCACGAACCGCGCATCGGCCGGCAACGGCCCGCGCGACGATGAACCGTGCGGCGCATGGCGCCGCACCCTGACTGACGGAACGGACATGCCTCAACTGGTGGTGCTGCCTCACGTCGAACTGTGCCCGGATGGCGCAGTGATCGACGCGACGCCCGGCAAGAGTATCTGCGACAACCTGCTCGATCACGGAATCGAGATCGAGCATGCATGCGAGAAGTCGTGCGCATGCACGACGTGCCACGTGGTGATCCGCGAAGGCTTCAACGAACTGACGCCGTCCGAGGAGGACGAGGACGATCTGCTGGACAAGGCATGGGGCCTCGAGCCGACGTCGCGCCTGTCGTGCCAGGCGATCGTGAAGGAAGATTCGGACCTGGTGGTCGAGATTCCGAAGTACTCGATCAACCACGCGAAGGAAAATCACTGACAGGAACCGGAGGCAGGCGATGAAATGGACCGATTCGCGTGAAATAGCCATTGCGCTGGCGGACAAGTATCCGGACATCGACCCGCAGCGGATCAACTTCGTCGATCTGCGCCAGTGGGTGCTCGAACTCGACGGCTTCGCCGACGATCCCGCGCACTCCGGCGAGAAGATCCTCGAGGCGATCCAGGCACACTGGATCGACGAATCGGATTTCGACGACGAAGACTGACCGACCGGTCACGGCGTGCGCCGCAACGGTGCACGCCGCGCGAATGAAAAACGGCTCGTGAGCGTTTGCTCGCGAGCCGTTTTCGTTTTCGGCGAGCCGCCCGCGCACGGTGTGCGGGCAGGGGCGCCGACGATGGCGCGATCAGGTAAGTACTTACACGCCGACCAGCGTGCCGTTCTCGATCCGCACGCGCTGGCCCTGGCCGAACGGCGGCGGGTTGTGGTACGTGAACGTGCGCGTCGCGCCGCTTTCCATCTGTACTTGCACCTGATAGTCGGTTTCCGCGCGGACCTGCTTCTCGACCTGGTTGCCGGCGAGACCGCCGCCCAGCGCGCCGATGATCGTCATCGCGGTGCGGCCGTTGCCGTGGCCGAACTGATTGCCGAGCAGGCCGCCCGCGGCCGCGCCGCCCACCGCGCCGATCCCCGAGCTCTGGCCCGGCGTGCGCGTCTGCGTGATCGCGACGACCGTGCCGCAGCTCTGGCAGTAGGTTTGCGCGGGCGCCGACGGCTGCTGCGCGTATTGCGGCGGTTGCGGGGCGGTCGCGTGACGGCGGTGCGGTGCAGCGGGGCGCGGCGCCGGCTTCGGTTCGGCCTGCGCGACGGCGGCCTTCTGCTGCGCGGCGGCCTGTTCTGCTGCCTGCCGCTGCGCTTGCGCAGCCAGTGCGGCGCTGGCGGCCGCGGCCGTGTCGACGGCCGGCTGCGACGCGATCAGCGCGGCCTGGGTCTGACCGTTCTGTTCGTTGCTGCTGCTCGCCTTCGGGAAGACGCCCGTGATCGCTGCGGTCGCCGCGAGGCTGGCGACGATGACGGCGCCGGCCGCGGTGGCGATGAGCGGGTGGAGGCGTTGCTTTTGCGGCGTGGTCTGATTCTGGTTGTCCATTTTGTTCTCCAATGTCGATCCGGATCGGCACACTGGCCGGAGCAGGATCCCACGCTCGGGAGCGAGCAGACTTGGCGTTCCGGCGCCTCGTTCTGGTCCCGTGGTCATGCGTGGTGACGCAACAGGAGTGTCGTCCACGGCCAAGCGGCGCGCCGTATCAAGGTGTAACGAATTGCAGCACGGGCGCGGCGGGCGCTATCGGGAAAACCCGGAGAAGGCCGGCGCGACGAGGGAATAAAACGGGGGAGGAGCGAAAGCCGGCGAACGCCGGCAGGCAGGATTTACGCGCGGTTACAAAGCCGATCCGTATGCACCGCGTAGCGCGGCGCATACGGGGGCACGGCGTCAGTCTTCGCGGCGCAGATGCGGGAACAGCAGCACGTCGCGAATCGTCGGGCTGTCGGTCAGCAGCATCACGAGACGGTCGATGCCGATCCCGCAGCCGCCCGTCGGAGGCATCCCGTATTCGAGCGCGCGGATGTAGTCGGCGTCGAAGAACATCGCTTCCTCGTCGCCCGCATCCTTTTGCTCGACCTGCTTCTTGAAGCGCGCGGCCTGGTCTTCCGGGTCGTTCAGCTCCGAGAAGCCGTTCGCGATCTCGCGGCCGGTCATGAACAGCTCGAAACGCTCGGTGATGCCCGGCACCGTATCCGATGCGCGCGCGAGCGGCGACACCTCGACCGGGTAGTCGATGATGAACGTCGGTTCCCACAGCTGCGCTTCGGCCGTTTCCTCGAACAGCGCGAGCTGCAATGCGCCGATGCCTGCGTTCAGGAACGCCGGCTGCGACACGTCGACGCCCAGGCGCTTCAGTTCGGTACGCAGGAACGCGTCATCCGACAGCTGGCCGTCGGTGTAGTTCGGTGCGTACTTCTGGATTGCCTGAGTGATCGTCAGGCGATGGAACGGCTTCGCGAGGTCGAGCTCGCGGCCCTGGTACTGGATCGTCGCGGTGCCGAGCGCATCGATCGCCGCCTGGCGGATCAGTTGCTCGGTGAAGTCCATCAGCCAGCGGTAGTCGGTGTACGCGGCGTAGAACTCCATCATCGTGAATTCCGGGTTGTGACGCGGCGACACGCCTTCATTCCGGAAATTGCGGTTGATCTCGAACACGCGCTCGAAGCCGCCGACGATCAGGCGCTTCAGGTACAGCTCCGGCGCGATGCGCAGGAACATCTGCATGTCGAGCGCATTGTGATGCGTGACGAACGGCTTCGCGGCCGCGCCGCCCGGGATCGGGTGCAGCATCGGCGTCTCGACTTCCATGAAGTCGGCGTTGTCCATGAACTTGCGGATCGACGCGATCGTCTTCGTGCGGGCGCGGAACGTGTCGCGCGTTTCCGGCGTGACGATCAGGTCGACGTAGCGCTGGCGGTAGCGCATTTCCTGGTCGGACAGGCCGTGGAACTTGTCCGGCAGCGGCCGCAGCGCCTTCGCCAGCAGGCGCAGCTCCTTGCACTGGACCGACAGCTCGCCCTTGTTGGTGCGGAACAGCACGCCGCGCGCGGCGACGATGTCGCCGAGGTCCCACTTCTTGAACGCGTCGTAGGTGTCGGCGCCGACGTCGTTCGGCGTCACGAAGAACTGGATCTGGCCCGACCCGTCCTGCACCGTCGCGAAGCTCGCCTTGCCCATCACGCGCTTGAGCATCATGCGGCCGGCCACCGACACCTCGACCGGGTTCGCTTCGAGCGCGGCCTTGTCCGAATCGGCGAATTTGGCCTGCAGGTCGGCTGCGTGGTGCTCGGGCCGGAAGTCGTTCGGATAGGCGACGCCTTGCTCGCGCAACGCGCGCAGCTTCTCGCGGCGCTCGGCGATGATCTGGTTGTCGTCCGCCGTGACGGCGGGCTGCGTTTGGGTCGATTCGGTCATGATGGTCGGAATTCGGAGTGGGGTGCGGCAACGCGAACGGAAAGGGCGGCGCGGGCAGGCCGCGCCGCGGCGCTTACACGCCCTGTTTCAGGCTCGCGCTGATGAAGTCGTCGAGGTCGCCGTCGAGCACCGCCCGCGTGTTGCTCATTTCGACGTTCGTGCGCAGGTCCTTCACGCGGCTCTGGTCGAGCACGTACGAGCGGATCTGGTGGCCCCAGCCCACATCGGTCTTGCTCGATTCGAGCTTGTCCTGCTCGGCCTGGCGCTTGCGCATTTCGACTTCGTACAGGCGCGACTTCAGCATCGCCATCGCTTCGGCGCGGTTGCGGTGCTGCGAGCGGTCGTTCTGGCACTGCACGACGATCCCCGTCGGCATGTGCGTGATCCGCACCGCCGAGTCGGTCTTGTTGATGTGCTGGCCGCCCGCGCCCGAGGCGCGGTACGTGTCGATGCGCAGGTCCGCCGGGTTGATCTCGACTTCGATGGAGTCGTCGATTTCCGGATAGACGAATACCGACGAGAACGACGTGTGGCGGCCGCCCGACGAGTCGAACGGCGACTTGCGCACGAGGCGGTGGATGCCCGTTTCGGTACGCAGGAAGCCGTATGCGTATTCGCCCGTGACCTTGACCGTCGCGTTCTTGATGCCGGCGACGTCGCCGTCGGATTCTTCGAGGACTTCGGCCTTGAAGCCCTTGCGTTCGCAGTAGCGCAGGTACTGGCGCAGCAGCATCGACGCCCAGTCGCATGCCTCGGTGCCGCCGGCGCCGGCCTGGATGTCGATGAAGCAGTTGTTCGGATCGGCCGGGTTCGAGAACATCCGGCGGAACTCGATGTCGCCGACGCGCGCTTCGAGCTTCGCGGCGTCTTCCTCCGACGCGAGCAGCGTATCCTCGTCGCCTTCCTCGCGTGCCAGCTCGAACAGGTCGAGCGCGTCGCGCAGGTCGCTATCGAGCGCGGTGAGCGTCATGACGACGCCTTCGAGCAGCTTCTTCTCGCGGCCGAGCGCCTGGGCGTTCTTCGAATCGTTCCAGACGTTCGGGTCTTCGAGTTCCTTGTTGACTTCGGTCAGACGCGCAGCTTTGGCGTCGTAGTCAAAGATACCCCCGAAGCTCGCCCGCGCGATTGCGCAGGTCGAGCAGGGAGCTTTCGATCGCGTTGAGACGTTCCGCTTCCATGATCGTTCGCTGTTCCGGCTTCGTAAAAAAGCGGAATTATAGCCGATCGGCAGGGTTGCCCGGTGACGCAAACGGTGCCTGCACGCGTGTCGACGGCCCCGTCCGACGCGGCGCGCACGCGTGCGGCGGCGCGTCGCGGGCCGGGTGGCGTGCTCAGCCGGCCGCGTGTTCGACGATCAACTGGACGCGCGTGACGCCGTTCCACGTATCGGCGACGAGCCGGTACGCGACCAGCGCGCTCGCCGGCAGCGGCTCGGTGTGGTTGAACCAGATCGCATTGAAGCGCTGGCGACCGCGCGCAAGCTGCAGCTTCAGGTGCTTTTCCTTCACGAGCGACTGCGACACGACGTCGAATTCGCCCGAGAAAAGCGGGGCCGGAAACCCTTGCCCCCAGACGGCCTCGTCGAGCAGGCCGACGAACTGCGGCGTGAAGTACGCGTCCTCGAGTTCGCCGTCGGTCTCGATCACGCGGGCGAGCGCGTCGTCGGACAGCCATTCGCGCGCGACGGCTTCGAACGCGGCCGCGAAGCGCGGCACGTTTTCGGTGTCGAGCGTGAGGCCGGCCGCCATCGCGTGGCCGCCGAACGCGACGATCAGGTCCGGTTCGCGTTTCGAGACGAGGTCGAGCGCGTCGCGCAAGTGGAAGCCCGCGATCGACCGGCCGGACCCCTTGACCCGCTTGCCTTCGTCGTCGGCGTGCGCGAACGTGAACGACGGGCGGTGGAATTTTTCCTTGAGCCGGCCGGCGACGATGCCGATCACGCCCTGGTGCCACTCGGGATTGAACAGCGTGATCGTGCATGCGTCGGCCGGGTCGACGTCGGCGAGATCGGCGAGCGCCTGCTGCTGCATGCCGGCCTCGATTTCGCGGCGCTCGCGGTTCATCGCGTCGAGCTGCTGCGCGAGATCCCACGCGCGGCCGATGTCGTCGGTGATCAGGCATTCGATGCCGAGCGACATGTCGGACAGCCGTCCGGCGGCGTTCAGGCGCGGGCCGAGGCCGAAGCCGAGGTCGAAGCCCGACGCGGTGCGCGCGTCGCGCGCGGCGGCGCGGAACAGCGCGGCGACGCCCGGCTGCATGCGGCCGTTGCGGATGCGCTGCAGCCCCTGCGCGACGAGCACGCGGTTGTTGCCGTCGAGCCGCACGACGTCGGCGACGGTGCCGAGCGCGACGAGGTCGAGCAGGCCGTCGAGGCGCGGCTCGGCTTCCTTGCTCGCGAACGCGCCGCGGCGGCGCAGCTCGGCGCGCAGCGCGAGCAGCACGTAGAACATCACGCCGACGCCGGCGAGGTGCTTGCTCGGGAACGCGCAGCCCGGCTGGTTCGGGTTGACGATCGCGCGCGCGGCGGGCAGCGCGTCGCCGGGCAGGTGGTGGTCGGTCACGAGCACGTCGATGCCGCGCGCGTTCGCGGCTTCGACGCCGGCGACGCTCGCGATCCCGTTGTCGACGGTGATCAGCAGGTCGGGCTTGCGTGCGGCCGCGAGCTCGACGATCTCGGGCGTGAGGCCGTAGCCGTATTCGAAGCGATTCGGCACCAGGTAGTCGATCTGCGCGCCGAACATCCGCAAGCCGCGCACCGCGACCGCGCAGGCGGTCGCGCCGTCGCAGTCGTAGTCGGCGACGACCAGCAGGCGCCGCTTGTCGGCGATCGCGTCGGCGAGCAGCACCGCCGCATCGGCGCAGCCTTTCAGCTCGGTGGGCGGCACGAGGCGCGCGAGCGCGGTCTCGATGTCCGCGGGCGACTGCACGCCGCGCGACGCGTACAGGCGTGCGAGGACGGGGTGCAGGCCGTGGCGCGCGAGCGCTTCGGCGTCGGCGGGCGCGACGGGGCGGGTAACGATCCGGGTCATACGGGTTGGCGTTGTTATTCGAACAGGGAGGCGAGCGCGCGGCGGCGCCAGAACTTGCGCAGGTCGCCGCGCGTCGCGTGCAGCGTCACGGAGCTCGTGTCGCCGCACAGCGTGAAATCGACGGCCGCCAACTCGCCGTTCTGCAGCGCGGCGAGCGCCGGCGCGAACCAGTCGCGTTCGAGCGTGGCGAGTCCGTCGTGCCAGCGCGCCCAGTCCTGCTCGATGAACGGGGCGGTCAGCGCCGGCAGCTCGACGAGCGTCGCGCCATCGGCGGCCGGCAGCGCGCCGAACGTCGCGGGCGGGCGGCCGGCTTCGGTTTGCGCGGCGCGTGCGAGGCCGAGTGCGGCGGGCGATGCGGACAGCACGCGCGAGAACGGCTTGCCGACCGGCTTCAGCGTGCCCTGTGCATGGAACCAGATCGAATTGACGGCCGGCAACCCACGGGCCTCGCGGGCTTCGTTCACCGGATGCTGGAACCACGCCATCTGCACTTCATTCTGCAGTTTTATCCACATCCGCGAGCGCTCGCCCGTATGTGCCTCGTGCGGCAACCAGATCTCGATGTTGCGGCCGCTGGCGCGCAGCGGCGCGGCGCCGGCGAGGCGCGCGAGCTGGTCGCTCGACAGATACCAGCGCGCCGGGTTCGGCGCTTCGAGCCGCACGCCCAGCTCCTCGATCAGCGGCCGCGCAACCGCGAGCAGCGCGGCTGCGTCGCCGTCGTCGAGCGCGAGGGCGGCCGGATCGACGAGCACCAGGTGATCGTGCGCGATTTCGACGTGCACGGGCTCGACGCACGCCCATGCGTGCGTGCCGGGATCGCCGCCGTCGGCCAGCAGCATGTAGGGCGCGAGCGGCGCCTCGTCCGCGGCGTTGCCCTGCGTGGCGCCGAACCGGCTTGCCAGCCAGCGCTCGTGCGGCAGCGTGCGCTGGAAGTCCTCGCCGGCCACGCGCTCGACGAGGCTCGCGCGGGCGAGCAACTTCCCGAGCGCGGGACTGTCCAGTGTGTGCAGGGACGAGGCCGCATCGGCCGCCGACGGCAGCGCGAACGGAACGAGAAAATGGAGGCGTCGGTCGTGCATGATGGTGCGCATTGTATGGCAAACTGCGCGCGTGATCGGGCCGGCTGACGGCCCGTTCGCGTCCGGCGACCGTTTTTTTCGATCGCGCCCGGGCGACCGCCGCCCGATGGCGGTCCGGCCGCGGGCCGCCATCCCCGCCGTAACCAGCAGAAAGGATTCGCTTGAAACTTCCGTACGAATGGCAAATCGGCTGGCGCTACACGCGCGCCGGCAAACGCACGACCGGCAACGGCTTCATTTCCTTCATCGCGCTCGTCTCGATGCTCGGGATCGCGCTCGGCGTCGCGGCGCTGATCGTCGTGCTGTCGGTGATGAACGGCTTCCAGAAGGAAGTGCGCGACCGCATGCTGTCGGTGCTCGCGCACGTCGAGGTGTTCTCGCCGACGGGTTCGATGCCCGACTGGCAGCTGACCGCGCAGGAAGCGCGCCGCAATCCGTCGGTGATCGGCGCGGCGCCGTACGTCGACGCGCAGGCGCTGCTCACGCGCCAGGACTCGGTGAGCGGCGTGATGCTGCGCGGCATCGAGCCGGCGCTCGAACCGCAGGTGTCCGACATCGGCAAGGACATGAAGGCCGGCCAGCTCGGCGCGCTCGTGCCCGGCCAGTTCGGCATCGTGCTCGGCGACGCGCTCGCCGGCAACCTCGGCGTGACGGTCGGCGACAAGATCACGCTCGTCGCGCCCGAAGGCTCGATCACGCCGGCCGGCATGATGCCGCGCCTGAAGCAGTTCACGGTCGTCGGCGTGTTCGAATCGGGCCACTACGAATACGACAGCACGCTCGCGATGATCAACATTCGCGACGCCGAGGCGTTGTTCCGGATGAGCGCGCCGACCGGCGTGCGGCTGCGGCTCACCGACATGCAGAAGGCGCCGCAGGTTGCGCTCGAGCTGTCGCGGACGCTGTCGGGCAGCCTGTACATCCGCGACTGGACCCAGCAGAACAAGACGTGGTTCTCGGCCGTGCAGATCGAGAAGCGGATGATGTTCATCATCCTCACGCTGATCATCGCGGTGGCCGCGTTCAACCTCGTGTCGTCGCTCGTGATGACGGTGACCAACAAGCAGGCCGACATCGCGATCCTGCGCACGCTTGGCGCGCAGCCGGGGTCGATCATGAAGATCTTCGTCGTGCAGGGCGTGACGATCGGCTTCGTCGGCACCGCGTCCGGCGTCGCGCTCGGCTGCCTGATCGCATGGAGCATCCCGTGGCTGATCCCGATGATCGAGCACCTGTTCGGCGTGCAGTTCCTGCCGCCGTCGGTGTACTTCATCAGCGAACTGCCGTCCGAGCTCGTCGCGAGCGACGTGATCCGGATCGGGTTGATCGCGTTCGCGCTGTCGGCCGTCGCCACGCTCTATCCGAGCTGGCGCGGCGCGAAGGTGAAACCCGCGGAGGCGCTCCGCTATGAATGACCGCGCGACCGCATTCGCGGATTCACGACAACACAACAGACAGGATTCGGCAGGTATGCAGGAATACGTGCTTCAGGCGCGCGGGATCACGAAGGCGTTCGTGCAGGGCGGCTTCAACGTGCAGGTGCTCAACAACACCGAGCTGACGGTGCGGCGCGGCGAGAAGCTCGCGGTCGTCGGCGCGTCGGGCTCCGGCAAGAGCACGCTGCTGCACGTGCTGGGCGGGCTCGACGAGCCGAGCGCCGGCGAGGTGTCGCTGCTCGGCAAGCCGTTTACGCAACTCGCCGAGCGCGAGCGCAACGAGCTGCGCAACCGCGCGCTGGGCTTCGTCTACCAGTTCCATCACCTGCTGCCCGAGTTCACGGCGCTCGACAACGTCGCGATGCCGCTGCGCATCCGCCGGATGACGACCGAGGACGCGCGCGCACAGGCACAGGCGATGCTCGAACGCGTCGGTCTCGGCCCGCGTGCGAAGCACCGGCCGGGCGAGCTGTCGGGCGGCGAACGGCAGCGTGTCGCGATCGCGCGCGCGCTGGTCACGAAGCCGGCGTGCGTGCTCGCCGACGAGCCGACCGGCAACCTCGACGGCACGACGGCCGACACGGTGTTCAACCTGATGCTCGAGCTGTCCGAGACGCTCGAAACGAGTTTCGTGATCGTCACGCACGATCCCGATCTCGCCGCGCGCTGCGACCGCATCATGCGGTTGCGCGACGGGGTGCTGCACGAGGAGCCGGCGCTGCCGGTGTAAGAAGCCACGCGCCTTTGGCCGGCCGCCGGCTCGTCCGGCACGGCGCAACGGCGCAGGACCGCTGCCATGTGGATCGACACGCACTGCCATCTCGATGCCGCCGAGTTCGACGCCGACCGCGACGCGGTCGCGCAGGCTGCGCGCGCGGCCGGCGTGTCGCGCGTCGTGATCCCGAGCATCGGGCGCGACAACTTCACGACGGTGCGCGAACTCGCGCATCGCACGCCGGGCGCGGTGTACGCGCTCGGCATCCATCCGATGTATACGCCGCAAGCGCGCGACGCGGATCTCGATCGGCTGCGCATGGAGATCGAGGCGAGCCTCGACGATCCGCGTTTCGTCGCGATCGGCGAGATCGGGCTCGACTATTTCGTGCCGGGCCTCGACGAAGACCGGCAGCAGCTCTTCTACCAGGGCCAGCTCAGGCTGGCGCGGGAATTCGATCTGCCGGTGCTGTGCCACGTGCGCAAGTCGCAGGACCGCGTGCTGGCCGGGCTGCGCCGTTTCGGCGTACGGCGCGGCATCGCGCATGCGTTCAACGGCAGCTTCCAGCAGGCCGACGCGTATCTTGCGCAGGGGCTGCATCTCGGCTTCGGCGGCAACGTGACCTTCACGCGCGCGCGGCAGATCCGCCGGCTCGCCGCCGAATTGCCGCTCGACGCGCTCGTCGTCGAGACCGATGCGCCCGACATCGCGCCCGAATGGGCATACAAATCCCGCAATACGCCCGACCAGGTGCCGCGCATCGGCGGTGTGCTCGCCGAACTGCGCGGGCTCGATGCCGGCGAATTGTCCCTATGCACTTCGGCTAACGCGCTCGCCGCGCTGCCGCGACTCGCACTTTCGTCCGCATAATCGTTGCCGGAAGGCGCCGCATGGGCAGGGGCGGCGCCGGGTCGACGAGGAGGCGGAATGCGCGTGTGGTGGATCGCGTTCGCGCTCGGCGTCGTCGTGCTGCAGCGGCAGGCGGCGTTGCCGGGGGCGATCGCTTGGACGATCGGAGCAGCGGTGCTCGCGGGCTGCGCGGCGCTGGGCGCGTGGTGCGTGCGTCGCCGGCGCACGCGTGCGGTCGTCGTATGCGGATGGATGTTGTGCGCGGTCGCGGCTTGCGTCGTGGGATTCGGCTATGCGGCCGCGCGAGCCGAATGGCGGCTGCGCGACAGTCTGCCTGTCGAGTGGGAAGGGCGCGACATCGTCGTCACGGGCGTGATCCGCGGGCTGCCCGTCGTCGACGAGACAGGTGCGCGGCTGCTGTTCGCGGTCGAATCGAATGATGCGGGGCTCACCCGTTTCCCGCCGTTGATCCGGTTGTCGTGGCGCGCGTATGGCGCATCCGCGACACGCGATGCGCTGCCCGATTTGCGTGCGGCCCAGCGCTGGCGTTTCGTCGTACGCCTCAAGCGTCCGCATGCCGAGGCCAATCCCGGCGTGCGCGACAGCGAGGCGGCGTGGCTCGCCGCGGGCATTCGTGCGATCGGCTATGTCAGCGCGCCGCGTCGGGCGGTATTGCTCGATGGGCGCGCATCGGGATGGCGCGCATCGATCGATCGTGTGCGCGACATGCTGCGGGCACGCATCGGCGAGGGGCTCGGCGCCGATGCGGCGCATCGCGGCATCGTCGCCGCGCTGGCGATCGGCGACCAGTCGGGTATCGGCGACGACGATTGGCGCGTGCTGCGCAACACGGGCACGAGCCATCTGGTCGCGATTTCAGGTCTCCATGTCGGGCTGGTCGGTGCGCTCGCCGGCTGGCTCGTTTCGATGGTCTGGCGCCGCGTGCGCTGGCGCGGACGGGCCGCGACGCTCGTGCTGCCGGCGCCGTACGCGGCCGCGCTTGCCGCGCTGGTCGCTGCGGCGGGCTATGCGGCGCTCGCCGGCTTCAACGTGCCGGCGCAGCGCGCGTGGTCGATGATCGCGGCCGGCGGCATCGCGTATCTGGCTGGCCGCAGCGTGCCGACGTCGGCGGTGCTGTGCGTGGCGCTCGGCGGCGTGCTGCTCGCCGACCCGTGGGCCGTGCTGTCGGCCGGGTTCTGGCTGTCGTTCGGTGCGGTCGCGGTGATCCTGCTGGCCGTCGCCGGCTGGCGCGCGGTGCGCGAGGCTGATGAGATCGACGAGATCGACGAAGCGGGCGCGGAAAGCGGCACGGCCGGCTTGCGGAGCCGGTTGCGTGCGTGGGCTATGCGTTGCGGGCGGCGCTTCGCCGAGGCGACGCGCGTGCAGTACGCGGCGACGATCGGGCTCGCGCCGCTCACCGCCGCATGGTTCGCGCAGGTTTCGCTGTCGGGGCCGTTCGGCAATGCGTTCGCGATTCCGTGGGTCAGCTCGGTCGTGACGCCGGTCGTGCTGGCCGGCATCGCGTTGCCGCCGCCGCTCGATACGGTTGCTTTTCGGCTAGCGCACGCGGCGCTCGCACCGATGATGACGTTGCTCGGGCACCTGGCCGATTGGCCGGCCGGCGTGTTCTGGCTGCGCATGCCCGACTGGCCGGTGCTGGTGCTGGCATGCGTGGGTGTCGCGTGGGCACTGATGCCGCGCGGCTGGCCGCTGCGCTGGGCGGCGCCGCTGACGTGGCTGCCGCTCGTCGCGCCGGCGCCGGATGCGCCGCCGGCGGGCGGCTTCCGGCTGACCGTGCTCGACGTCGGGCAGGGCGCGGCGGTACTGGTCGAAACCGCGCGGCGGACCTTGCTGTTCGATGCGGGGCCGGGTGCGGAGTCGTCCCACGCCGGTACGCGGATCGTCGCGCCGGCGTTGCGGGCGCGCGGCATCGCGACGATCGATTCGCTGGTACTCAGTCATGCGGATGCCGATCATGCGGGCGGCGCAGCGGCCGTTTATGCGGCCGCCGACGTGCGCCAGTTGCTGGCCGGCATTGCGCCGCGGCACCGGCTGTGGCGCGATGCGCAGGCGGCGGGCGTGGCCGATCGGCTGCCGTGCGCGGCCGGGCAGCGGTGGACCTGGGACGGCGTCGTCTTCACGGTGCTGTGGCCGCCGGGCGGGGTGGGCACGGGTTCGTCGAACGGCCAATCGTGTGTGTTGCGCATCGATGCGGGCGGCACGTCGGCACTGCTGACGGGCGACATCGAGGCCGCCGCCGAGCGCCGGCTGGTCGCCGATGCGCGCGACGCGCTCGCCGCGCAGATCCTGGTCGTTCCGCACCACGGCAGCCGCACGTCGTCGGTCGAGCCTTTCCTCGATTCGGTCGGGCCGCGCGTCGCGGTATTTCCTGTAGGCTATCGCAATCGTTTCGGGCATCCGCACCGGACCGTGCTCGCCCGCTACGAGGCGCGCGGGATTCCGCTGCCGCGCACCGATCGCGACGGCGCCGTGCGGTTCGACGTCGCGCCGGCGGGCGCCGGGTTTGCATTCGCGCGCTATCGCGACGAACGGCGCCGGTACTGGATGGACCGGTAAGCGCGGCGAAGGCCGGCATCGGGACGGAAGCTCGGGGCTGGCGTAGCGTGCCGAAGCACGGTTCCGACAGAATACGAAGCATGGGATCGGCGCAAGAGCTGAAGCGCCCACTTCCGTCGGCCGCGAAGCATGGGACGGGAGCACGTGCCGAAGCACCCGCTCCCGTCGACAAAGGAGACATCGGCATTTGAAGGACATCCTCCACTTCTCGCATGCGAACGGCTTCCCGGCGTCGACATACCGGACGATCTTCGCCGAACTGGCCGACGACTACGAGCTGCGCTACATCGAACGGATCGGTCACGACCGCCGCTACCCGGTGACGCGCGACTGGCCGCATCTCGTCGAGCAACTGCTCGACGACATCGGCAGCCGCTACGAGCGCCCGGTCTGGCTCGTCGGCCATTCGCTCGGCGGCTACCTGTCGTTGATGGCCGCGCTGAAGAAGCCGCAGTGGGTGCGCGGCGTCGTGATGATCGATTCGCCGATCATCGCGGGCTGGCGTGCCGGCGCGCTGCGCGCGAGCCAGTGGGCGGGGCTCGACGAGCGGCTGTCGCCGGCCGCGGCCACGCGCAACCGGCGCACGCGCTGGATGAGCCGCGACGAAGTCTGGCGGCACTTTCGCGAGAAGCCCGCGTTCGCGCGCTGGGACGAACGGATGCTCGCCGACTATATCGACCACGGGATCCCGCAGGCCGGCGCCGACGGCGAGCGCGCGCTGGCGTTCGACCGGCAGGTCGAATACCTGATTTACCGGACGCTGCCGCACACGCTCGGCCCGCGGCTCGCGCACGGCGCGCCGGTGCCGCTCGGCTTTCTCGCCGGCACGCGCTCGCGCGAGGTCCGGCAGGTCGGGCTCGACGCGACGCGCCGTGCGACGCGCGGGCGCATCGAATGGATCGAAGGGAGCCACCTGTTCCCGATGGAGCGGCCGATCGAGACCGCCCGCGCATTGCAGCGGATGCTGAATTCGCTGAAGGCGGAAGAGGGCAGCGCTTCGCTGGCCGGTGCGCCGATCGCGAGGCGCGCCTGACGCTTCGTCCGGCGGCAGGAACGCCCGCCGGCGCATGCGCGCGGCGCCGACCGGCCGGCCGGTTCGCACCGGCGCGCACGGTTGGTGCGGCTCGGCACGAAAGGGCGCGATCATCGCGTCAATTGCTGAGAGAAGGGCGGGCTTTACGGTATAATCCGTTTTTCCCGCGAGCATCCAGCGATGACCAAATATGTTTTCGTCACCGGCGGCGTAGTTTCTTCCCTCGGCAAGGGTATTGCCGCCGCCTCTCTCGCCGCGATCCTCGAATCGCGCGGTCTGAAAGTCACCCTCCTCAAACTCGATCCCTACATCAACGTCGACCCCGGCACGATGAGCCCGTTTCAGCACGGCGAAGTATTCGTGACGGAAGACGGAGCGGAGACCGACCTCGACCTCGGCCACTATGAGCGCTTCATCAGCACGAAGATGCGCAAGGCCAACAACTTCACGACCGGCCAGATCTACGAATCGGTGATCCGCAAGGAACGCCGCGGCGACTATCTCGGCAAGACCGTGCAGGTGATTCCGCACATCACGAACGAAATCCAGGCGTTCATCGAGCGCGGGGCGGCATCGGCCACCTGCGGCGAGCCGGACGTCGCGATCGTCGAGATCGGCGGCACGGTCGGCGACATCGAATCGCTGCCGTTCCTCGAGGCCGCGCGCCAGATGAGCCTGCGCCTCGGCCGCAACAGCGCGTGCTTCGTGCACCTGACGCTCGTGCCGTACGTCGCGACGGCCGGCGAGCTGAAGACGAAGCCGACCCAGCACAGCGTGCAGAAGCTGCGCGAGATCGGCATCTTGCCGCACGTGCTGCTGTGCCGTGCGGATCGCCGCATCCCCGACGACGAATCGAAGAAGATCTCGATGTTCTCGAACGTGCCCGAAGACGCCGTGATCTCGGTGTGGGACGCCGACAGCATCTACAAGATTCCGCAGATGCTGCACGACCAGGGCCTCGACCGGATCATCTGCGAAGAGCTGAAGCTGTCGCCGAAGGACGCCGACCTGAGCATGTGGTCGACGCTCGTCGAAAAGCTCGAGAACCCGAAGCACGAAGTGACGATCGGCATGGTCGGCAAGTACGTCGACCTGACCGAGTCGTACAAGTCGCTGATCGAGGCGCTGCGCCATGCGTCGATCCACACGTCGACCAAGGTCAACATCGAGTACATCGATTCGGAAGAGCTCGAGGCGAACGGTGTCGACAGCCTGAAGCATCTCGACGCCGTGCTGGTGCCGGGCGGTTTCGGCCGTCGCGGCACGGAAGGCAAGATCGCGGCGGTCCGCTATGCGCGCGAGTCGAAGGTGCCGTACCTCGGCATCTGCCTCGGCATGCAGCTCGCGGTGATCGAATTCGCGCGCGACGTCGTCGGCCTGAAGCAGGCGAACAGCACGGAATTCGATCCGGACACGCCGGAGCGTGTGGTCGCGCTGATCACCGAATGGTACGACCGCGAAGGCAAGGTCGAGACGCGCACCGAGGAATCCGACCTCGGCGGCACGATGCGCCTGGGTTCGCAGCGCTGCCCGATCAAGCCGGGCACGATGGCGGAAGAAATCTACGGCAAGGACGTGAACGAGCGCCATCGCCACCGTTATGAAGTCAATAACCGCTTCGTGCCCCAGCTCGAAGCCGGCGGCCTTATCATCAGCGCCCGTACCCCGAGCGAGGATCTGCCGGAAATGATGGAGCTGCCGCGCTCGATGCACCCGTGGTTCGTCGGCGTCCAGTTCCACCCGGAATTCACGTCCACGCCGCGTGACGGTCATCCGCTGTTCAAGTCGTTCGTCGAAGCCGCGCTCGCCAACAAGCAAGCGCGCGGAGTGCAAGCATGAAGCTGTGCGATTTCGAGGTCGGTCTCGACAAGCCTTTCTTCCTGATCGCGGGTACCTGCGTCGTCGAATCGGAGCAAATGACGATCGACACGGCCGGCCGCCTGAAGGAGATCTGCGAGAAGCTGAACGTTCCGTTCATCTACAAGTCGTCCTACGACAAGGCAAACCGCAGCTCGGGCAAATCGTTTCGCGGCCTCGGAATGGACGAGGGCCTGCGGATCCTGTCCGAGGTGAAGCGCCAGCTCGGCCTGCCGGTGCTGACGGACGTGCATTCGATCGACGAGATCGAGCAGGTCGCGTCGGTCGTCGACGTGCTGCAGACGCCCGCGTTCCTGTGCCGTCAGACCGATTTCATCCATGCATGCGCGCGCTCGGGCAAGCCCGTCAACATCAAGAAGGGCCAGTTCCTCGCGCCGCACGACATGAAGAACGTGATCGACAAGGCGCGCGACGCAGCACGTGAAGCCGGTCTGTCGGAAGACCGTTTCATGGCGTGCGAGCGCGGCGTCTCGTTCGGCTACAACAATCTCGTGTCGGACATGCGTTCGCTCGCGATCATGCGCGAGACGAACGCGCCGGTCGTGTTCGATGCGACCCACTCGGTGCAGTTGCCGGGCGGCCAGGGCACGAGCTCGGGCGGCCAGCGCGAATTCGTGCCGGTGCTCGCACGTGCGGCGGTCGCGACGGGCGTCGCGGGCCTTTTCATGGAAACGCATCCGAATCCGGCCGAGGCGAAGTCGGACGGCCCGAACGCGGTGCCGCTGAACCGGATGGGTGCGTTGCTGGAGACGCTCGTCACACTCGACCAGGCGGTGAAGCGCAACCCGTTCCTGGAAAACGATTTCAATTAAAGATCGAATGAACCTTGCGACGGCTTTGCGCGTCTGTAGCGAAAGCGGTTCCGGCCCGCACGCCGTCGCAGTTTGAAGAATCCATCGTCATTCTCAGAGGAAACCCATGAGTGCAATCGTAGATATCATCGGCCGCGAGATTCTGGATTCGCGCGGCAACCCCACCGTCGAATGCGACGTGCTGCTCGAATCGGGCACGATGGGCCGCGCGGCGGTGCCGTCGGGCGCGTCCACCGGCTCGCGTGAAGCGATCGAACTGCGCGACGGCGAAGCCGGCCGCTACAACGGCAAGGGCGTGCTGAAGGCGGTCGAGCACATCAACACCGAAATCTCCGAAGCCATCATGGGCCTCGACGCGTCGGAACAGGCGTTCCTCGACAAGACGCTGCTCGAACTGGACGGCACCGACAACAAGTCGCGCCTCGGCGCGAACGCGATGCTGGCCGTGTCGATGGCCGTCGCGAAGGCAGCAGCCGAAGAAGCCGGCCTGCCGCTGTACCGCTACTTCGGCGGCTCGGGCGCGATGCAACTGCCGGTGCCGATGATGAACATCGTCAACGGCGGCGCGCACGCGAACAACAGCCTGGACATCCAGGAATTCATGATCGTCCCGGTCAGCCAGCCGACGTTCCGTGAAGCGCTGCGTTGCGGCGCGGAAGTGTTCCACGCGCTGAAGAAGATCCTGAGCGACCGCGGCATGAGCACGGCCGTCGGCGACGAAGGCGGTTTCGCACCGAACTTCGGCAGCAACGACGAGTGCCTGTCGACGATCCTGCAGGCAATCGAGAAGGCCGGCTACCGTGCGGGCGAAGACGTGCTGCTCGCGCTCGACTGCGCGGCATCCGAGTTCTACCACGACGGCAAGTACCAGCTCGCGGGCGAAGGCCTGCAACTGTCGTCGGCCGAATTCACCGACTACCTCGCGACGCTCGCCGACAAGTTCCCGATCGTGTCGATCGAGGACGGCATGCATGAAAGCGACTGGGACGGCTGGAAGCTCTTGACCGACCGCCTCGGCAAGAAGGTGCAGCTCGTCGGCGACGACCTGTTCGTCACGAACACGCGCATCCTGAAGGAAGGCATCGAGAAGGGCATCGCGAACTCGATCCTCATCAAGATCAACCAGATCGGTACGCTGACCGAAACGTTCGCGGCGATCGAAATGGCGAAGCGCGCGGGCTACACGGCCGTGATCTCGCACCGCTCGGGCGAAACGGAAGATTCGACGATCGCGGACATCGCGGTCGGCCTGAACGCCGGTCAGATCAAGACGGGTTCGCTGTCGCGCAGCGACCGCATCTCGAAGTACAACCAGTTGCTGCGCATCGAGGAAGATCTCGGCGACATCGCGAGCTACCCGGGCAAATCGGCTTTCTATAACCTGCGCTAACGCGCTACTATCGGGTTCGTCATCTCGACGCCGCTCTGTGCCTGTGCGCGGAGCGGCGCTTCTTATATCTGCGTCTCTTACATGCGGCTTGTCACTGTCGTCCTGATTGCCTTGCTGGCGCTCATTCAGTACCCCCTATGGTGGGGACACGGCGGCTGGCTGCGGGTGCACGAACTGCGTCAGCAGCTCGACGACCAACTTCAGAAGAACGCGGACGAGAAGCTGCGCAACGAGCGCACCGCCGGCGAAGTGCAGGACCTGCAGAGCGGCACTGCGGCGATCGAGGAGCGTGCGCGCTACGAGATGGGCATGGTGAAGGACGGCGAAGTATTCGTGCAGTTCGTGTCGCCGAATGCGCCTGCCGGGCCGCCGAACAACACACCGTCGAATACGTCGACGCGCGGTACCGTGTCCGCGGCGCCCGTGCGGGTCGTGCCGAATCCGCAGTCGATCGCGAAGCCGTCGCGCCATCATGGCGGCGACAAGGGCAAGGCGGCGCATCACTGAGCGCGATACGTCGAATCCATTGAAAAAGCGCGGGAAATGCCGCGCTTTTTTATTTCCTGCCAGTGATCAATCGGTCGGGCGATGCGAGCTCACCACCACCAGCCCGGGTAGCCGTAACTGATGCCCGTGCCCCAGCGATTGCCCCAACCGCCGTAATACCCGCCGTAGACCGTCACGGGCGGCGGCGAGTAATAGGCCCACGCGCGCGCGGCCGCTTCGGCTGCCATCGCGCTGTTCTGCTCGCGCAGGACCTGTTGATCGATCTCGTCGTAGCGCTTGCGTTCGGCGCTCGACAGCACGGGCGGCTGGCCACCCGACGCGCCCGGTTCGGGCAGGCGGCTCAGAATCGTTGAAGTCGGCGGCGGCATCGCGCAGCCGGCAAGCGCGAGCGTGCCGGCGGCCATGCCCGTCAGGACGATGGTGCGGATGGTGCAAAAGCGGCGGGGGCGATTCATGTGTTTCTCCTGCGGCGCGCCGACCGTGGAAAGCGGCTGGCACGAAAGGCCGGGCCTCCGGCGCCCGAGCCGCGCATGCGGCGCTCGTGCGTCATTATGCGCCCGTGCCGCGCCGGTGGCGGGCACGGGCGCGCGGCTCAGTGACGCTGGTCGGTCGCCGGCGCGATGCCGGTTTCGACACCGGGCGCCGCGAACAGTTGCGCGACGTCGACCGGATCGAACTCGTAGCGCTGGTTGCAGAACTCGCAGTGGATCTCGACGTGGCCGCGCTCGACGATCACGCTGTCGACTTCTTCGCGACCGAGCATGCGCAGCATCGCACCGACCTTCTCGCGCGAGCACGAACACTGGAAGCGCGTGCCGGCCGGTTCGAAGTGCTGCACGTTTTCCTGCCAGAACAGCCGGCGGAACACGACTTCCGGTTCGACCTCGAGCAGTTCCTTCGCGGACAGCGTGCCGCCGAGCGTGCACACGCGCTCCCACGTGTCGATATCGGTTTCGGCGTTGCGCGGCACGATGCCGCCGTCGCCCGGCAGCTTCTGCAGCAGCATGCCGACTGCGCGGTCGCGATCGGCCGCGAGCCACAGCCGCGTGTCGAGCTGCTCCGAGTGATGCATGTAGTGCTCGAGTACCTGCGACACCGATTCGAGCGGGCCGTCGACGCCGTTCAGCGGCACGATGCCCTGATACGGCTGCTGGCCCGGCAGCTTGTCGGCCGGGTCGAGCGTGATCACGCAGCGGCCGTGGCCGCTCGCATTGACGAGCGCCGCGAAACGCGTGTCGTCGCCGATCGTCTGCGCGGCGTCACCCGAGAACTTCGCGGTGGCCCGCATCGACAGATCGGACCCGCACTGGACGACCAGCATCTGGACCGGCCCGTCGCCGAAGATCTGCATGATCAGGGTGCCGTGAAATTTCAGGTTCGCGGACAGCAGCGCGCACGCGGCCATCATTTCGCCGAGTACCGTGCGCACGGGGGCAGGGTAGTCGCGGCGGGCGAGTACTTCCTGCCACGTGTTGCGCAGCGAAACGATCTCGCCGCGCACGGGCGCCGCATTGAACATGAATTTCTGTAACTGGTCGCTCACTCTTCTTCCTTGAAATCCGTGCGAATCACCCGATCCGCACGAGTTGCTCCTTGAAATGCGCGCGTCGCTCGACATACGTCTTCGCGTTCGCGCGCAGCCGCGCGACGTCTTCGTCCGACAGCTCGCGCACGACTTTCGCCGGTGCGCCGAGAATCAGCGAGTTGTCCGGGAACGTCTTGCCTTCCGTCACGACCGCGCCGGCACCGACCAGACAGTTGCGGCCGATGACCGCTCCATTCAAGACCACCGCCTGAATCCCGATCAGCGAGCCTTCACCGATCGTGCAGCCGTGCAGCATGGCCTGGTGCCCGATCGTCACGTTCTCGGCAATCGTCAGCGGAAAGCCCGGGTCGGTATGCAGGACCGCCCCTTCCTGGACGTTGCTGCCGACGCCGACCGTAATCGTCTCGTTGTCGCCGCGAATCGTCGCGCCGAACCACACGCTCGCGTTTTCCTCGAGCACGACCTTGCCGATGATGGCCGCCGTATCGGCGACGAATACGCTTTCGTGGATCGTCGGGGCCGTCTCGCCCAGCTTGTAGATCGTCACGGAGTCTCCTTGTCTCTTCGATGACGGGCGCCGGTAGAATGGCGCGTCCGGTTTGCCCGGCGCATGGCGCCGCGGAACAAACGCATATTGTAAACCGTCGCGTGCTTGTGCTCCCGCGATGCGTACGCAAGGTGTCCCCGTTTTATGAGCATCGTGTCTTCTTCTTTCGGCCAGGTGCCGACCTGTGTGCGCAGCGTGGCGCTCGATGCGCTGCGTGTTGCCGAGCCGACGGCCAAGGCCGCGCAGGTGCGCGCGCTGCACGATGCGCTGCGGGCCGGGCAGGCCGCGATCGCGCCGGCGCTTCGACTGCGCGAACCGGCCGGTCTGCCCGGCCGTCCGGCGCGGCCGCCGCTCGTCGAGCCGCGCCAGCTCGAGCGGCGCAGCATGCGGTCGCCGGAAGGGCGCGCCGTGCTGCTGCACGCGCTCGCCCACATCGAGTTCAATGCGATCAACCTCGCGCTCGACGCGGTCTGGCGCTTCGCGGGCCTGCCGGACGCGTTCTACGCGGATTGGCTGAAGGTCGCGGCCGAGGAGGCCTACCACTTCACGCTGCTGTCCGACCGGCTCGCGGCATTCGGGCACGCATACGGCGATTTTCCCGCGCACAACGGGCTGTGGGAGATGTGCGAGCGGACCCGGGACGACGTGCTGGCGCGCATGGCGCTCGTGCCGCGGACGCTCGAGGCCCGCGGGCTCGACGCGTCGCCGCCGATCCGCGCACGGCTCGTGCAGGCCGGCGACGATGCGTCGGCCGCGATCCTCGACGTGATCCTGCGCGACGAAATCGGCCACGTAGCGATCGGCAACCGCTGGTTCCGGCATTTGTGCGACGCAGCCGGCCGCGATCCCGTGCCGACTTATCGGCAGCTCGCCGCGCAATACCACGCGCCGCGGCTGCGTGGCCCGTTCAATTTCGATGCGCGACGCGACGCGGGCTTCGAGCAAGCCGAACTCGACGAACTGGCCGCGCAGGACGCGGCGGACGGACGCCCCGCGCCTTAGCCGGATCACGCTCGGTTGCGTCCTCGGTGGCCGCCCGCCGGCTCGCGCGCCTGATCGACGGCGTGCTGCCCGCGGGCCCTGGGACGACCTTGCCGCTAGAGCGATACCTCGATTGCCGGCGGCCGGAACCGGAGTGTCGCCGCTATAATCGAACGATCATTCTTTTTTCGGGCGGCTGCAATGAGTGCGTCGAATTCTGTTTCCGATTTCGTCACGGTGCGCGGCGTCCAGCTGCATGTGCGGCGCTGGGGCCGGCCCGATGCGCCGACGCTGTTCATGCTGCACGGCTGGATGGACGTCGCTGCGTCGTTCCAGTTCGTCGTCGATGCGCTCGCGGGCGATTGGCAGGTGATCGCGCCCGACGCGCGCGGCTTCGGGCTGTCCGACTGGCCGGTCGCGCGGCAGGGCGGCGGTCACTACTGGTTCCACGAGTACCTGGGCGACCTCGATGCGCTCGTCGACTGCTATGCGCCGAGCGGCGAGGTCAATCTGGTCGGCCACAGCATGGGCGCGAACGTCGTGTGCCTGTATGCCGGCGCGCGGCCGGAACGGGTGCGGCGCGTGGTCGACCTCGAAGGGTTCGGGCTCGCGCCGGCCCGCGCCGAACAGGCGCCGCGCCGGCTGCGCGGCTGGCTCGACGAGCTGCGCGAGCCGCCCGCGCTACGGCCGTACGCGTGCCTCGACGACGTGGCGGCGCGCCTGATCAAGACCAATCCGCGACTCGACCCGCGCCGCGCCGCGTTTCTCGCCGAACACTGGTCGAAACGCGGCGACGACGGCCTCTACCACCTGCTGGCCGACCCGGCGCACAAGATCCCGGGCCCGCTGCTGTACCGGCTCGACGAAGTGATGGCCATCTGGAAGCAGGTGCGCGCGAAGGTGCTGCACGTCGAGGCCGTCAATTCGCCGACGCTCGCGCACCTCGCAGGCGACATCCCGCTGCCCGAATTCAAGGCACGCTTCGACGCATTCCCCGACTGGCGCGAGAAGCTCGTCGAGGATGCCGGCCACATGGTGCATCACGACCAGCCCGAGCAGATCGCGTCGCTGATCGAGGCGTTCTGCGCGTAGGCGCGTGGCGCCGCCGGCACGGCAGGCGGGCGGCGCAATTGCCGCGTTGCAGTAGAATGAGGCCTTACCTGCCATGCCGACAATGAACGCCGATCTCCACTGCCATTCCAATGTTTCCGACGGGTTGCTGTCGCCTGCCGACGTCGCGCGCCGCGCGCATGCGGGCGGCGTGACCCTGTGGGCGCTGACCGACCACGACGAGATCGGCGGCCAGGCGGCGGCGCGCAGCGAGGCGGAAGCGCTCGGCATGCGCTATCTGAGCGGCGTGGAGATTTCGGTCACGTGGGCTTCGCGCACCGTACACATCGTCGGTCTGCACATCGATCCTGCCCATCCGGCGCTGGTCGACGGCCTGTACCGCACCCGCCACGGCCGCGCGGCGCGCGCGCTGGCGATCGCGGAGCAGCTTGCGACGCTCGGCATACCCGGCGCGTACGAAGGCGCGCTGAAATACGTATCGAATCCCGACCTGATCTCGCGCACGCACTTCGCGCGCTTTCTCGTCGAGAACGGCCACGCCGAATCGACGACCGACGTGTTCGACCGCCTGCTCGGCGACGGCAAGCCCGGCTTCGTCCCGCATCGCTGGGCGTCCCTGTCCGACGCGGTCGGCTGGATCCGCGCTGCCGGCGGCGAAGCGGTGGTCGCGCATCCGGGCCGTTATCGCTATACGCCGGTCGAATTCGACGCGTTCTTCGGCGAGTTCATCGATCTCGGCGGTCGCGCGATCGAGGTCGTCACGGGCAGTCACACGCCCGACCAGTACCGCGAATACGCGGACGTCGCGCGCCGCTTCGGCTTCGAAGTGTCGCGCGGCTCGGATTTCCATGCGCCGGGCGAGGGCCGCATCGAGCTCGGCGGCCTGCCGCCGTTGCCGCCCGACCTGACGCCGGTCTGGGAGCGCTGGCTCTGACGCCGGGCGGCTTCGGGCCGCCCGCGTTGTCGCCGATACGCGCATCCGACTTCTCCCTCTTTACGTGTCCCCATGTCCCAGTTCTTCAGGATTCATCCGGATAATCCGCAGCCGCGCCTGATCAAGCAGGCGGTGGAGATCGTCAGCAAGGGCGGCGTGATCGCGATGCCGACCGATTCGAGCTATGCGCTCGCGTGCCATCTCGACGACAAGGATGCGGTCGAGCGCGTGCGCCGGATTCGCGGCCTCGACGAGAAGCAGCATCTGTCGCTGCTCGTGCGCGACCTGTCGGAGCTTGCCAACTTCGCGATGGTCGACAACCGCCAGTACCGGCAGATCAAGTCGGTGACGCCGGGCCCGTACGTGTTCATTCTGCAGGCGACGAAGGAGGTGCCGCGCCGGCTGTCGCACCCGTCGCGCAAGACGATCGGGTTGCGCGTGCCCGATCACGCGATCACGCTCGCGCTGCTGGAGTCGCTTGGCCAGCCGCTGCTCGGCACGACGCTGATCCTGCCGCCGGACGACGAACCGCTGAACGATCCCGAGGAAATCCGCACGCGGCTGGAGAAGCAGGTCGACCTCGTGATCGACGGCGGTGCGTGTCCGCGCGAACCGTCGACGGTGATCGACTTGACCGGCGATGCGCCCGAACTCGTCCGCGCGGGGCGCGGCGCGCTCGAACCGTTCGGGCTTTCGGCCGCATGACGCGCCGTGCCATTTTTGCGCGAGTGCGCTTGTTACAATAACGCGATATGGATGCTTCCCTGATACAGACCATCGCCGTCTACGCGCTGCCCGTGATCTTCGCGATCACGCTGCACGAGGCCGCGCATGGTTACGCCGCGCGGCTGCTCGGCGACAACACCGCCTACGCGATGGGGCGCGTGTCGTTCAATCCGATGCGCCACATCGACCCGCTCGGCACGATCGCGATTCCGCTCGCGATGTACTTCCTGACCGGCGGCGCGTTCCTGTTCGGCTATGCGAAGCCGGTGCCGGTGTCGTTCGGCAACCTGCGCAATCCGCGCTGGGGCAGCCTGTGGGTCGCGCTCGCGGGGCCGGCCTGCAACTTCGTGCAGGCGCTGGTCTGGGGCCTGCTGACCCTCGTGCTGCCGGCCGTCGGCATCGACGAGCCGTTCTTCACGCGGATGGCGTTCGCGGGCGTCAGCGCGAACCTCGTGCTCGGCGTGCTGAACCTGTTTCCGCTGCCGCCGCTCGACGGCGGCCGCATCCTGGCGGCGCTGCTGCCGACCAGGCAATCGATCGCGCTGTCGCGCATCGAGCCGTACGGTTTCATCATCGTCCTCGTGCTCGTCACGACGGGCGTGCTGACGAACTTCTGGCTGCGTCCGCTCGTCAATGTCGGCTACGCCGTGCTGAGCGCCGTCCTGTCTCCCTTCGCCTCGCTTTTCTAACGACAATCATGTTCCCAGAACGTATTTTCTCCGGCATGCGACCCACCGGGTCGCTGCACCTCGGTCATTACCACGGCGTGCTGAAAAACTGGGTGAAGCTGCAGTCCGAGTACCCGTGCTTCTTCTGCGTCGTCGACTGGCATGCGCTGACGACGCACTACGAGACGCCCGAGGTCATCGAGAAGAACGTGTGGGACGTGCTGATCGACTGGCTCGCGTCCGGCATCGACCCGGCGCAGGCGACGCTGTTCATCCAGAGCAAGGTGCCCGAGCATGCGGAACTCGCGTTGCTGCTCGGCATGAGCACGCCGCTCGGCTGGCTCGAACGCGTGCCGACCTACAAGGAGCAGATGGAGAAGCTGAAGGACAAGGATCTGTCCACCTACGGCTTCCTCGGCTACCCGGTGCTGATGGCCGCCGACATCCTGCTGTATCGCGGCTCGCTCGTGCCGGTCGGCGAAGATCAGGTGCCGCACGTCGAGATGACGCGCGAGATCGCGCGTCGCTTCAACTACCTGTACGGCCGCGAGCCCGGTTTCGAGGAGAAGGCGCTCGAAGCCGCGAAGAAGCTCGGCGGCAAGCGCGCGAAGCTCTATCACGAGTTGCGTAACGCGTATCAGCAGGAAGGCGACGACGAGGCGCTCGAACAGGCGCGCGCGATGCTGCAGGAATCGCAAAGCCTGTCGATGAGCGACCGCGAGCGCCTGTTCGGCTATCTCGAAGGCGCACGCAAGATCATCCTGGTCGAGCCGCAGGCGCTGCTGACCGAAGCGTCGCGGATGCCGGGCCTCGACGGGCAGAAGATGTCCAAGTCGTACGGCAACACGATCGGCCTGCGTGAAGACGCCGAGACGATCACGAAGAAGGTGCGCACGATGCCGACCGATCCCGCACGCGTGCGCCGCACCGATCCGGGCGATCCCGACAAGTGCCCGGTGTGGCAGCTTCACCAGGTCTATACGGACGAAGCGACGCACGAATGGGTGCAGAAGGGCTGCCGCTCGGCGGGTATCGGCTGTCTCGACTGCAAGCAGCCGGTCGTCGAAGGCATCCTGCGCGAACAGCAGCCGATGCTCGAGCGTGCGCAGAAGTACATGGACGACCCGTCGCTGTTGCGTGCGATCGTCGCGGACGGTTGCGACAAGGCGCGCAAGTACGCGACGGAAACGATGCGCGACGTGCGCGACGCGATGGGCCTGTCGTACAACTGATCCGGCGCATGAGCGAGTCCGTCATCGCCGCCGCGGGCGGCCACGTCGGCCAGGCCGAGCCGTCACGCTGGGTTGCGCAATGGGCGCGGCTCGTGCCGGTCGGCGGGGCGGTGCTCGACGTCGCGGCGGGCGGCGGCCGCCACGCGCGCTGGTTCGCGTCGCGCGGGCATCCGGTCGTCGCGCTCGACCGCGATCCGGCCGCGCTGGCCGCGTTGCGCGCGATTCCCGGTGTCGCCGCCCGCGCGGCCGATCTCGAAGGCGCGCCATGGCCGCTGCCGGCCAGCGAGCGGTTTGCGGCCGTGATCGTCACGAACTATCTGCATCGCCCGCTCTGGCCCCATCTGCTCGCTGCCGTGGCGCCGGGCGGCGTGCTGATCTACGAAACCTTCGCGCAAGGAAACGAAACGGTCGGAAAGCCGTCCAATCCCGCGTTCCTGCTCGCCCCGGGCGAGCTGCTGGATGCCGTGCGCGGCCATCTGCGGGTGGTCGCGTACGAGGACGGTTTCGTCGCCGCGCCGCGCGAGGCGTTCGTCCAGCGTCTTTGCGCAGTACGCGAGGGCGCGACCCCGACGGCGGGGGCGGGAATTCCACGTTACGAACTGCCCGGCTAATCCGCTACAATCTCAATGTTTACCGGTACACAATCAATCGCGTTTCATGGCTAACGGCACCCAAGACGGCATTCAAATCCGCGGCAGCATCCCCGCGATCGTCACCCCGATGCTCGAAGACGGCAGTCTCGACCTGCCGGCGTTTCGCAAACTGATCGACTGGCACATCGCGGAAGGCACCGATGCGCTCGTCGTCGTCGGTACGAGCGGCGAGTCGGCAACGCTCAGCGTCGAAGAGCACATCCTGATGATTCGTACGGCGGTCGAGCATGCGGCCAAACGCATCCCGATCATCGCGGGCGCGGGCGGCAATTCGACCGCGGAGGCGATCGAGCTGACGAAGCACGCGAAAGCGGTCGGCGCGGACGCGACGCTGCAGGTCGTGCCGTACTACAACAAGCCGACGCAGGAAGGCATGTACCGCCATTTCCGGACGATCGCCGAAGCGGTCGACCTGCCGGTGATCCTGTACAACGTGCCGGGCCGTACGGTCGCGGACATGGCGCACGAGACGACGCTGCGCCTCGCGCAGGTGCCGGGCATCATCGGCGTGAAGGAAGCGACCGGCAACATCGATCGCGCAGCCCACCTGATCAAGGCCGCGCCGAAGCATTTCGCGATCTACAGCGGCGACGATCCGACCGCGATCGCGCTGATGCTGCTCGGCGGCCACGGCAACATCTCGGTGACCGCGAACGTCGCGCCGCGCGCGATGAGCGGGCTGTGCCGCGCGGCGCTGGCCGGCGACGTGCAGACGGCCCGCACGCTGCACATGAAGCTGCTGTCGCTGCACAAGAACCTGTTCATCGAAGCGAACCCGATCCCGGTGAAGTGGGCGCTGCAGGCGATGGGCAAGATGCAGGGCGGCATCCGGCTGCCGCTCACGGCGCTCGACGAGCGCTGCCACGATGCCGTGCGTTCGGCCCTCGTCGAGGCCGGCGTTCTCGCCTGATGCCGAGGTGGCCGCGTCCTGCGGCCGCCGGCTCGACCCCTGATCAACCCGCACCGGCCGGCTCCGTCCGGCGCCGCTCCTGACGAGCGTTCTAGCAAGACGAAGGATTTCATGAAACGTTTCGCCTTTTCCTCTCGTGCCATCCAGTTGTCGGTGATGGCGCTGGCGCTGGGCGCGCTCGCTGGCTGCGATACGCTGAACGACTACCTGGCCCCTGACCGGGTCAACTACAAGAACACCGGCTCGGCGCCGCCGCTCGCGGTGCCGAGCGACCTGAAGCCGGTGCCGACGACGCAGCAGTTCGTCGCGCCGCCGACCAATGCCGGGCTCGGCACGCTGCCGCCGCGAGCCACGACGCAGGCCGGCAACGCGACCGACGGCATCCCGAGCGCGCAGGATCCGCTCGGCATGCACATCGAGCGCGACGGCGATCGCCGCTGGCTCGTCGTCGACGGCCGGACGCCCGAGCAACTGTGGCCGATCCTGAAGGAGTTCTGGCAGGAGAACGGCTTCTCGCTGAAGACCGATGCGCCGTCGACGGGCATCATGGCCACCGACTGGGCCGAGAACCGCGCGAACATTCCGGACGACTGGTTCCGCCGCACGATCGGCAAGGTCATCGATTTCGCCTATTCGTCGGGTACGCGCGACCGCTTCCGCACGCTCGTGAACCGTACGCCGGACGGCAACACCGACATCTCGATCACGCATAGCGCGATGGAAGAAATGATGGTCGGCCCGCAGGGCGGTACGTCGTCGCGCTGGGAAGAGCGTCCGCGCAACCCGGTGCTCGAAGCCGTGTTCCTGTCGAAGCTGATGCAGAAGTTCGGCCTGACCGACGCGCAGGCGAAGCAGTTGCTGACCGATGCGCGCCCCGCGACGGCGCCGGCGCAGGTCGCCGACACGAGCGGCGGTGCGGCGACGCTGCAACTGGCCGAGTCGTTCGACCGCGCGTGGCTGCGCGTGGGCCTGGCGCTCGACCGGACCAACTTCACGGTCGACAATCGCGACCGCGAGAAGGGGGTATATACCGTGCGCTACGCGAACTCGATGGAAGAGCTCAAGCGTGACGGCCTGTTCGGCAAGCTGTTCTACGGCGGCCCGTCGGCGGCCAAGCCCGGCAAGGAATATCTGATCAACGTGCGCGCGCAGGGCAATGGCGGTACGCAGGTCGCCGTGGTCGGCGCGGACGGCCAGGTCGACAACTCGTCGGACGCGCAGCGGCTCATCTCGCTGTTGCACGCACAACTGAACTGAGCGCGTGCGATTCGCCAGCCTCGGAAGCGGCAGCGAGGGCAACGCGCTGGTCGTCGAGGCCACGAGCGGCACGACGACCACCCGCGTGCTGCTCGACTGCGGCTTTTCCGCCAAGGAGGTCGAGCGCCGGCTCGGCCGACTGAATCTCTGCATCGCCGATCTCGATGCGATCTTCATTACCCACGAACATAGCGACCATGTCGGCAGTGCGCTGACGCTCGCACGCCGTGCGTCGCTGCCGCTCTACATGAGCTGGGGCACCGCGCGCGCGGTCGGCGCGGACGAGGCCGATGTCGATCTCCACGTGCTGTGGGGCGACGAGACGGCCGCGATACGCGATCTGGCCGTGATGCCCTATACGGTCCCCCACGATGCGCGGGAACCGCTCCAGTTCGTCTTCACGGACGGAAACCGCCGGCTCGGCGTGCTGACGGACGTCGGGATGGCCACGCCGCACATCACGGCCGTCCTGAGCGGCTGTGACGCGCTGGTGCTCGAATCCAACCACGATACCGCGATGCTGGCTGCCAGCCGCTATCCGCAGTCGCTGAAGGCGCGGATCGGCGGCAACCACGGCCACCTGAGCAACGACGCGGCGGCCGACATCCTCGCGTCGCTCGAACGTAGCCGTCTCCAGCATCTGGTCGCGGCCCATCTGAGCCAGCAGAACAACCTGCCGGAACTGGCCCGCCAGGCGTTCGGCGGCGTACTCGGGACGGACGGGGAAGACGTGATCGTGGCCTCGCAGGACGCGGGCTTCGACTGGCTGATGCTCGGATGAGCGGGGCGGGGCCGCTGCGGCGGCTCCAGGCGGCTGCCGGGCGCTCGATTCGAAAGCGGCAGACGTAAAAAAACCGGCCCTCGGGCCGGTTTTTTTCAGCTGATGCTGAAGGCTTACTGGCTTGCGCCCGAAGCCGGAGCAGCCGTCGCTGCCGAAGCAGCCGACGCCACTGCAGCAGCAGCGTCGCTCGCAGCAGCCGTTGCCGACGAAGCAGCAGCCGAAGCGTCGCTCGCAGCACCAGCAACTGCCGAAGCAGCCGACGAAGCAGCAGCAGCCGCGTCGCTTGCAGCCGACGAAGCAGCTTGATCAGCGCTCTTGTTGCAAGCAGCCAGTGCAACAGCAGCCAACAGGGAAGCTACGAGGAGGGATTTCTTCATGATCACGTCCTTTTATGGTTAAAGGTAAGCAACAGCGCGAAACAATACCGGTAATGTGCTCCAACACCGACCTGGGCCGCTGGTGGAGACGCACTTCTAGAGCGTGAATCTTCCCTACGGCTTGGGCGGAAATTATATGCACTTTCCTATCGACCGTCGACAAATGCGGGGTCAATACGTTGTCTTTCCCATACAGAATTTGATCTGTACGGGCATACGGGGCGACTCACACTAATTCCGGCTTCCGACCCGTATCCAGCCCGCACGATACCACTCGTGCAACAAAGCTGTCATCGACGGAACCCGGGATAGTGTTACAAACCGTTTCGCCTCCATCTGGCGTTGATTGGCCAGTTCGGGCAGCCATTCATCGGCTTGCTCGAGCGACCCTTCTTCGCCATTAATGAAGTACGAGCGCGCGTTATACATCAATGCGGCCCTTCTGTCGAGACGCACGCCACGGCGTGACGCTTGCGTGACGAACGCGGCCTCGGACAGCGGACGCTCGGGCGGGTCGAAAACGACGTTCGGTTTGGGCTCGCTCAGATAGCAGCCGAGGAATTCGGCGACGTCGCGCTTGCGCCAGCGGATCGCGTCGACGATCTCGGCGACACGTTCGACCATGGCCGGTGGCAGTTGCGCGGGTACGTCGACGGCCGGCTGCTTCGGATCGCGGTAGAGGTCGTCGCCGCCCGCGTCGCGCAGGCCGCCGCGCTCCGCGAGGTAGTACAGGAACTGGGCGCCCAGCTCGCCGGCGGACGGGGCCCGGAAGCCGATCGAGCAGGTCATGCACTCGCCTTCGGCGACGCCGTCGTGCGCGATGTGCGGCGGCAGGTACAGCATGTCGCCGGGCTCCAGCACCCATTCGTCGCTCGGCTCGAAGTTCTCGAGAATCTTCAGCGGCACGTCCGGCTGCAGCGACAGATCCTTCTGCGCGCCGACCCGCCAGCGGCGCCGGCCTTCGACCTGCAGCAGGAATACGTCGTATGAATCGAAGTGCGGGCCGACACCGCCGCCGTCCGTCGCATACGAGATCATCAGGTCGTCCAGTCGCGCATCGGGGATGAAGCGGAAGCGGTCGAGCAACGCGCGGGCCGCGTCGACGTGCAGGTCGAGCCCCTGCACGAGCAAGGTCCAGGATTTGCGCGTCACCGCAGGCAGCGAGTCGGGCTCGAACGGACCGTGCGCCAGTTGCCACTTGTTACGAAAATGGGTGATCAATCGCGATTCCGCGTCATAGTCGGCGGCGAGCTCGAACAATGCGTCGCGCGTGACCGGCGACGCGACGCCGGGAATCGCCTGGCGGATCAGCAGCGGTTTTTTCTGCCAGTAGCCGCGCATGAATTGCGCCGGCGTGAGGCCGCCGAGCAGCGGCGTGGGAAGATCGGAGGGCGGCGCGCCGAGCGGGGCGGCGGCGGCATCCCGCGGTTCGGCTTGAGACCGGTTGCGCATCGTATAATGGGACTTGTACTTGGGAGAATTGGATGAAAATCGCAAAAAACACCGTCGTATCGGTCACTTACAAGCTGTCGGACGCACAGGGCAATCTGATCGAGGAAAGCGACGAGCCGATGGTCTATCTGCACGGCGGCTATGATGGCACGTTCCCCAAGATCGAGGAACAGCTCGACGGCCACGAGGCGGGCTACCAGGCGCAGATCCAGCTCGAGCCGGAGGACGCGTTCGGCGACTACGATCCCGAACTCGTGAAGATCGAGCCGCGCGATCGTTTTCCCGAGCCGCTCGAAGTGGGCATGCAGTTCGAAGGCACGCCGGAAGACGCCGACGAGGAAGTCGATTCGCTGATCTATACGGTCACCGATATCGCCGAAGACAAGGTCGTGCTCGACGGCAATCACCCGCTGGCGGGCATGGCGCTGCGTTTCGCGCTGACCGTGAAGGACGTTCGCGAAGCCACCGAAGACGAAATCGAGCACGAGCACGCGCATGGCGCGGAAGGGCTCGAGATCGTCGACGAGGATGACGACGAGGACGGCGAAGCGCCGTCAGGGCGTACGCTGCACTGAGCTTGCCGGCAGGCCCGGCGCCGGCCCTGATCCGGGGGGCGGTGCCGGCGACGACGCGCCGCCCGGTGCGGCGCCGTCGCCCTGCAACGGCGGCGCGACCGACGACGCGTCGGGCAGCGCCGGCAGCGCAGGGATTTCCGGCATCTGTGGCAGCGGCACGTCGTCGCGCGGCACGAGCGGCAGCGTGGGCGGCACCGGCAGGTTCTTCGGCACCTCCTGCAGGCTCACGTTGAAGATCGTCTGCCGCGCGGGCGATACGGTCACCTTGACCCACTGGTTCGCCGGGTGGCGCGGTCCGATCGCGACGCGCGTCACGTTTCCTACCAACTCACCGTCGTCGGCATGCAGCGGACGGTCGATCAGAAAGCCGTTCGCCAGCGGTTCGCCGCTCGCGTGCATCACCAGTATCGGGCCGCGGAACGTCGCCGCCGCCTTCACCAGCGTTCGTTTCAGTTCACGGAAGCCGTCGCGCACGCGCGGCCGATTGAAACGCAGCCACGCGAAGCGCTCCGAGCGTTCGTAGCGTTCGAACTGCGGATCGCCCTCGAAAATCACCACCATCGCGCGGGCTTCGCGCCGCTTCGCATATTCGGCGGCGTGGTCGACCCAGAAGCCGTTTGCGATGATGCGGTCCTCGAATTCGCCGTTGCGGCCGCCCGCCGTCAAATAATGGTTGTTCGGTGCCGGCGCATTGAGTGCGACGTAGACGATGTCGTCGCGCATCCAGCGTGCGTTCTCGCGATATGGCCGGAACCGCGCGACTTCGCTCTCCCGCGTAATCTGCAGCGCACCGGGGTCGGGCAGCGCCGACTCGGCGAGCAGGGTCTGTCGCAGGAAATCGAGCCGCTCGACCGGATCGTAACCGCCGCCGGCCGCGGTGTTGCATGCGATCCAGTCGTCGTGGCCGGGAATGAACACGAGCGGGATGCGCGCCGAATCCAGGATCGCGCCGCGCTGCGAATACAGCGTGTCGCGGCATGCTTCCTTCGGGCCTTTGAGGTCGCCCGCGTAGACCGCGAACGCGAGATTGCGCTCGCGTGCGATCGCATCGAGCAGCCGCTGCGCGGCCGGTTCGTCCGCCGGCCCGTTGATGACGCCCGACACGACCGCGAACGAGTAGGGCGCGGCGCTGCGCTTGGGCGGCGCGGCCAGCGCACCGGCCTGCGCCAGCGCAAGCAGTGTCGCGGCGAGCGCGGCGGCGGCGCGGGCCGGCAGGCGCCGCGAGATGCGCTTACGCGTGCCCGTCGGCATCGTGCGACCGGACCAGCGTGCGCAGCTCGTACAGCAGGTCGAGCGCCTCGCGCGGCTTGAGATCGTCAGGATCGATGTCGCGCAGCTTTTCGAGCGCCGGGTGCGGCGCGTCGGGCAGCGCCGGCGCGTCCGCGCATTCGAGATCGTCGATGGCCGCCGGCGGCGCGCTGAAGAGGTCGAGCTGCGGCGTGTGCTGGGAGGCCGACTGCTGTTCGAGATATGCGAGGTGCTTGCGCGCGGCGCGGATCACGGGCGCCGGGACGCCCGCGAGCTGTGCGACCTGAAGGCCGTAGCTCTGGTTCGCCGGGCCTTCGTTGACCGCGTGCAGGAATACGATTCCGTGGCCGTGCTCGACCGCCGACAGGTGGACGTTGGCCGCCTGCGGGAATTCGGCCGGCAGTTGCGTCAGCTCGAAGTAGTGCGTCGCGAACAGCGTGTAGCACGCGTTGTGCGCCAGCAGGTGGCGCGCGATGGCCCAGGCGAGCGCGAGGCCGTCGAAGGTCGACGTGCCGCGGCCGATCTCGTCCATCAGCACGAGGCTTTGCGGCGTCGCGTCGTTGAGGATCGCCGCGGCTTCGGTCATCTCGACCATGAACGTCGAGCGGCCGCCCGCGAGATCGTCGGCCGCGCCGATGCGCGTGAAGATCCGGTCGATCGGGCCGAAGCACGCCGATTTCGCCGGCACGTAGCTGCCGACGTACGCCATCAGCGCGATCAGCGCGGTCTGCCGCATGAACGTGGACTTACCGCCCATGTTCGGCCCGGTGATCAGCAGCAGCTTGCGATCGACGCCGAACCGGCAGTCGTTCGCGATGAACTGCTCGACCTGCGCTTCGACGACCGGATGGCGCCCCTGCTCGATTTCGATGCCGATCTCGTCGGTGAAGGTCGGCGCGACCCAGTCGAGCGCGCGCGCACGTTCGGCGAACGCGGCCAGCAGGTCGAGTTCGGCGAGGGCCGATGCGACGCGCTGGCACTCGGGGATGAACGGCAGCAGCGCCTGCAACACCGAGTCGTACAGCGCGCGCTCGCGTGCCAACGCGCGCTCCTGTGCGGACAGCGCCTTGTCCTCGAAGGTTTTCAGTTCCGGCGTGATGTAGCGCTCGGCGTTCTTCAGCGTCTGGCGGCGGCGGTAATCGTCGGGCACCTTGTCGGTCTGGCCGCGCGTGACCTCGATGTAGAAGCCGTGCACCTTGTTGTATTCGACGCGCAGGTTCGCGATGCCGGTGCGCGCTCGCTCGCGCGCTTCGAGATCGATCAGGAACTGCCCGCAGTTCTCGGAAATGTCGCGCAGCTCGTCGAGCTCGGCATCGTAGCCGCGCGCGATCACGCCGCCGTCGCGCACCATCGCGGCCGGCTCGGTGGCGATCGCGCTCGTCAGCAGGTCGAGGCATTCGGCGGGCGGCGCGAGCGCCGCGTCGACGCGCGCGAGCGCATCCGCGTTCGCGACGATCGCGCCGATGCGCTCGCGCAGCGCCGGCAGCGCGGCGAACGTGTCGCGCAGGCTCGACAGGTCGCGAGGGCGCGCGGACAGCAGCGCGAGACGACCGGTGATCCGTTCGACGTCGGCGATCTGGCGCAGCGCGCTGCGCAACGCATCGAGGCTCGCGTTGGCCGGTGCATCGAGCAGCGCGCCGATCGCCTGCTGGCGCGACTGCGCGGCAACCGAGGCGCGCGGCGGATGATGCAGCCAGTGGCGCAGCAGGCGGCTGCCCATCGTCGTGCAGCAGGTGTCGAGCAGCGAATACAGCGTAGGCGACTCGGTGCCGCGCAGCGTCTCGGTCAGTTCGAGGTTGCGGCGCGTGGCCGGATCGAGGCCGATGTATTCGGTTTCGTTCTCGACCTTCAGGCTGCGCACGTGCCGCAGTTGCTGGCCTTGTGTGGCCGCTGCGTAGAGCAGCAGCGCGCCGGCCGCGCCGCATGCGCTCGTCAGCGAATGCGCGCCGAAACCGTCGAGGCTCGCGACGTCGAGCTGGTCGCACAGGCGCTGCGTGCCCGACGCAATGTCGAAGTGCCAGGCCGGCACGCGCTTGCTTGCGCCCGCGCCGGCGGGAATGGCGTCGGTTGCACCGTCCGGCGTCAGGATTTCGGCTGGCCGGATGCGTTCGAGCGCGGCGGCAAGCTGTTCGGGCTCGATTTCGGCGAGCCGCAATGCGCCGCTTGCGAGGTTCAGCCACGCGAGGCCGATATTGACCGCGACGCCGCGCTTGTTGTGGCCGGTGCACATCGCGAGCAGGTAGACGTCGTTCTTGTCGGACAGCAGCGCGGCATCGGTCAGCGTGCCGGGTGTGACGACGCGTACGACCTTGCGCTCGACCGGGCCTTTCGACGTGGCCGGATCGCCGATCTGCTCGCAGATCGCGACCGATTCGCCCATCTTCACGAGCTTCGCCAGATACTGCTCGACCGCGTGATGCGGGACGCCGGCCATCTTGATCGGCGTGCCGGCCGACGCGCCGCGCTGCGTGAGGGTCAGGTCGAGCAGGCGTGCCGCTTTTTCCGCATCCTCGAAGAACAGTTCGTAGAAGTCGCCCATCCGGTAGAAGACGAGCGTGTCCGGATGATCGGCCTTGATGCGCAGGTACTGCTGCATCATCGGGGTATGGCCGGCAAAGGCCTCGGGCGACAGCGTGGTCATAGGTCAGGCATGAAGTTGTTGCTTGGGTTGCCCGAGTTTACCAGTGGCTTCGACGTCCACGCGCGAAGTTCGCCGTTTGGCCAGGTGCGGGGGATGGCGAGCGGCAGCGGGCGATGCCTACTTGCTCTCGTCCAGCGCGTCGTTCCAGACCTTCGCGCCCCGCTCGTGCGAGGCAACGCCGTTGAAGAACGACTCGATGGCGGCGCTCATATCGAAGTCGCCACACTTGTCCCACAAGACGAGTTTGGGCTTGTGTACACGGAAGTTGCCGGTGCTCTTCGGCGTGTATGCGACCGCAATGGCTGCCCTTGCCGACGGGAAAGCGTAGGACCGCGCTTCCAGAACGATCGCATCGAGCTTTTTGCCATCGGGAGTCGCGAGCCGGCCGTCGTACGCCAGCACGCCGTCGCTTGCGTTGGACGGATTGCTCTCGAGACGCTTTCGGCCTTGCTCGACTGCTTCGCCTGCATCGTCGAACACCAGCCGCTCGATTTTCCGCTGACCGTCGTCCGTCTGAAATGCTGCGATAGGGACAAGGCCATCTGCGTCGGAGACACACCAGACGGCATGCGCCGCAATAAAACCAGCGAGTTCGAAGGCAGTGAGCATGATGGTGGGGGCGGATAGGTCAGAGTCGAGCGCTCATGTGGCCGGGAAAGTTGCTTTCGGTTGCACGAGTTTACCAGCGGTCCAAACGGGACCGCTCGCAGTTCGCCATTCGGGCGGTCGTCGGCGATGGCGATCGGCTGCCTTGTGAAAGACGTGCTCACGCGACTGCCGACCCACACAGCGTCCGACGTCGCCGGACTGCTTCCGCATCGTTGGATACCCCGCGCCACCAAACTGGCAAGACGGGTTCACCGGTGCCTACAATCAGATCAATGCGTGCGCCGATTCCGAAGGACTTTCCCCGCGCCTGTATCGGCGACTCGATTTCGTCTTGCGCGCGCCGCCGCGTCGATTACCTTGGAGCAACAGGAGAACCCGATGATCAAAGTCAGTGTCATGTACCCGTACGCCGCAGGCGCGCGATTCGATCATGCTTACTATCGCGAGCGGCATATGCCAATGGTGAAACAGCGCCTCGGCGCCGCATGCCTGTACTACACGGTGGACAAGGGAATCGCCGGTGGTGCGCCGGGCATGGATCCCGTGTACGTGGCCAAGTGCGACTTCGTCTGCACTTCCTTCGAAGCTTTCCAGGCAGCCCGCGATCCGCATGCGCAGGAGATCATGGCCGACATCGCCAATTACACGGATATACGACCCGTGCTGCAAATCAGCGAGGTGGTCGTGGAGCGTTCGGAAACCTGACCCACGTTCCGATCATTGGGGGCGAGCGGGCAGAATCAGATCCGTCCAGAAAACGCCATGACCTGTGAAACGATTGGCAGACTGCGTCATCCGGTCCATCGGTCTTTCTACTGGCCGATACGCTCGGGACTTACACCAATTCGCGTCGCAAAACTGAAACTCGGGCCAGTGTCGACGAGATCGGTGTGCTACGCTGAGACGTCGATATATAAATACAATAGATTAACGGGGCACGAACATGAAGCAGGCCATGCAGGATGTTGGGGGAGCGTCCGCGCAAAGTACGCCAGTGTCGCCCATGACCGCGGTCGCGGCCAAGTCGGAGCGGATCGATCCGATCGAGCTTGGCGCTCGCGTGTCTTCAGTGACCGTGCTGGGCGCATTCGCTTATCTGATTTATATGCAGTGGCGATTGAACCCGAGCCGGATCACGCTGATCCTGCTGTTGATGTCCGCGGGACTGACCGTCGGAATGTCGGCTTTTGCGAAATTGCCGACGCGGCGGGACTGGCATCCCGTCGCGGTGTGCTTTTCTCTTGGCGGGTCGTTCTATTACCTGGCCTATCAATTGACCGCCAGTACGCAACTGATTCCGGAATGGGCAGGGGGCGTCTGGCAAATTGCCGGGATTGCGTGGCAACTGTTCGCGAAGCTGTCGCTGGGGCGCTCGTTCGGCCTGCTGCCGGCCAATCGCGGGGTCGTTTCGACGGGGGCATACCGGTTCATGCGTCATCCGATCTATGCCGGTTACCTGCTGTCCGAAATCGGTTTTCTGCTCTCCAACTTCAGTATCCGAAACCTGCTCGCGATCGGCATCTGGATGCTGCTGCAGATCGGGCGAATCGTCATGGAGGAGAGGGTGTTGTCGGAAGACGCGGATTATCGTGAGTACAGGACGAAGGTGCGGTACCGGTTGATGCCAGGCGTGTTTTGACGGGAAGGCCGAAAGCGCGCAACGGCCGGGCGCCGATCGCGCGCATGGGCGCGGCGGACACGCGAAAGCCGGCGCGCTCGGGTCACGGACCTTCGCGCGCCGGCCCCGTATCGCAAATCAGGACGCGTGCGCCGACGTCAGGCTGAGCGCCACCGCCTGCGCGACCTCGATCCCGTCGATCGCTGCCGAATAGATGCCGCCCGCATAGCCGGCGCCTTCGCCGGCCGGATACAGGCCTTCGACGTTCAAACTCTGGTAGTCGTCCTTGCGCCGAATCCGGATCGGCGACGACGTGCGCGTTTCCACGCCGGTGAGCACGGCATCGTGCATCGCGAAGCCGGCGATTTTCTTGTCGATCTCGGGCAGCGCTTCGCGGATCGCTTCGATCGCATAGTCCGGCAGCGCGGTGCTGAGATCGGTCGGATTCACGCCGGGCTTGTACGACGGTTCCACGGTGCCCAGCGACGTCGACGGCCGGCCCGCGATGAAATCGCCGACCAGTTGGCCCGGCGCGCGGTAATCGCCGCCGCCGAGTTCGAATGCGCGTTCTTCCCATTTGCGCTGGAACGCGATGCCGGCGAGCGGGCCGCCCGGATAGTCGTCCGGCGTGATGCCGACGACGATGCCCGCATTCGCATTGCGCTCGGCGCGGGAATACTGGCTCATTCCGTTGGTGACCACGCGGCCGGGCTCCGAGGTCGCGGCGACCACCGTGCCGCCCGGGCACATGCAGAAGCTGTAGACGGCGCGCCCGTTGCTTGCGTGGTGGACCACCTTGTAGTCGGCCGCGCCGAGTTGCTTGTGGCCCGCGAACTTGCCGAAGCGGCTGCGATCGATCAGCCCCTGCGGATGTTCGATGCGAAAACCCAGCGAGAACGGCTTGGCTTCGATGTAGACGCCGCGGTCGTGCAGCATCTGGAACGTGTCGCGCGCGCTGTGGCCCACGGCCAGCACCACGCGGTCGCACCGCAGCGTTTCCCCGTTCGACAGCTTGAGTGCGCGCACCTTGCCCTGGTCGATTTCGATATCGTCGACGCGGGTTTCGAAACGCACTTCGCCGCCGAGTTCGTGGATCGACGCGCGCATTTTTTCCACCATGCTGACGAGTCGGAACGTGCCGATGTGCGGCCGGCTCAGATACAGGATGTCCTCGGGGGCGCCGGCCTTGACGAATTCGTCCAGCACCTTGCGGCCATAGTGGTTCGGATCCTTGATCTGGCTGTACAGCTTGCCGTCGGAAAACGTCCCCGCGCCGCCTTCGCCGAACTGCACGTTGGATTCCGGGTTGAGCACGCTCTTGCGCCACAGGCCGAAGGTGTCCTTGGTGCGCTCGCGCACGGCCTTGCCGCGTTCGAGAATGATGGGACGGAAGCCCATCTGCGCGAGGATCAGCCCTGCGAACAGCCCGCACGGCCCCATGCCGATGACGACGGGGCGCAGGAAGTCGGCGTGCTCGGGCGCCTTCGTGACGAAGTGATACGTCATGTCGGGCGTCACGCCGCAATGCGGCTTGCCGGCGATGCGCTTGAGCGCGGCTGCCTCGTCGGTGACTTCGACATCGACGATGTACGTGAGCTTGATGTCGGCGCGCTTGCGTGCGTCGTGCGCGCGGCGGAACACGGTGTAACGGAGCAGCCCGTCTGCCGCCACGCCTAGCTCGGCGAGGCGCGCGCGAATCGCGGCCTCGAGCGCGCTGTCGGGGTGGTCGAGGGGAAGTTTGATTTCGCTTAGCCGTAACATGGGGACTCGGATGCGATTGCCACGGCGCCGTGGCGGTGTTGATACAGGCGGGGCCGGCATGCCGGCGGCGTTGTTCGCCGTGCGGGCATGCCGGACGCAAACCATGCGCTGTCGTTGCGGGACAAGCGGCGCGAGCGGCAGTACGCCGACCCGTGCGGGCAACTCGAGCAACTTCAGGATAGGCGCACGAAGCGACCCGTGTGCACGGAAGATTGTCCCGCGTGTCGGGCGATCGGCGCGCCATCGTGGCGATGCCGCGCGCGCGGTTTGCGCAAAAGCCGCGCCACGCGGGCGCGGCCCGGGCTTATTCCGCTGCCGGATGCACGCGGCTGTAGCGGTTCAGGATCGGGATCATCTGCGCGTAGATCTTCGGGTTCGCGGCGACGATCTCGTGGCGATGCAGGAAATCGGCGTCGCCCGTGTAGTTGCCGACGAGGCCGCCGGCCTCGGTGATCAGCAGGCTGCCCGCCGCCATGTCCCACACGTTGATGCCTTGCTCGAAGAATGCGTCGAGGCGGCCGGCCGCGACGTTCGCGAGGTCGAGGGCCGCCGCGCCCGGGCGGCGCAGGCCCGTGCAGGCCTGCGTCATCTCGGTGAAGAGGCGCGCGTATGCGTCGAGGCCGTCCTTCTCGCGGAACGGGAAGCCCGTGCCGACCAGCGCGTCCGACAGGCGATCGCGGCGGCCGACGCGGATGCGGCGGTCGTTCAGGTACGCGCCGCGGCCGCGGGTGGCCGTGAACAGGTCGTTCTTGTTCGGATCGTAGACGACGGCCTGCGTGACGATGCCCTTGTGCTCGAGCGCGATCGATACGCAGTAGTACGGGAAGCCGTGGATGAAGTTGGTCGTGCCGTCGAGCGGATCGATGATCCACTTGAATTCGGATTCGTTCTCCGATTCGCCCGATTCCTCCGCGAGGATCGCGTGGTCGGGGTAGGCGGTCTTCAGCGTCTCGATGATCGCGTCTTCGGCGGCCTTGTCCACTTCGGTGACGAAGTCGTTCTGCTGCTTCTTGCGGATCTCGATCAGGTCGAGATCGAGGGACGCGCGATTGATGATCTGTCCGGCGCGGCGCGCAGCCTTGACAGCAATATTGAGCATGGGATGCATGAGCCTAGATCCTGTAGCCGGCGGCACGGGCCGCCACGAAGTGGGACAACCGCCCGGTACGGCGCAAGCGTGCCGGGACGAGGTGAGACGCGAATTGACAAAGAGCGGGGTACGACCCGCGCTGCGCGGAGCGCAACGCGTAAAGGCATGATTTTACCCGATTTTCGGCGGTTTCAGGCGAGCGGCATGCGGGGAAACCCCCACTGGCCATCCGGACGAGTGGGTTTGCGGGAGCGATGGCGATACCATACGGCCATTCTGATGAACCGAGTCGTATCGTAGTGGAAACCTCGCAGAACCCCGCCGCGCCGTCCGAATCGGGCGCGGCCTCGTCCTTGCCGCCGTCCGGCGGCTTCACGTCCACCCGTTTCGTGCTCGTCGAGCCGAGCCATCCCGGCAACGTCGGGGCGGCCGCCCGCGCGCTGAAGACGATGGGCTTCTCGCGCCTCGTGCTGGTCGCGCCGCGCGTGCCGCACGTGCAGAGCGACCCCGAAGCGATCGCGATGGCCAGCGGCGCGGACGACGTCCTCGCGTCCGCGCACGTCGTGCCGACGCTCGGCGAAGCGCTGTCCGGCGTTCACTGGTCGATCGCGCTGACTGCGCGCACGCGCGAATACGGGCCGCCGCGCCTCGCGCCGCGCGCGGCCGCCGCGCAGGCGAGCGCGCAGGTCGGCACGGGCGACATCGCGCTCGTGTTCGGCAACGAGCGCACCGGCCTCGCGAACGAGCATGTCGAGCAGTGCAGCGCGCTCGCGCACATTCCGGCCAACCCGGCCTACAGTTCGCTGAATCTCGCGCAGGCCGTGCAGGTGCTCGCATACGAGTTGCGTGTCGCGTTTCTCGAGCAGGCGAGCGAGCCGCCGGCGCAGCCGCAGGCCGAAGCGGGCACGCTCGCGCAGAGCGACGAAATCGAGCGGATGTACGTGCACCTCGAGAACGCACTGATCGCGCTCGACTTCCTCGATCCGCGCAATCCGAAGAAGCTGATGCCGCGGCTGCGGCGCCTGTTCGCGCGCACGGGCCTCGAGCGCGAGGAGGTCAACATCCTGCGCGGCGTCGCCAAGCATATCCTGCTGAAATCGGGCAAGCCGGGCGGCGACGCGTAAGGGGCCGGCGCTCCGATTGCCGGGCGCGGGGGCGTTCGCCGGCGAATGCGGCGTGTGGCCGAACAGGCCATGCAGCGACCGACAGGCAACGCCGAACCCGCTGTTTCTCCCGATCGCCCCGCCGCGGAAACCCCGCCGCAGCAAGTGTCCCGGCCGAATACCCGTGCCGGCCGCGGGGTGAACGCGCGGCCGCGTGCGGCCCGCCGCGACTGGCCCTACAATCGCCGAACCTCATAAGCAAATGACCCGGCGCGATAACGGCCGGCATTGCCGGCGATGCGCGCCGGCCTTTTCCCGGATCACATCATGTTCACGAGACTGCGCGAAGACATTGCAACGATTCGCGAGCGGGATCCCGCCGCTCGCAGTGCGTGGGAAGTGCTGACCTGTTATCCGGGGCTGCATGCGCTCGTGCTGCACCGTTTCGCGCATGCATGCTGGCGTGCGAAACGCTACTGGCTCGCGCGGTTCGCGTCGCAGGCAGGCCGGTTCCTGACCGGGATCGAGATCCACCCCGGCGCGACGATCGGCCGGCGCGTGTTCATCGATCACGGCATGGGTGTCGTGATCGGCGAGACGGCGATCGTCGGCGACGACTGCACGATCTATCAGGGTGTGACGCTGGGCGGCACGTCGCTCACGCGCGGCGCGAAACGCCACCCGACGCTCGAGGCCGGCGTGATCGTCGGCGCGGGCGCGAAGGTGCTCGGCGGGTTCACGGTCGGCGCGGGCGCGAAGATCGGCTCGAACGCGGTGGTCGTCAAGCCGGTGCCGGCGGGCGGCACGGCGGTCGGCAATCCTGCGCGCATCGTGATGCCGGCGCAGCCGAAGCCGCAACCCGAACGCGCGGCATTTTGCGCATACGGGATCACGCCGAACGCCGACGATCCGATGTCGCTCGCGATTCACGGGCTGATCGATCACGCGGCGAAGGAAAGCCGCCGCGTCGACGAGATCGTCGCGGCGCTCGAGCGGCTCGGCACGCATCTGGAAACGCTGCAGGGCGCCGACGCGGCGGGCCTCGACCTGCGCAGGCTATCCGCGGTGCTGGAAGGCAAGACGGTCGAACGCCAGATGTAACGAACGGGAAGCGCGCCGACGGCTGCTGTCGGCGCGGCAGCGGCGGCGTCAGTCGAGCGGCATCGCGTGGATGCCTTCCGCATCGACGCGCAGGTAGCCGCCGCGCGGCGTGCCGTGATCGAGATCCCAGTCGGGCAGCACCCAGCGGATTCCGCCCGGTTCCGTGTGGCGCGCGGGGCGGTGCGTGTGGCCGTGAATGATCACGCTCGCGCGGCTTTTCCGGAACAGCGCGGCCACGCCTTCCCGCGTGACGTCGTAGAGGGCCGAAGCGGGGCGCATGCGGCCCGCTTCGCTGGTCGAGCGCATGCGTTGCGCGAGCGCGCGGCGCCAGCGGAACGGCCACGCGAGAAACAACCATTGCGCGACGCGGTTGCGCGCGAAGCGACGGAACATCTGGTAGCCGCGGTCGGCCGTGCATTGCGCGTCGCCGTGCGCGAGCACGATGCGCTGGCCGAACGCGACGATCAGCGAAGGATCGGGCAGCAGCATCGCGCCGGCGGCCTTCATGAAGCGCCGGCCGAGCAGGAAATCGCGGTTGCCGTGCATCACGTAGAGCGCGATGCCGCGTTCCGAGAACGTGTGCATCAGCGCGGCCATGCGCGCGGCGAACGGATCGTCGTCGAGGATGTCGTCGCCGATCCAGTATTCGAACAGGTCGCCGAGGATGAACACCGAATCGGCGCTGTCGGCGGTGTATCTCACGAAATGCTCGAACGCGGCGACCGTCTTCGGAATCGCTTCGCTCAGGTGCAGATCGGAGAGAAACAGGAACGGGCGTGCGGCTTGCGCGTACTCGCGCTCGCCCGGCACGCCCGCGGAGACGCTTCGCGGCGGACTCTCCTGCAACATCGAAGTGCCTCCGTAACGACTGCGCGTCAGACCACCACGGCCTTCTCGATCACGACGTCGTCGGTCGGCACGTCCTGGTGGAAGCCGGCGTTGCCCGTCTTGACGCCCTTGATCTTGTCGACCACGTCCTGGCCTTCGACGACCTTGCCGAACACCGCGTAGCCCCAGCCCTGCGGCGTCGGCGACGAGTGGTTCAGGAAGTCGTTGTCGTTCACGTTGATGAAGAACTGGGCGGTCGCCGAATGCGGATCGTTCGTGCGCGCCATCGCGATCGTGTAGTTGTCGTTCTTCAGGCCGTTGTTCGCTTCGTTGTCGATCGGCGCATCGGTCGGCTTCTGCTTCAGGCCCGGCTCGAAGCCGCCGCCCTGGATCATGAAGCCGTTGATCACGCGATGGAACACGGTGCCGTCGTAATGGCCCTTCTTCACGTAGTTCAGGAAGTTCTCGACCGTCTTCGGTGCCTTCGCGGCGTCGAGTTCGAGCTTGATCACGCCGTGGTTCGTATGCAGTTCAACCATGATGAATTCCTTCGGTGAGGCGGTTTAAATGGCACGCGGCCGGTCGTGCGACGCGGCCGCGTGAGGCGCCGGACGTGCCGGCAGGTCACTACTTCGAGACGATGCTCGCGGATTCGATCACGATCGGCTGGGCCGGCACGTCCTGCATCGGGCCGCGCGAGGTCGTCGCCACGCCTTCGATCTTCTTCACGACGTCGAGACCCGACACGACCTTGCCGAACACCGCATAGCCGTTGCCGTCCGGGTTCGGGTAGTCGAGGCCGCTGTTGTCGACCGTATTGATGAAGAATTGCGCGGTAGCCGAATTCGGGTCGCTGGTGCGCGCCATCGCGATCGTGCCCGTCAGGTTCTTCAGACCATTGCGGCTCTCCAGCGGGATCGGCGCGCGGGTCGGCTTCTCCTCGAAGTTGGTCTTGTAGCCGCCGCCCTGGATCATGAAGCCCTTGATCACGCGATGGAAGATCGTGCCGTTGTACTGGCCGGACTTCACGTAATCGAGGAAGTTGGCGACGGATTTCGGCGCCTTCTCCGGATAGAGCTCGACGCGGATGTCGCCCTGCGAGGTCTTCAGCTGCACGACGGGGTGCGCGGTGGCCGTTTGCGCGAACGCGGGTGCGGTCGCGAGAAGGGCGGCGCCGCCAAGCGCCAGCAACAGACGTTTCATTGCGATCCTCAGGTTGGGAGGGGAAGGAAGGTCGCGCCGCTTATTTCGACGGCGCGACGTACGGCGCCGCCAAGGCGCCCGACGGACCGCTGAACTGGAACGTCGGCGACATCGGCAGCGTGGTGGTGCTCACGTTCGCGGCGGCGCGCTCGGTGTAGTCGCGCGTGGTCGGCGTCGTCGCGCGGGCGTTCGGCGCGGCCTTCGACGGCGACACGATCTTCTGGAGATCGGCGAGGCGCTGCGCGGTCGCGCCGCTCGTGCGACCGAGCGATTGCGCGCGCTTGTACGATTCGGCCGCGAGCCGCAGGTACAGATCGCCGAGGTTCTCGTACGCGAGCGAGTAGCTCGGGTTCGATTGCGTCGCGGTGACGAGCGCGGTGCGCGCTTCGTCGTAGCGGCCGTGCTTCGCGTAGAGCGCCGCGAGGTTGTTGTACGGCTCGGGCAGTTCGGGGTACGCCTGCGTGATCGCGACGAATTGCTGGATCGCGTCGTCGTCGCGGTTCAGGCGGGCCAGCACGGTGCCGCGCTTGAACTGCGCCTGCACGTCGTGCGGGTTCGACGCGATGCGTGCGTCGAGCTGCGCGAGCGCCTGCTTCCACTGCTTGCCGGCGATCGACGCGTCGATTTCGGGGGTGCCGTCGGCGACGGCCGGGGCCTTTTGCGCATGCGCCGCGGGAGCCGCGAAAAGCGTCAGCGCGACGCCCATGACGGTGGTCGCAACGAGGGTCGCAGCGCTCGGCGCGCGGCCGCGATGAGGTTTCATAGGCGTAAATCGGAATGTTATACTCCGAGCCATTCTAACAAAACGTCTGCGCGTTCCGGCGAGCGTCAGACAGTCTTTCTTAGCCTCTCGTGGCCGTCACCGCTGTGCTTGCAGCCTGACCGCCCCATGTGATATCGAGGACGCGCGGCCTGGCGCCGCGGCAGATGGTCCGTCCGTTTCGCATGCTGGGCGAGCTTCGCCAGGGCGGTTTCCTTCGGCTCACGGTTCATCTCTATGGAATCACTGCGCATCTACAACACGCTCGCGCGTGACAAGCAAGTTTTCGTGCCGCGCCAGTCCGGCGAAGTGCGGATGTACGTATGCGGGATCACCGTCTACGACTATTGTCACGTGGGCCACGCGCGCATGCTGGTCGTGTTCGACCTCGTCCAGCGCTGGTTGCGTGCGATCGGCTATCGGGTCACGTATGTGCGTAACATCACCGACATCGACGACAAGATCATCCGCCGCGCGGTCGAGAACGGCGAGACGATCAAGTCGCTGACCGACCGCTTCATCGGTGCGATGCACGAGGACGAAGCCGCGCTCGGCATCCAGCGGCCCGACATCGAGCCGCGCGCGACGCAGTTCATCCCGCAGATGCTCGGCATGATCGAGACGCTCGAGACGAACGGCTATGCATACCAGGCGACCGACGGCGACGTCAATTACTCGGTGCGCAAGTTCACGAACTACGGGAAGCTGTCGGGCAAGTCGCTCGACGATCTGCGTGCGGGCGAGCGCGTCGCCGCGAACGACGCGAAGGAAGATCCGCTCGACTTCGTGCTGTGGAAGCGCGCGAAGCCGGAAGATCCGGAAGGCGCGTCGTGGGCGTCGAAGTACGGGATGGGTCGCCCGGGCTGGCACATCGAGTGCTCGGCGATGGGTTGCACGCTGCTCGGCAATCATTTCGACATCCACGGCGGCGGGCAGGATCTGCAATTCCCGCACCACGAGAACGAGATCGCGCAGAGCGAAGGCGCGACCGGCGAGACGTTCGTCAATTACTGGATGCACAACGGCTTCGTGCAGGTCGACAACGAGAAGATGTCGAAATCGCTCGGCAACTTCTTCACGATCCGCGAAGTGCTCGAGCGTTACGATGCGGAAGTCATGCGCTTCTTCATCGTGCGCACGCACTACCGTTCGCCGCTCAATTACAGCGACGTGCACCTCGACGATGCGCGCGCATCGCTCACGCGTCTGTACACCGCGCTGAAGGACGTCGACGCCGATACGCTCGCGCTCGACTGGAACGAGCCGCACGCGCAGCGTTTCGCGGCCGCGATGAACGACGATTTCAACACGCCGGTCGCGGTGGCGACGCTGTTCGAGCTGGCGGGTGAAGTCAACCGCACGCGCGATGCGTCGCTCGCGCGGCAACTGAAACAGTTGGCGGGCCTGCTCGGCCTGCTGGGCCGCGAACCGCGCGCGTTCCTGCAGCAGGCGTCGGGCGCCGCGCAGGCGGGCGGGCTCGCTGCCGACGAGATCGAAGCGAAGATCGCCGCGCGCGTCGCGGCGAAGCAAGCGAAGGACTATGCCGAAGCGGACCGGATCCGGGCGGAATTGCTCGAAGCCGGCATCGCACTTGAAGACAAACCGGGCGGATCGACCGAATGGCGTCGCGTATGAGCGCGGCGCGTTCCACTGACCGATCCGTCAGGTAGGAGGCAAGATGGCAACGGCCAGAAAAGCGCCGGTCAGGCGCGCGACCCCGGTCGCCGCGCGTCCGGCAGCCAAGCGCGTACCGGCGACGAAGGCGGACGCGACGCGCGCCGTGCCGAACGGCGCGCTGAACGGTCATGCGCAGCCCGCGGCCGCGCCGCCGGCCGCCGACACGGCCCGCAAGACACGTACGTCCGAAGCGGACGGCGAGGAGGTCGTCGTGCGTCCTGCCTATTGGGACAAGGCGTGCGCGGACCTTGTCAAGCGCGACCGGATCCTGAAGAAGCTGATTCCGAAGTTCGGCCCCGCGCATCTCGTGAAGCGTGGCGACCCGTTCGTCACGCTCGCGCGCTCGGTCGTCGGCCAGCAGATTTCGGTGCCGTCCGCCCAGTCGCTGTGGGCGCGCATCGAGGACGCCTGTCCGAAACTCGCGCCGCAACCGGTGATCCGGCTCGGCGCGGACAAGCTGATCGCGTGCGGGTTGTCGAAGCGCAAGACGGAATACATCCTCGATCTCGCGCAGCATTTCGTGTCGGGGGCGCTGCACGTCGACAAATGGACGTCGATGGACGACGAGGACGTGATCGCGGAACTCACGCAGATCCGCGGCATCAGCCGCTGGACGGCCGAGATGTTCCTGATCTTCAACCTGTCGCGGCCGGACGTGCTGCCGCTCGACGACCCGGGCCTGATCCGTGCGATCAGCGTCAATTACTTCAGCGGGGAACCCGTCACGCGCAGCGAGGCGCGCGAGGTGGCAGCCAACTGGGAGCCGTGGCGCACCGTCGCGACCTGGTACATGTGGCGCAGCCTCGATGCGCCCGACGCCGACGCCTGAGCGTCGGCTATCGGGTTTTAAACATCAATAGTTGAGAGCCGGTTTTGAGCGTCGCCCGCGCGGGTAGAATACGCGCTGCCGCAAGACCCAAGGATTCGAACACATGAAGACCACGTTTCTGGATTTCGAACAGCCGATCGCCGAACTCGAGGCCAAGATCGAAGAGCTGCGATTCGTGCAGGACGACTCGGCTGTCGATATTTCGGAAGAAATCGAGCGGCTGTCGAAGAAAAGCCAGCAACTGACGAAAGACCTCTATGCGAACCTGTCGCCGTGGCAGGTTTCGCAGATCGCGCGGCACCCGCAGCGTCCGTACACGCTCGATTACGTTGCGGAGCTGTTTACCGATTTTCACGAGCTGCATGGCGACCGCGCGTTCGCGGACGATCTGTCGATCGTTGGCGGTCTCGCACGCTTCGGCGGCCATCCGTGCATGGTGATCGGTCACCAGAAGGGCCGCGACACGAAGGAGCGCGCCGCGCGCAACTTCGGGATGCCGCGCCCGGAAGGCTATCGCAAGGCCGAACGCCTGATGCGTCTGGCCGAGAAGTTCGGGCTGCCGATCTTCACGTTCGTCGACACGCCGGGCGCGTACCCGGGCATCGGCGCGGAAGAGCGCGGCCAGTCGGAGGCGATCGGCCGCAACCTGTACGTGATGGCCGAGCTGAAGACGCCGATCATCACGACGGTGATCGGCGAGGGCGGCTCGGGCGGCGCGCTCGCGATCGCGGTGGCCGACACCGTGATGATGCTGCAGTTCTCGACCTACTCGGTCATCTCGCCGGAAGGCTGCGCGTCGATCCTGTGGAAGAGCGCCGCGAAGGCGCCGGAAGCGGCGGAAGCGCTGGGTCTGACCGCGCACCGCCTGAAGGCGCTCGGCCTGATCGACAAGATCATCAACGAGCCGCTCGGCGGCGCGCATCGCGATCCGAAGGGCATGGCCGCGCTGCTGCGCCGTGCGCTGGCCGATTCGCTGCGCCAGTTCCAGGGCATGAGCATCGATGCGCTGCGCGAGCGCCGCTTCGAGCGCCTGATGGCCTACGGCAAGTTCAAGGAAACCACGCCCGGCGCATGACCGGCTGCGTATTCCATTCGCGCGCCGCTGCGCGCGCGTCCCGCTCGTGATCCCGCCCACCGAATTCTCCGCCGACCGTGTCGTACTCGACGCGGTCGGCGTTGCGCTTTCCGGCCTGCCGCCGGATGCGCGCATCGCGATTGCCTACAGCGGCGGCCTCGATTCGACGGTGCTGCTCGATGCGGCCGTGCGTGTCGCGGGTGCATCGCGCTGCGTCGCGCTGCACGTGCATCACGGCCTGAGCGCGAACGCCGATGCATGGGTCGCGCATGCCGAAGCGGAGGCGGCACGGCTCGGTGTCGCATTCGAATCGATGCGCGTCGACGTGCCGCGCGACAGCGGGCTCGGTATCGAGGCGACGGCGCGCGAGCGTCGCTACGCGGCGCTCGACGAGATGGGCGAGCGCCACGGCGTGGCGGCGCTGTGGCTCGCGCAACACGCGGACGACCAGGCCGAGACGGTGCTGCTGCAACTGTTGCGCGGGGCGGGAATCGCGGGGCTTGCCGCGATGGCGCCGCGATATCGCCCCGACGGCACGCGCATCGAGCGTGTGCGTCCATTGCTGCGACTGTTGCGCGCACAACTCGAGCGCTATGCGGAGCAGCACGCGCTCGCGTGGATCGACGACGAATCGAACGGCGATACGCGCTATGCGCGCAATGCGCTGCGCATCGACGTACTGCCGGCGCTGGCCGTGCATTTCCCGGGCTTTCGCGACGCGCTCGGTCGCGCCGCCCAGCATGCGGCGGCCGCTCAGCGGCTGCTCGACGATCTGGCCGAGCTGGATTTCGCCGTCGCCGCGCGCGATGACGGTCGGGCGCTGTCGCGCGATGCGCTGGTCGCGTTCGACGACACGCGAGGTGCGAACCTGCTGCGCTTCTGGATGCGTCGGCTCGGTTTGCCGGGCGCGTCGGCTGCCCGGCTTGCCAACATGATGCGGCAACTGCGCGCGGCACACGACGCGCATGCGCTGCGCGTCGATCACGCGGGGCAGTGCCTGCGGCTCTATCGCGACGTCGTCTACTGGGAAGCGGGCGACAGCAGCGAACCGGCCGACGATGGCGCGGGGACGTCGCAACCGGAGGCGGCGCTCGCATGGGACGGACAGGAAGTGTGGCGCCTGCCGGGATGGCGCGGCACGTTCGTGTTCGCGCCGGCCGACGCAGGCAGTGCCGACGCGGTGCCGGAAGGATTGCTGCGCGGCGCGCGATTGGCGGCGCGCGCCCGGGCCGGCGGCGAACGGATGCGTACGTCGCCGGGCGGGCCGGGCCGGACGCTGAAGAACCTGTTCCAGGAGCGCGGCGTGCCGGCGTGGCAGCGCGACGTGCCGCTGCTGTTCGCGGGCGACCGACTGATCTACGTGCCGCGGCTGGGCATCAATCGCGACATCGACGTGCCTGAGGACGCGGCGCCCGGCGCCCCCGCATGGCGCCGGATCGAATGGCGCCCTGACCTGTTGATCGCCTAGCGGCGGCGGGCTGCCGGCGGCGCGATGGCGTGCCCTTTTTCACCATTCGGTAAACAGCACCGGAACGGCCGCCGACACGGCGCGCGGCTTGTCAAGCGGGCTTCTATCGGGTACGCTCAGTCGTTTGCTCGGCTCGATTTTTGAGCGTTTTGTGCAGGTTTTCCGCGTGACGTACCCGGTTTGCGCGGCCTGATCGGCCTTCCGGGCAAAATCCGTCACGCTTGCGTGTTGCGTCCCAGCCGTCCCCCTCGTCGTCCGTCCACAGCCACAAGCCGCGTGACCGAACGGCTCCGCGGCCTGCCCAGCGCGCCCGTGCGGTTTCTCCTCCAGTTCAGAACGACAATGGCACTCATCGTACACAAATACGGCGGCACTTCGATGGGCTCGGTCGAGCGCATCAAGAACGTCGCGAAACGCGTCGCAAAATGGCATCAAGCCGGGCACCAGATGGTGGTCGTGCCTTCGGCGATGTCCGGCGAAACCAACCGTCTGCTCGGTCTTGCGAAAGAGATTTCGAGCCAGCCGAGCCCGCGTGAGCTCGACATGATCGCGTCGACCGGCGAGCAGGTCAGCGTCGGCCTGCTGTCGATCGCGCTGCAGGAAATCGGCGTCGAGGCCGTGAGCTATGCCGGCTGGCAAGTGCCGATCAAGACCGACAGCGCATTTACGAAAGCACGCATTCACTCGATCGACGACGAGCGCGTGAAGGACGATCTGAACGCGGGCAAGGTCGTGATCATCACGGGTTTCCAGGGCGTCGACCCGGACGGTCACATCACGACGCTGGGCCGTGGCGGCTCGGATACGTCGGCGGTGGCGGTGGCGGCTGCGCTGGGTGCCGAAGAGTGCCTGATCTATACCGACGTCGACGGCGTCTACACGACCGATCCGCGTGTCGTCGAAGAGGCGCGCCGCCTCGATCGCGTCACGTTCGAGGAGATGCTGGAAATGGCGAGCCTCGGCTCGAAGGTCCTGCAGATCCGCTCGGTCGAATTCGCCGGCAAATACCAGGTGAAGACGCGTGTGCTGTCGAGCCTGACCGATCCGCTGATTGCGCTCGACGAGGAAATGCGCTCGGGCACCCTGATTACTTTTGAAGAAGACGAGACCATGGAAAAGGCAGTCATTTCCGGCATCGCGTTCCAGCGCGACGAAGCACGCATTGCGGTGATGGGCGTGCCCGACAAGCCGGGTATCGCATATCAGATCCTCGGCCCGGTGGCCGATGCGAACGTCGACGTCGACATGATCATTCAGAACCAGAGCGTCGAAGGCAAGACCGACTTCACGTTCACGGTCGGCCGCGGCGACTACCAGAAGGCGATGGACATCCTCACCAACCAGGTGCAGGGCCATGTGAGCGCCGAGCGCGTGCAGGGCGACCCGAAGGTGTCGAAGGTGTCGGTCGTCGGCGTCGGCATGCGTTCGCACGTGGGCGTCGCGAGCAAGATGTTCCGCACGCTGTCGGAAGAGGGCATCAACATCCAGATGATCTCGACGTCCGAAATCAAGATTTCGGTGCTGATCGACGAGAAATATATGGAGCTGGCCGTCCGCGCGCTGCACAAGGTATTCGAACTCGACCAGGCATCGTGAATTTTTCGTGATGCATTGAAGAAAATGCATCATGGAAATTGACGTACGGTTCGAAACCCTTTATTATCTCGTTCTCGTCGCACTGCCTCCCTGGTGCGAGCGAAAGTTTGGGAGACGTGGCCGAGAGGTCGAAGGCACTCCCCTGCTAAGGGAGCATCTGGGCCAAAACCTGGATCGAGGGTTCGAATCCCTCCGTCTCCGCCAAAAGCGGTGACAAAGCCCCGCAAGTTCTCGGACTTGCGGGGCTTTTTCTTTTTCAGCTTGAGGCTCGCCCAATTTCGCGAACCCGCCTCGACGCAGCGGACAGGTTGCCGCCGTCGATCGGCGCCTGCTAGTCCGGCACACGGATGTTGAACGGCTTGCCGGGTATCCAGGCCCACGTGGCAAGAACCTTCGCCCCTGCCGGCCCGGCAGTCGTCACGTGGACGACACCCGCCGGCATCCGATAACTCTCGCCCGCGTGAACGACCCGCGTGGGTTGACCGTCGACCTGCACCGTGACCTCGCCAGACAACACGTATGCAACCTCGGGCCCAGTCGCCTTGTGCCGCGGCTTCGAGGCGTTCGGGGGAAACTCGGCAATGCCCATGCCCATCTCGTGATCCGATCCCGGGACGGGAACGCGTTGCAAGACGACGGTGTCCTTGGCCGCGGGTGCCCGATCGGCGGCTTCGGCGAGCCGAGTGCTCGCCAGGGTCAACAAGATGAGAGGAAGGCAGCGATAGATTTTCATGGGACAGTCTCTGGCTAGCATTCGCCGTTGGCGCGTGACGGGAGAATCCGGTATGCGGAGGTCGCTCATTGATCGACCGCGTGCTCGCCGGCAAGGACGATCCCGACCGCTGGCCGGGGAACGAAGGAACGCAGCGAACGTACCGAAGCCACCGGTCGAGCCGGCTTTGCTGCGATCTGCACGGCGAGCGAGGAACTATGCCCACCGTCCGGCCCGTCGACAATCGAGAACATCTTGTCCAAGCCGAAAGAAAATCTTTCGGGAGAATGGAGCAGGTGACGCGTAGGGATATGACGTGGGAATCGTCCGCGAGCGACTTTGTCCGGCTAACCCGGGTCTATCGGCATGCAATGGTCGACGGCTCCCTCACCGCGCGATCACTATCGTGCGATGACCCTGCGCGTAGGGAATTGCTCGAGATATCGGCGTTAGCGGGGCGGACCACGTGAAACCGGCAGGCGAGGGCAACGCTTTGCCTGGCTTGCGCTACGCGAAATAGATTGAAATAAAAATGAAAGTATCCGTGTAAGACGGAGAAGGCGGAGCGACCGCTGCACCGCGGAACGTCAGTCATGTCGTTCCAACCCTTTGAAATGATCGGTTGACGTCAAAAATGCGGCGCCGCGTCGATATGCGTCGCGTAGCGCATCGAGCAATACGAAAAATTACTCATAAAAATCAGAGAACTACGCCGGCACCCAAAAATAACGCTCTGCTGCGCTGCAGAAAATAATCAATCGTCTTATGCTGGTTAACCCGATCGCGTTTGAGTGACATCAAGTTTTCCAGTGATGCCGCTTTACATTTAGCCAACATTGGCGATTCACGAAATCTACCTGTCGATTTGATTTCGTTCCTTTCGTCGCGCCTGTCCCCGATGCAACGCGCGACCTCCTCAAGGCCTTGTTGACATGCATGATTTTCCCTTCCTGAGCCTGGCCATCTGGGTTCCGATACTGTTCGGCGCGGGATTGCTGCGCGCCGGTTCCGACCGGCATTCACACCGGATACGATTGATCGCGCTGGTCGGCGCGATTGCCGGGCTTGCGGCCGTCGTCCCGCTGATTGCCGGCTTCGACGCGCATTCGGCGACGATGCAGTTCGTCGAAAGACGCGACTGGCTGGCGGCGTTCAATGCCGGATGGCGGGTCGGCATCGACGGCGCATCGCTGTGGCTCGTCGTGCTGACTGCGTTCACGACGCTCGTGGTGGTGGTGGCGTCGTGGGAGTCGGTCACGGTGCGCGTCGCGCAGTACTACGCGTCGTTCCTGATCCTGTCGGGGCTGATGGTCGGCGTGTTCGTCGCGCAGGACGGGCTCCTGTTCTTCATCTTCTTCGAGGCGACGCTGATCCCGCTGTATCTGCTGATCGGCACGTGGGGGCGCGAGCGCCGCGTGTATGCGGCCGTGAAGTTCTTCTTCATCTCGTTCGCCGGCTCGCTGTTGCTGCTGATGGCGATGCTGTACCTGTACGCGCAGTCGCATACGTTCGACATGGCCGTGTGGCGCACGCTGCAGCTCGGCTTCGCGCCGCAGTTGCTGGTGTTCCTCGGTTTCTTCGCCGCGTTCGCGGTCAAGGTGCCGATGTGGCCGGTCCACACGTGGCTGAGCGACGTGTACACGGACGGTCCGACCGGTGCCGCGCTGATGCTCGCGATGCTCAAGCTCGGCGGTTACGGATTCCTGCGCTTCGCGCTGCCGATCACGCCCGACGCGAGCCACTTCTTCGCGCCGGCCGTGATCGCGCTGTCGCTGTTCGCGATCGTCTACGCGAGCCTGATCGCACTCGCGCAGACCGATCTCGGCAAGCTGCTCGCGTATTCGACGGTCGCGCACATGGGGATCGTCACGCTCGGGCTGTTCCTGTTCAACCGGATCGGCGTCGAAGGCGCGATCGTACAGCTCGTGTCGTACGGCTTCGTGGCGGGCGCGATGCTGTTGTGCGTGAACGTGCTCGTGGATCGCACCCGGCAGCGTGAGATAGCGGCGTACGGCGGCGTGGCGGGCGTGATGCCGCGTTTCGCGACCTTCACGCTGCTGTTCGCGATGGCCAACGTCGGCCTGCCGGGCACGTCGGGGTTCGTCGGCGAGTTCATGGTGATCATGGGCGCGATCCGCTTCAACTTCTGGATCGGCGCGATCGCGGCGCTCACGCTGATCCTCAGCGCGTCGTACACGCTATGGATGCTCAAGCGCGTGGTTTTCGGCAAGGTATCGAGCCAGCGGATCGCGAAGCTCGCCGACTTGAATCGTCGCGAGATCGTGATGTTCGCGTCGCTCGCACTGATCGTGCTGGCAGTCGGCATCGATCCGAAGCCCTTCACCGATGCGATCGATCCGACCGTCGGCAAGCTGATCCAGGAAGCGAGCCGTTCGAAAGTGCCGGCAGGGGACGGCCCCGCGCAGGCGCTGCCGTCGTACATGGCATCGACGCACGACTGATCGCGGCGCACCGAGCCGCGCCGCTCGAGCGGGCCGCATCGCGCGGCGAGCATCGTTGCGCACGCATCGATCGAGGCCCGGCACGGGGCGTGCCGGGCTCGCTCCCGGCTGCGTGAAATTGCCCCGCGACAATGTGACTCACGGCAGATTTTGCAATGATGATTTGCCGCATGCACCGGTTTTTCATCGCACCCGCGCGACGTATGATTCGGCCAATTTCGTGAATCGAATGCGCATCGGGCATACGCAAACGGATTCAATGACCCTCGGGCGGTGTGATGAAAAGAAGCGTTTCAAGGGGCTGGACGGCGCTGATGTCAAGCGGCGCGGCGTTGAGCCTGTCAGGTTGTAATTTAGATGTACTAAATCCGAAAGGAAGCGTCGGCGCCGCCGAAAAGGCGCTGATCGCCACCTCGACGTGGGCGATGCTGATCGTCGTCGTGCCGGTGATCCTGCTCACGCTGTGGTTCGCGTGGCGTTATCGCGCGTCCAATCGCAGTGCCACCTACGCGCCGAACTGGTCGCACTCGACCGCGATCGAGGTCGTGATCTGGACGGTGCCGACGCTGATCATCCTGTTCCTCGGCGTGCTCACGTGGAAGACCACGCACGAGCTCGATCCGTACAAGCCGCTCGAATCGGCGGTGAAGCCGATCGACGTCGAGGTGGTCGCGCTCGACTGGAAGTGGCTGTTCATCTATCCGGAACTCGGCATCGCGTCGGTGAACCAGCTCGCGATTCCGGTCGGCACGCCGGTGAACTTCCGCATCACGTCGGATTCGGTGATGAATTCGTTCTTCATCCCGCAGCTCGGCGGCCAGGTCTACGCGATGGCCGGCATGCAGACGCGCCTTCACCTGATCGCCGACGAGCCCGGCAACTACGCGGGCACGTCCGCCAACTTCAGCGGCCGCGGTTTTTCCGACATGAAGTTCCGCACGCTCGCCGAGCCGCGCGAGCAGTTCGATGCGTGGGTGCAGAAGGTGAAGGCGTCGCCGGACCGGCTCGACGCGACGATGTACGGCGGCGTCGCGCAGCCGAGCGAGAAGGCGCCGGTGCGCTACTTCTCGTCGGTCGACCCGCGGCTCTTCCACAACATCATCGCGAAATACAACGATGGCCACGTCCTCGACCTGAAGGACGCCGCCTGCGGCACGAAGGGGTAACGCATGTTCGGCAAACTCACACTTTCGGCGATCCCGTTCGATCAGCCCATCATCATGGGGGCCGGCGCCTTCATGGGGCTGGTCGTGCTGGGCATTCTCGCTGCGCTGACGATCACCGGCCGATGGAAATGGCTGTGGACGGAATGGCTGACCACGGTCGACCACAAGAGACTCGGCGTGATGTACATCATCGTCGCGCTGATCATGCTGCTGCGCGGCTTCGCCGACGCGATCATGATGCGCATGCAGCTCGCGCTCGCGTACAACGCGCCCGGCTACCTGCCGCCGCACCACTATGACCAGATCTTCACGGCACACGGCGTGATCATGATCTTCTTCATGGCGATGGTGTTCATGGTCGGCCTGATGAACTTGGTCGTGCCGCTGCAGATCGGTGCGCGCGACGTCGCGTTCCCGTTCATCAACTCGCTGTCGTTCTGGATGACGGCGGTCAGCGCGATCCTGATCAACGTGTCGCTCGTGATCGGCGAGTTCGCTCAGACGGGCTGGCTCGCGTACCCGCCGCTGTCGGAGCTGCAGTTCAGTCCGGGGGTAGGGGTCGACTATTACCTGTGGGCGCTGCAGATCTCCGGCGTCGGCACGCTGCTGACCGGCGTGAATTTCTTCGTGACGATCATCAAGATGCGCGCGCCCGGCATGACGCTGATGAAGATGCCGGTGTTCACGTGGACGGCGCTCTGCACGAACGTGCTGATCATGGCGTCGTTCCCGATCCTGACCGCGACGCTCGCGCTGCTCGGCCTCGATCGTTACCTCGGCATGCACTTCTTCACGAACGACGCCGGCGGCAACGCGATGCTGTATCTGAACCTGATCTGGGCATGGGGTCATCCGGAGGTATACATCCTGATCCTGCCGGCGTTCGGGATCTTCTCGGAAGTCATCGCGACGTTCGCGAAGAAGCCGCTGTTCGGCTACAAGACGATGGTGTACGCGACCTGCGCGATCATGGTGCTGTCGTTCCTCGTGTGGCTGCATCACTTCTTCACGATGGGCTCGGGCGCGAACGTGAATGCGTTCTTCGGGATCATGACGATGATCATCGCGATTCCGACCGGCGTGAAGGTGTTCAACTGGCTGTTCACGATGTACCGCGGCCGGATCGAATTCACGACGCCCGTGCTGTGGACGATCGGCTTCATGGTCACGTTCACGCTCGGCGGCATGACCGGCGTGATGATGGCGATTCCCGGCGCGGACTTCGTGCTGCACAACAGCCTGTTCCTGATCGCGCACTTCCACAACGTGATCATTGGCGGTGTGTTGTTCGGCTATCTCGCGGGCTTCAACTACTGGTTCCCGAAGGCGTTCGGCTTCAAGTTGAACGAGAAGCTCGGCAAGGCCGCGTTCTGGTTCTGGCAGGTCGGCTTCTACGTCGCGTTCGTGCCGCTCTACGTACTCGGCTTCATGGGCATGACGCGTCGCCTGAACCACTACGACAATCCGGCGTGGCATCCGTGGCTGCTGGTTGCCGCGTTCGGCGCCGTGCTGATCGCGGTCGGCATCGCGTGCCAGCTGCTGCAACTGGTGGTCAGTATCCGCAACCGCCATCTGCCCGAGTACCGCGACACGACGGGCGACCCGTGGGGCGGTCGTACGCTGGAGTGGGCGACCTCGTCGCCGCCGGCCGACTACAACTTCGCGGTGATCCCACAGGTGCGCACGCTCGACGCGTATGCGGACATGAAGGCGCGCGGCGAAGGCCGGCCGAACCCGGCGGCGATTCGCGACATCCACATGCCGTCGAATACCTGTGCGGGCCTCGTGATCGCGATCTTCAGCCTGGTGCTCGGCTTCGCGCTGGTATGGCACATCTGGTGGATGGCGATCGGCGGGCTCGTCGGGATCGTCGCGACGCTCGTGATCTACAGCTCGCGCGATAACGACGGCTATTACATCCCTGCGTCGACGGTGCGCAAGACCGAAGACAAGCAGCCGACGAAGCGCCCGGCTGCGCGCGTCGACGACGTGGAACTGGAGGCCAACTGATGTTGCAGAAAACCTTGAGCGCAACCCTGCTCGAGCACGACGACCATCCGCCGTCGCATTCGGTGTTCGGTTTCTGGCTGTACCTGATGACCGACTGCGTGATCTTCGCGGCGCTGTTCGCGACGTTCGCGGTGCTCGGCCACCAGTACGCGGGCGGGCAGACCGCGAAAGAGCTGTTCGACATTCCGGGTGTGGCGGTCGAAACCGCCGCGCTGCTGCTGTCGAGCATCACGTACGGTTTCGCGATGCTGGCGGCGTACAAGCAGCGGCGCGGTGCGCTGCTCGCGTGGCTCGCAGTGACGTTCGTGCTCGGCGCGGCGTTTCTCGCGATGGAACTGCGCGAGTTCTCGCACCTGATCGCGGAGGGCGCCGGCCCGCAGCGCAGCGCGTTCCTGTCGGCGTTCTTCACGCTGGTCGGCACGCACGGGCTGCACGTGACGGCCGGCCTCTTGTGGATGATCGTGCTGGCCGCGCAGATCGTATCGCGCGGCGGCGACCTGACCGATCGCGACCTGCGACGCCTGACGTGCCTGAGCCTGTTCTGGCACTTCCTCGACATCGTGTGGATCTGCGTGTTTTCCTTTGTCTATCTCGCGAGCGTGATCTAAATGGCCCATTCGCATTCGTCTCAACTCGAAGAAGGGCACGGCAGTGTCGGCGGCTACGTCGCCGGTTTCATCCTGTCGGTGCTGCTCACGGCCGCGTCGTTCGGCCTCGTGATGGGCGGCGTGCTGTCGCCGCATGCGTCGCTGGTCGGGCTGGCCGTGCTCGCGTTCGTGCAGATCGTCGTGCACCTCGTGTACTTCCTGCACATGAACGGCTCGTCGGGCCAGCGCTGGAACGTGATGGCGTTCAGCTATACGGTGCTGACCGCGGCGATCCTGATCGTCGGCACGCTTTGGGTGATGCACAACGTCAGCATGAACATGATGTCGCGTTGAGCGGCAGCGTGGCGCGGCGGATCCATATCCGTGCGGATTCGCGAAACAAAGGCGGCACGCACGTGCCGCCTTTTTGTTTTTCCGGCTGTTGCGTTGCGCCGGACGGTGCAGTCAGTGCCGCGCGCCCGCGTCGGCCGTCAGCGCATGCGTGCAGTCGGCGCGGTACTCGGCGGCGAGCCGATGCTTCGCGCCGTCGAGATCGTCGGGGTAGTACGGGCTCGCATGGGCGGGATCGTAGCCGACCTGTTCGAGCTCGGTCAGCTCACGCACGAGGTCCGCACGCGTGACGCCGCGACCCGTGTGCACGAACGGGTACGCGTTGCATTCCTGCGGAGTGAGGTGCGGCCCCGCGAACGCGGCGGTGCTGGCGCATGCGAGCAGCATGCAGGCGACGGTGGTCGACAGTTTCATCCGATGGCTCCTGGTTTCGCGGCCCGATGCCGCATGAAGGTCAGCGTAGGCGGACCCTGCCGCAGGGCGGCCGACGCACGGATGAAACATGTTTCATGCGCGCGCGGTGCGATGCAGGATGAAGCTATTTTCATCTGACGTCGCACGGCGACCGCAGCGCTTACGATAGTGGCGGGCGCATCGTGCGCGCCCGTCTTGAAATTGATGGCGAGGGCAACCATGCGAGTACTGACGGTCGAGGACGATGCGGTGACCGCGAACGAAATCGTCGGCGAACTGACCGCACGCGGGTTCGAGGTCGACTGGATCGACAACGGCCGCGAAGGGATGATGCGTGCGATGAGCGCGTCGTACGACGCGATCACGCTCGACCGGATGCTGCCGGGCGCGGACGGCCTCGCGATCGTGACCGCGATGCGCACGGTCGGCATCGATACGCCGGTGCTGATGCTGAGCGCGCTGGGCGACGTCGACGAGCGCATCCGCGGATTGCGCGCGGGCGGCGACGATTACCTGACGAAGCCGTTCGATTCCGGCGAACTGAGCGCGCGCATCGAAGTGCTGCTGCGTCGCCGGCAGGCATCGGGCGTGCCGCAGCAGACGCTGCTGAAGGTCGGCGCGCTCGAGCTCGACCTCATTTCGCGCTGCGCGCGCCGCGACGCCGACGAGATTCCGCTGCTGCCGACCGAGTTCCGCGTGCTCGAATTCATGATGCGCAACGCGGGCCAGACGATCACGCGCACGATGCTGTTCGAGGCCGTGTGGGGCTATCACTTCGATCCCGGCACCAATCTGATCGACGTTCACATGGGCCGGTTGCGCAAGAAGATCGACCCGCCCGGCGCGGACCCGATGATCCAGACGGTGCGCGGGTCGGGCTACATGCTCGCTTGACGGAGGCGCGAATGGACGCAGCCCGCGCGGCGAACTTCACGCGCCGCTGGCATACGACGACGTTTCGCTGGCTGTGCGCGTACGCGGCGATCTTTTCGGTGTCGCTGCTGCTGCTCGCGGGCGTGATCAGCGTGGCCGCGACGCACACGATGACACGCGATACCGACGAGGTGCTCGCGTGGCAACTGATCTATTTCGATTCGATTCCCGATGCCGCGCTGCCGCTAGCAATCCATCGGCGGCTCGAGCACGAGCACATGCATACGAATTTCTACGGGCTGTTCGATGCGAACGGGCGCCGCGTGGCCGGCGACATCGCGACGCCGCCCACGCTGCGCACGGATCGCCACGGCCGTACGCTGGACCGCACGCTCGCGCTGCTCGACGGCCAATCGGCGCCGATCGCGCGCGCGATGGCCGTGCGCCGCGACAACGGGATGACGTTGGTCGTTGCGCGCGACCTGTCGCACTTCATCCAGATCCGCGACGTCGCGATCCGCGGGCTCGTGGTCGGCGGCGTGATGATCCTGATCGCGGGCATCGCGGGCGGCAGCATGCTCGGCATGCGGCAGATGCGCCGTGTCGCCGCGATCCGGCGCGTCACGCGACAGATCGCCGAAGGCGATCTCGGCAAGCGGCTGCCGGTCGGCCGCTACGACGAACTCGATCTGCTCGCGCATCTCGTGAATCACATGCTCGACGAAGTCGAGCGGCTGATGGGCGAGGTGCGGCATACCTGCGACGGGATCGCGCACGACCTGCGCACGCCGCTCGCACGCGTGCATACGATGCTGGCGCGGCTTGCCGACCAGCCGTTCTGCGCACACGATCCCGCGTCGGCGGCGCTGCTGGCGTCGGCGCGCGACGAAACCGACCGCCTGCTCGAACGTTTTCGCGCGATGCTGCGCATCTCCGAGATCGGGACGCTGAGCCGGCGCGGCGGTTTTGCCGCGGTCGACGTCGCGGCGTTGCTGTGCGACGTGTGCGAGCTTTACGAGCCGTTGGCCGAGGCCGTCGACGTGTCGTTCGAGCTCGATGCGGCCGCGGTCGACGGCATCCATGGCGATCGTGCGCTGCTGTTCGAGGCGTTCAGCAATCTCGCGGACAACGCGATCAAGTTCACGCCGCCGGGCGGCCGCGTACGCGTCGTGCTCCAGACGACACCGCATGGCCCGCTCGTCCGGTTCGAGGACACCGGGCCGGGCATTGCGCCCGGCGAGCGCAACGCGGTGCTCGAACGCTTCTATCGCGGCGAGCGCACGCGCCATGTGAACGGCTCGGGGCTCGGGTTGAGCATCGTGTCGGCGGTGATGCGCGTGCACGGTTTCGCGTTGCGGATCGGCGATGCCCAGCCGGCCGGTGCGGCGATCACGGTCGAATGCTGGCCGCGTTCGCTCGCGTGACGCGGGAGGGGGCCGATCCATGCGCATCCTGCTGATTGCGCCGCCGACGCCGGACGCGTTGCGGCTCGACAAGGCGTTTCGAGAGAGCATGCACGGCGTCGAGCGCATCGGCGACTGGCGCGACGGCTGTTTCGCGGCGACGCAGGAGCGGTTCGACGCGATCGTGATCGTTGCGACCGACGGTGCCGCCGTGCCGGCGATTCTCGACGGATTGCCGCCGCTCGCCGCGTCGGCCGGCAGCGCGACGATTGCCGCGATCGTCGCCGGCACGACGTCCGCCGAGCGTGCGCAGATCCTCAAGGCCGGCTGCGACGTATGCCTCGCCCATCCGTGCTCGTTCGTCGAATTGCACGAGCGGTTGCACGCGCTGTGGCGCCGCGCGGGCATCGTCGCGATGCGTGAATCGATCCGGCTCGACACGGCGACGCGCGCACTCGACGAGCGTGGCCGGCGGCTCGCGCTCAGCGCACGGGAATTTCGCGTGATCGAATGCCTGCTGCGCGAAGCAGGGCGGCCGGTCGGGCGCGACGCCGTGCTGCGTTACGCGTGGGGCGATGCCGACATCGAACCCGAAACGGTCAATGCGCTGGTCGTCCGGTTGCGGCGCAAGCTGGCCGCGCATGCGTTTTCCGCGCGGATCGAAACGGTCGCGCGATTCGGCTTCCGGTTCGACACGGGCGGATGATGGCTGCGGATATCGCCGCTGGGCTGGAAGAAGATCTTGACTACCCCGAAGCTGCGGAGCGAGCTCGACTCGATGCGCGCGGGCTCGGCGGCCAAATCGGCGTCGATTGTTACAAGACGTTAGCGCCGGCTTCCCGTTGCGATGCCGCGCATCAGTTCTTACAAACTTGAAATATGCGGGGACGGCGCTTGCCGTTATAGTCGAATCACACATGACACAACCAGAAGAGGAATCCATGAAGACTTTGCGTGTTGCCTCGCTCCTGACCGGTATGACGGCCTTGCTCGTGTCGGGCGCAGCAATGGCGGGAGTCAATGTCGGGATCAACGTCGGCGTGCCGGCACCGGTCTACGTCGCGCCCGCGCCCGTGTATGCGCCGCCGCCTCCGCCGGTCGTCTATCAGCCGGCGCCTGTCTATGCACCGGCGCCCGTGTACGCGCCGGCGCCGGCGATCGTGATCGGCTGGCACGGCGACCGCTACTGGGACGGCCGCCGCTACTGGGGCCGCGACGAGTGGTATCGTCACCATGGGCGCGGCTGGGGCGGCGATCGCGGCCACTGGGATCACGGCCGCCACAACGGCTGGCGCTGATCGACGACCGGTCGCGCATGCGTGCCGCGTGCGCGACAGTTGTTCGCGAGAAAACCGCCCGTGTGGCGGTTTTCTTTTGGCTCGACGGATTGAATGGGTAGAATCGCTCCACGTTACTACCCTCATTCGACGACAGGGCCTCTATGACGAAGGGTTCGCCCCGGACCGCCGCGGCCCGCGCCTGCGTCGGCGCGCTGCGGGCCGCCGGCCGCGCGGCCGCGGTGCTGGCGTTGCACGCGGCGCTCGCCGCGCCGTCCGCGCACGCGGCCTACGCCATTGCGCAGTACGGCGAGCCGAAGTATCCGCCGGGCTTCAAGCATTTCGACTACGTGAACCCCGACGCACCGAAGGGCGGCACGCTCGTGCTCGCGAACCCGAACCGGATGACGTCGTTCGACAAGTTCAATCCGTTCACGATGCGCGGCAACTCCGCACCCGGAATCGACATGCTGTTCGAGAGCCTCGCGACCGGCAGCTCCGACGAACCGGCGTCCGCATACGGGCTGCTGGCCGACGACATCGACGTCGCGCCGGACCGCCGCTCGGTCACGTTTCACCTGAATCCGCGCGCGCGCTTCTCGAACGGCGAGCGCGTCACGGCCGACGACGTCAAGTTTTCGTTCGACACGCTGAAGAGCAAGCAGGCCGCACCGCAGTTCGGCGCGTATTTCGCGGAGATCGCGAAGGCCGTCGTCGTCGATCCGGCGACCGTGCGGTTCGAGTTCCGTAGCGCGAATCGCGAGTTGCCGCTGATCGCCGGCGGCGTGCCCGTGTTCTCGCGCAAGTGGGGATTGCGTGCGGACGGCTCGCGCGTCCCGTTCGACCAGCTCGCGTTCGAGCAGCCGATCGGCAGCGGCCCGTACCTGATCGAGCGCTACGACAACGGCCGCACGATCACCTACCGGCGCAATCCCGCGTACTGGGGCGCCGATCTGCCGGTACGGATCGGCACCAACAACTTCGAGCGGATCGTCTACAAGCTGTACGGCGACGGCGTCGCGCGGCTCGAGGCGTTCAAGGCCGGCGAATACGACGTGCTCGTCGAGTACGTCGCGCGCAACTGGACGCGGCGCGACGTCGGCAAGCGCTTCGACAGCGGCGAGCTCGTCAAGCGCGAATTCCGCCAACATAACGGCGCCGGCATGCAGGGCTTCTTCATGAACCTGCGCCGGCCGCTGTTTCGCGACGTGCGCGTGCGCCGGGCGCTCGATCTCGCGTTCGACTTCGAATGGCTGAACCGCCAGTTGTTCTACAGCGCATACACGCGCCTCGACAGCTATTTCGCCGACACCGACCTGCAGGCGACCGGTACGCCGGGCGCCGGCGAGCTGAAGCTGCTGGAGCCGCTGCGCGCGCAGCTCGATCCGGCCGTGTTCGGCCCGATGGTCACGCAGCCGGACACGAATCCGCCAGGCTCGCTGCGCGCGAACCTGCTGAAGGCACGCGCACTGCTCGAACAGGCCGGCTGGACCTACCGCGACGGCGCGCTGCGCAATGCGAAGGGCGAGCCGTTCGCGTTCGAGATCCTCGACGATGCGGGCGGCGCGATGGAAGGCGTCGTGACCGCCTACCGGCGCAACCTCGCGAAGCTCGGCATCGACGTGCGCTTTCGCACGGCCGATTACGCGCTGCTGCAAAAGCGCCTCGATGCGTTCGACTACGACATGACGACGATCCGACTGCCGGGCGTGCAGGTGCCGGGCGCCGAGCAATACTCGCGTTACGCGAGCAAGTTCGCCGACGAGCCGGGCTCCGACAACTTCATCGGGCTGAAATCGCCGGCCGTCGACGCATTGCTGCAAGCGCTCGGCACCGCGCAGACGCGCGAGGAACTGCTCGACGCGACGCACGCGCTCGACCGTGTGCTGATGCACGGCTACTACGCGGTTCCGCAGTGGTACAGCACGACGCACCGCATCGCGTACAAGCGCACACTGGCCTATCCGCAGACGCTGCCGCTGTACTATTCGGCCGAGGGCTGGGTCGTGTCGACCTGGTGGGCGAAGCCCGATCACTGACCCGCGCCGGCCCTTCGTCCAACCCCGCCACCCGATCACGAGTCGACGCCCTATGTGGAGCTACATCCTCAAACGCCTGCTGCTGATGATCCCGACGCTCGTCGGCGTGCTGACGCTCACGTTCGCGGTGATCCAGTTCGTGCCGGGCGGCCCGGTCGAGCAGGCCGTGCAGGAGTTGCGCAAGGGCGCGACGGAACAGGGCGCGACGCCGTTCGGGATGCGCGCGCACACCGGCGTCGACGCGCAGCAGCTCGCGCAGCTCAAGGCGCTGTACGGTTTCGACAAGCCGCCGCTCGAACGCTACTGGCTGATGCTGAAGCGCTTCGCACGCTTCGATCTCGGCGACAGCTATTTTCGCCACCAGAGCGTGTGGTCGCTGGTCGTGCAGAAGCTGCCCGTGTCGATCAGCATCGGGCTGTGGACGTTCTTCCTCACGTACCTGATCTCGGTGCCGCTCGGCATCGCGAAGGCGGTGCGCAACGGTTCGCCGTTCGACGTCGCGACGAGCCTCGTCGTGCTCGTCGGCTATGCGATCCCGGGCTTCGTGCTCGGCGTGCTGCTGCTCGTGCTGTTCGGCGGCGGCTCGTTCTGGCAGCTCTTCCCGTTGCGCGGCCTCACGTCGGACAACTTCGCGCAGTTGTCGCTCGTCGGCAAGGTGCTCGACTACCTGTGGCACATCGCGCTGCCGATCACCGCGTCGGTCGTCGGCAGCTTCGCGGTCGTCACGATGCTCACGAAGAACGCGTTCCTCGACCAGATCCGCCGGCAATACGTGCTGACCGCGCGCGCGAAGGGGCTCTCCGAGCGCAGCGTGCTGTGGAAGCACGTGTTCCGCAATGCGATGCTGCCGCTGATCGTCGGCTTCCCGGCCGCGTTCATCGGTGCGTTCTTCACGGGCAGCCTGCTGATCGAGACGCTGTTCTCGCTCGACGGCCTCGGGCTGCTATCGTACGAGTCGGTCGTGCGGCGCGACTACCCGGTCGTGCTCGGCACGCTGTACCTGTTCACGCTGATCGGGCTCGCGACCAAGCTGGTCTCCGATCTTTGCTATGTGTGGGTCGATCCGCGCATTCAATTCGACAACCTGGAGCGCTGACATGAAACGAGCCATTCGCATGCCCGGCGCCGGCGGGCGAGGTGCGCGATGAACCGGGCCGTCGCTTCTTCCCGCATCGACGCCGCGCGGGCGCGCGTGTCGCCGTCGCCCGCCCGTCGCGTGTGGCAGCGCTTCAGGCAGCAGCGCCTCGGCTACTGGAGCTTCGTGATCTTCGTCGTGGCCTTTGCCGCGAGCCTCGCGGCACCGCTGTGGTCGAACGACAAGCCGCTCGTCGTGCGCTACGACGGCCAGACCTATTTCCCGATGTTCCATGCGTACCCGGAGACGACCTTCGGCGGCGATTTCCCGACGCCGGCCGACTATCTCGATCCGTATGTGCGCAAGCGGCTCGAGGCGCCCGGCAACTTCGTCGTCTACCCGCCGAATCGCTACTACTACGACACGCTGAACTACTTCTCGACCGTGCCGAACCCGGCGCCGCCGTCGCGCGAGAACTGGCTCGGCACCGATGCGCAGGGCCGCGATCTGCTCGCGCGGCTCGTGTACGGGTTCCGCGTGTCGGTCGAATTCGGGCTGATCCTGACCGTGATCGGCACGCTGCTCGGCATCGCCGCGGGCGCCGTGCAAGGCTTCTTCGGCGGGCGCATCGACATCGTCGGGCAGCGGCTGATCGAGATCTGGAGCTCGCTGCCCGAGCTGTACCTGCTGATCATCTTCGCGTCGATCTTCGAGCCGAGCTTCCTGCTGCTGATCGTGCTGCTGTCGCTGTTCGGCTGGATCGGCCTCGCTGACTACGTGCGCGCGGAATTCCTGCGCAACCGCACGCAGGACTACGTGCGCGCGGCCCGCGCGATGGGTCTCACGAACGGGCAGATCATCTGGCGCCACGTGCTGCCGAACAGTCTCACGCCGGTGATCACGTTCCTGCCGTTCCGGATGAGCGGCTCGATCCTCGCGCTGACGAGCCTCGACTTCCTCGGGCTCGGCGTGCCGCCGCCGACGCCGAGCCTCGGCGAGCTGCTCGCGCAGGGCAAGGGCAACCTCGACGCGTGGTGGATCTCGCTGTCGACGTTCGGCGTGCTGGTCGCGACGCTGCTGCTGCTGACCTTCATGGGCGATGCACTGCGCAACGCGCTCGACACGCGGATCGCCGATTCGATGCGCGCCGCGGGAGGCCAGCGATGAGCGATGCGGTCGTATCGAACGCGGACGAACCGCTGCTGTCGCTCGAGCATCTGCACGTGCGCTTCGGCGACACGGTGGCCGTCGACGACGTGACGCTCGCGATCGGGCGCGGCGAGCGGGTCGCGCTCGTCGGCGAGTCGGGGTCGGGCAAGAGCGTGACCGCGTTGTCGATCCTGCGGTTGCTGCGCGATGCCGAAGTCGGCGGTGCGATCCGCTTCGCGGGGCAGGATCTGGCAAGCAAGAGCGAGCGCGAGATGCGCGGGCTGCGCGGTTCGGACATCGCGATGATCTTCCAGGAGCCGATGACGGCGCTTAACCCGCTGTATACGATCGGCGTGCAGATCGGGGAAACGATCGTGCTGCACGACGGCGTATCGGCGGTGGAGGCCCGCAAGCGCGCGATCGCGTTGCTCGCGCGCACCGGCATCGCGGAGCCCGAGAAGCGCGTCGACAGCTACCCGCATCAGTTGTCGGGCGGCCAGCGGCAGCGCGCGATGATCGCGATGGCGCTCGCGTGCCGGCCGCGCCTGCTGCTGGCCGACGAGCCGACCACCGCGCTCGACGTGACGATCCGCGCGCAGATCGTCGACCTGCTGCTGGAGTTGCAGCGCGACGAAGCGGAAAAACGTGGGATGTCGATCCTGCTGATCACGCACGACCTGAATCTCGTGCGGCACTTCGCGCAGCGCGTCGCGGTGATGGAGCGCGGCCGGCTCGTCGAGAGCGGGCCCGTCGAGCGGATCTTCGCGGCGCCCGAGCATCCGTATACGCAGCGGCTGCTGAACAGTCGGCCGCAACGCGCGGTCACGCCGGTGATGCCGATCGCGCCCGTCGTGCTCGACGCGCGCCACGTGAGCGTACGGTTCGCGCGCAAGCGGCCGGGCTTCGCGGGCTGGTTCGGCACGGTGCCGGTGACGGCCGTCGCGGACGTGTCGGTGTCGGTGCGGCAGGGCGAAACGCTCGGCATCGTCGGCGAATCGGGATCGGGGAAATCGACGCTCGCGATGGCGCTGCTCGGGCTGCAGAAAACGGCTGGCGGCGAGATCGAATTCCAGGGGCGCGCGCTGTCGACCTATCGCGGCCGCGAACAGGCCGCGCTGCGCTCGAACATGCAGGTGGTCTTTCAGGATCCGTTCAGTTCGCTTTCGCCGCGTCACACGATCGAGCGGATCGTCGGCGAGGGGCTCGCGCTGCATCGTCCGGACATGACGCCCGACGCACGCCGCGCGAAGTCGCTCGCGGTGCTGCGCGAAGTCGGCCTCGACCGTACGGTGCTGCACCGTTATCCGCACGAATTCTCGGGCGGCCAGCGCCAGCGGATCGCGATCGCGCGCGCGCTCGTGCTGGAGCCGCGCATCCTGATCCTCGACGAGCCGACGTCGGCGCTCGACGTGTCGATCCAGCAGCAGGTGCTGAAGCTGCTCGCGAATTTGCAACAGAAATACAACCTCGGCTATGTGTTCATCAGCCACGACCTGGAGGTGATCGGCGCGATGGCGCACCGCGTCGCGGTGATGCAGGACGGCGCCGTCGTGGAGTCGGGGGAGGTGTCCGAGATCTTCACCAGACCGTCACATCCTTACACACAAAAGCTGTTGAAAGCGGTCTGGAAAGCGTGATAGGCGTCCAATGGTCTGACCATCTCGATTGTATTTATTAATTTGTTTTGACAAACGATTACGCGCTGGCTAGTATCGACCGAAATTTTCCGCCAATCAGCTGATTTTTAAGCATATTCCATCGACCAATGCAGCATCGATCCCTGACCCAGGCATGCGCGCGCACCATCGCCGGGCTATTCATCGGCGCCCTGTTCGCAGCAGCTCCCGGCGCGTTCGCCGACGAAGTCAGCAGTTTTAACCAGAATGCCACCAATTCGACTCAGTTCGGGTCGGGTGCCTCCCTCCAGCAGGCCAGCGCACAGCCGTCGAGCGGCGGCGCGAAGTCGTTCCTTGCCGGCATGGCGGGCAAGGCGGGCGACGTGGTGGTCGGCGCGCTGAACATGATCGGCGTGCGGTATCGCTGGGGCGGCAACTCGCCGGATTCGGGCCTCGACTGCAGCGGTTTCGTGCGCTACGTGTTCCAGGACACGCTCGGCATGTCGCTGCCGCGTCGCGCGGAAGAAATGAGCCGCGTCGGCGAGAAGGTGAGCATGAGCAACCTGAAGCCGGGCGATCTCGTGTTCTTCAACACGATGCGCCGCACGTTCTCGCACGTCGGCATCTATATCGGCGACAACAAGTTCGTGCATTCGCCGTCGACGGGCAGCACTGTCCGCGTCGACGATCTCGACAGCGGCTACTGGGAAAAGCGTTTCACCGGCGCGCGCCGGATCGAATCGGAATTCCCGATGAAGCCCGAAGACCTGCGTCAGCGCGTGCGCGCGACGATCGGCGACGATTCGGCGAACGGCAACAACTGACGTTTGCCGGGTAGTCGGGCCGGACAATAAAAACCCCTGTCACCGAAAGGCGGCAGGGGTTTTTTGTTTTTGGGGCCGGCGCGGACGTCGAGCGCAAGTCGTTGCGCCGGCTATCGGGAAGCGGTGTGCGCCGCCGCTTCCCGGAGTTGCGGCTTACGCGACGGCGGCCACGCCGCGCGCCGCCGCGAGCTTGCGCTGCAGTTCCGGCATGATGCGCGCGACCGCTTCCTCGCCCGCGAGGATCGCCGCGTTGCGCTGGTTGAAGTCGCTGCCGCCCATCGCCGCGAGGTTCGGGCGAATCACGACGTCCGCATACTTGTCGAGCTCGTAGGTCTTGATCGTCTGGCCCATGATCGTGAAGGTCTGCAGCAGCATCTCGATCGGGTTGTTGGTCGCCGCGCCGTCCGGCCGGGCCGAGATGTCGACCGCGATCACGAAGCTCGCCCCCATCTTGCGTGCGAACGACGCCGGCACCGGGCTCACCAGGCCGCCGTCCACATATTCGCGATTGCCGATCTTCACCGGCTCGAACACCGACGGCACGCTGCACGATGCACGTACCGCGAGCCCGGTATTGCCTTGCTGGAACAGGATCGGCTGGCCGCTTTGCAGGTCCGTCGCGACGATGCCGAGCGGCTTCGCCATCTTCTCGATCGGCCGGTTGTTGAGCGTCTTGTTCAGGAAGTTCTGCAGCGCGACGCCTTGCAGCAGGCCGCGCGAGCGAAACGGCAGCGCCCAGTCGCTGATCGACGCCTGGTCCATGTCGAGCGCGATCTTGTTGATCTGCAGCGCGCTCATGCCGGACGCGTAGAGCGCGCCGACCACCGAGCCCGCGCTCGTCCCGGCGACGATTTCGACCGGAATGCCGCGCGCCTCGAGCGCCTTCAGCACGCCGATGTGCGAGAAGCCGCGCGCGGCGCCGCCGCCGAGCGCGATGCCGATCTTGACGGGCTTCTCCTGCGGCAGGGCCGTGCCGGGGCGGGACTTGTCGCCGAAGGACGTGCAGGCGGCGAGGCTGGCGGACGCGCACGCGATCGTGAAGTGGCGGCGCGACAGGCGAGGGGACGACATCGAATGGTTCTCCGGCGGCTTGGCGGCGGGTTACACGGCCCGCGGCGGCGATAGGTTGCGAGCGGCCGCGCAGCGGGTTCTGTGCGGCCGGCGCCGGGCCGGCTGGCGGCCGCGGCGCGCACATCATAAAGCAAGCGGTGCGCTTGGCGCGATGTCCGGCACGGGTATAATTCCGGCTTCTTTCCCGTTCCGGGCGTCGCCGGCTCCGTTGCTGTCGGGCAGCCGTCGTCTTCCCGCGTCGAATCATTCATGCGCCCCAGGCGTTCGAGTTACCGTTTATGACCCGTCCTGTCCGTACCCGCTTCGCGCCGAGTCCCACCGGCTTCATCCACCTCGGCAACATCCGCTCCGCACTCTATCCGTGGGCGTTCGCCCGCAAGATGAAAGGCACGTTCGTGCTGCGCATCGAGGATACCGACGTCGAGCGTTCGTCGCAGGAAGCGGTCGATGCGATCCTCGAGGGGATGCAATGGCTCGGGCTGGATTTCGACGAAGGCCCGATCTACCAGATGCAGCGGATGGACCGCTATCGCGAAGTGCTCGCGCAGATGCTCGAGAAGGGCCTCGCGTACCCGTGCTACATGTCGGCCGAGGAACTCGACGCGCTGCGCGAACGCCAGCGCGAAGCCGGCCTGAAGCCGCGCTACGACGGCACGTGGCGTCCGGAGCCCGGCAAGGTGCTGCCGGAGCCGCCGGCCGGCGTGAAGCCGGTGCTGCGCTTTCGCAATCCGCTGACGGGCACGGTCGTGTGGGACGACGCGGTGAAGGGGCGTGTCGAGATTTCGAACGAGGAGCTCGACGATCTCGTGATCGCGCGCCCGGACGGCACGCCGATCTACAACTTCTGCGTGGTGGTGGACGACATGGACATGGGCATCACGCACGTGATCCGTGGCGACGACCACGTGAACAACACGCCGCGCCAGATCAACATCCTGAATGCGCTCGGCGGCGAGCCGCCCGTCTATGCGCACTTGCCGACCGTGCTGAACGAGCAGGGCGAGAAGATGAGCAAGCGGCATGGCGCGATGAGCGTGATGGCGTACCGCGACGCGGGCTTCCTGCCGGAGGCCGTCGTCAACTATCTCGCGCGGCTCGGCTGGTCGCACGGCGACGCCGAGATCTTCTCGCGCGAGCAGTTCGTCGAATGGTTCGATCTCGAGCATCTCGGCAAGTCGCCCGCGCAGTACGACCACAGCAAGCTGAGCTGGCTGAACGCGCATTACATCAAGGAAGCCGACAACGCACGCCTCGCCGAACTCGCGAAGCCGTTCCTCGACGCGCTCGGCATCGACGACGCGGCGATCGCGACGGGCCCCGCGCTCGACGCGGTGGTCGGCCTGATGAAGGATCGTGCGACGACGGTCAAGGAAATCGCGGAAGGCGCGACGATGTTCTACCGCGTGCCGGCGCCCGACGCCGATGCGCTCGCGCAGCACGTGACCGATGCGGTGCGGCCGGCGCTGTCCGATCTCGTCGCCGCGCTGAAGGCGGCCGACTGGACGAAGGAAGCGGTGTCCGCCGCGTTGAAGGCGACGCTCGCCACGCACAAGCTGAAGATGCCGCAGCTCGCGATGCCGGTGCGTCTGCTGGTGGCGGGCACGACGCACACGCCGTCGATCGACGCGGTGCTCGTGCTGTTCGGTCGCGACGTCGTGGTGTCGCGCATCGAGGCCGCGCTGGGCTGACGTTGGCGCGCGCGAAGCGGTCCGCGCATGAGCGAGCGGACCGCTTCGCAAAAAATTTCGCGCGAATCGTAAAAAGGGTATTTACAAGTTCGAAATCGGTCCATATAATCTCATTTCTGTTCTGCAAGGGGGTATAGCTCAGCTGGGAGAGCGCTTGCATGGCATGCAAGAGGTCAGCGGTTCGATCCCGCTTACCTCCACCAACAGAACAAGCTGGATTGATTTGCGAAGCGGCGGTAGTAATAAATGCTTCACAAAATGATTCAAAGCAGTTAGAATTTCGGCCTTCGCTGTTGAATGAAAGTAAATAGCGAAAGTCAGACGAATCTGAAAAGATTTTGTCCCCTTCGTCTAGAGGCCTAGGACATCACCCTTTCACGGTGAGTACAGGGGTTCGAATCCCCTAGGGGACGCCAAATTCAGCGGCGTTTCGTAGAAGTGTCGCAGGCTTGCAGGAACGTAACCGACGTCCTGCAGGTTGGGTAAGAAAGCTGGAGCGGTAGTTCAGTCGGTTAGAATACCGGCCTGTCACGCCGGGGGTCGCGGGTTCGAGTCCCGTCCGCTCCGCCAGAACGAAGCCCGTTCAAGACGTTTTTGAGCGGGCTTTTGTATTAAAGATGTAAGCAGTACGTTGTCCCCTTCGTCTAGAGGCCTAGGACATCACCCTTTCACGGTGAGTACAGGGGTTCGAAT